>NZ_JAJJPG010000004.1:36933-78573 GCF_032907665.1 Intrasporangium sp.
TGAGGAGGGGGTGAGAAGAGCGATCGTGCGGGTAGGACACCTGCCGTGAGCGGGTCGGTCGGGCGAGGAGGAGGGGGTCGGGACACAGCCCTAGCAGACGCTGCGCCCGGCAGGCAAATATCACTGTACGGCTTGACGTGGGGTGCATGACACGCTTGTAATTTCATTGTTGTACTTGTCGGCTGGCCCGCCTTAGGCCAGTCCTGAGGGGGGAGCAACCGACAAGGGACGCAACAAAGGCAGTGCTGACAGAGGAAGTCAGGGTCGAGGAGGGGTCATGCACGAGCTGGTATTGGTGATGTCGGATGTGGGTGGACAGGAGGGCGAGCTCTCCTGGCAGGAGCGGTCGCTCTGCGCCCAGACCGACCCAGAGGCGTTCTTCCCGGAGAAGGGAGGCTCCACACGCGAGGCCAAGAAGGTCTGCGTGGGGTGCGAGGTGCGTGCCGAGTGCCTCGAGTACGCCCTGGCCAACGATGAGAGATTCGGCATCTGGGGCGGCCTCTCCGAGCGGGAGCGTCGCAAGCTGAAGAAGCGCGCGGTCTGAGCATGCGGTCCGAGCCCGGGGCCCGCACGGCACCCGGGTGGAGGAGCACGCTGTGCCCGACGAGCTGAGCCAAGGCAACACACCACCCGCCGGCGCCGGGGCTGCCGCATCGTCCTCTCCCCCCTCCACGGGACGATCGGCCCCCGCCGTGGGCGCGCTGGTCAGCGCCGTGCTCGTCGTGCGCAACGGCGCCCGCTGGCTTGCGGAGTGTCTGGACGGGATCGCCGCCCAGACGGTTCCCCCAGCCCGCCTCATGATCATCGACCTCGCGAGCACGGACACGTCGGCAGCGATCGCGCAGGCCCACTCCCGAGTGCGACGGGCCGTCGCCGACGTGCGGATCCACCGCATGGACCACGCGGTCCCGATCGGCCGGGCCATCGACGCCGCCGTCGACCTGCTCGGAGAACCGGTTGGCGTCATCCACACCGCGGAGAGCGACACCCCGCGCGGGGGTGCGCCGCCCGAGTGGATCTGGGTGCTGCACGACAACTGTGCACCGGGGCCGGCCACGCTCGCGCGCCTGCTCGCGGCCGTTCGCAAGTCGCCCTCGGTCGGCATCGCGGGTCCGAAGGTCGTCGACTGGGACGACTCGCGACGCCTCGTGTCTCTCGGGATCCAGGTCACCAGGTCGGGTCGACGCATCGCCTCGCCTCTCCCGGGAGAGGCCGATCAGGGCCAGCACGACCGGCGGACGGATGTGCTCGCTGTCAGCACGTGCGGCATGCTCCTGCGGCGCGACGTCCATGCAGACCTCGCCGGATTCGACCCTGCCTTCGAGGACGCCGGAGCCGAGCTCGACCTCGGTTGGCGGGCCCAGCTGGCCGGACACCGCGTCATCGTCGTCCCGGAGGCAGCGGTGCGAGCCTCGTCGGCAGACGGGGACCGCGATCCGGCGACGCCGACCCTGTCCGCCGACGCCGACGGGCGGACCAGGCGGGCGGCACGTCAGGTGGCCCTGGCCCGGTGCTCGTGGCTCGCCCTGCCCTTCCTGGCCCTGTGGATCGCGGTGTCGGCGGTGGGCGCCGCCCTCTTGCTGCTCGTCGCCAAGCGCCCCCGTGCCGCCTGGCGCGAGCTCGGAGACGTCGCGGCGCTCCTCCGGCCGGCCGCCGTCCTGGGGGCGAGGTGGCGCGGTCGTCGCACCCGACGACTGCGACGCAGCGACCTCAGCACCCTCTTCGTCTCGCCCACGGCTGCGGCCCGTTCCACGCTCGATCACATCCAGGACGTCATCACCCCGGAGCGCACCCGGGCCGCGCGCGAGGCAGCGCCGACGACAGAGACCGGTCCCACCTCGGACGAGGCCGAGGCCCTCGGCGCGCTCCCGCCGGCCCTACCCCAGCGCATCGCCACCCATCCCGGCTTCCTGGCGGTGGTGACGATGCTCGTGATGACCGCAGCGGCCTGGCGCGACGCGATCCGGGACGGGGCCCTGTCACCGACGCGCACGGGTGTCGCCGGCGGCGAGCTCCGGCCCGTGGCGACCGACTCCTCCGGCCTGTGGCACGCCTTCCGGGACTCGTGGCACGGTTCAGGGCTCGGCTCGAGCGCGGAGCCGAGCCCACACCTCGCCGTCCTGTCCGGGCTGACCTGGGTGGCTGAGCTCCTCCCAGGAGTCTCGGACAGCCGGTCCAGTGCGGGCCTCACGGCGGCCTGGCTGCTCTTCCTCGCGCCCATTCTGTCGGTCGGATCCGCCTACCTCGCAGCGCGCGTCGTCCCGGCGGGGCCCGTGGCGCGGGCCGTGATCGCGCTGGCCTGGGGAGCCTCGACGGTCGTCACCACGGCGGTCAGCGACGGACGGCTCACGGCGGCACTCGGACACGTGCTCCTGCCATTCGTCCTGGCCGGCTACGCCCTGGCGGCTCGACGGCACGGCACCTTCACCGCCACGTTCGCCACGGCGCTGGCCACGGGTCTGCTCGGAGCCTTCGTTCCCCCGCTCCTCGCCGTGTCGTCGATCGCGGCCCTGGGCCTGCTGCTGCTGGGGCCGGGCTCCCGGCGCCTGCGGGCGCTGGTCCTCCTGCTCGTCCCGCCGGCTCTCCTCGGGACGTGGGTGGGGACCGTCGTCGAGGACTGGCGGCACCTGCTCTCGGGGCCGGGCCTCGTCTCGACCGCGGAGGCCCCTGAGCCGTGGCGGCTCGTGCTCGGACAGGCAGAGACCCTGGCCGCGCGGTCCACGACGTCGGCGGGTGAGGCGCTGGCCGCAGTCGCTGAGCGACCGGTGGTGGCTTTGTGGGCTGCCGGACCGCTCGTCATGCTCGGACTGCTGGGCTATGCCGTGCGACGCAGGAACCGGGCCGAGGGTGTCGGCCTCGCCGTCGCAGGCGGCCTGGGCCTCGTCGGCCTCGCTGCGGCCCTCACTTCGGGGCGCGTCGTGCTCGGGTCGGCCGAGACCGGCGTCGGAGTCTCGGAGACCGCCTACCCGTGGTCAGGTATCGGACTGGAGCTCTGGACGGCCAGCCTGCTCGTCGGCCTGCTCGTCGGCAGCCGCGTGGTCGTCGAAGGGCCGGACCGGCGCCCTCAGCCGGCCGGGGCACGCGGGTGGCACGCCGTCGGCCGCTGGTCCCTCGCCGGACTCGTCGTGGTGCCCGTCCTCGTCCTCGTCGGGACGTGGGGCGTCTCCGGCGCGAGCCGCACCCTGACGGTCGGCGAGGCCACCCTGCCAGCCGTGGCGGTCGAGCAGTCCCACGACCCCCTGAACAATCGACTGCTCCTGCTGAGACCCTCAGCCGAGGTCGTGGACTTCGTGCTGAGCGGTCGGGAGCCCGGTGACCTGCTCCGGGATCTCGACCGCACAGTGAGCGCCGACGACCGACCCCTGGTGGACGCCGTGGCCCGCCTCGTCGGCGGGAGGTCCGCCGACCAGCTCGACGCGTCCGAGCTCGCGGATTGGGCGATCGGTTTCGTCCAGGTCCGCGCCGACAGCGCCGCTCCACTGGTTCGCCGACTCGACGCGACGCAGGGGCTCACCCGCCTCGGCGCAAGCGAGCACGGGATCCTGTGGAAGGTGCTACCACCGCCCGTCGCTCCCGGAGGCATATCACCCGCAGCTCCTTCCAGACTGCGCATCGTCGACGGCGAAGGCCGCCTGGTCGCCGCCGTGCCGACCAACGGACCGCACGGCGCAGCCGACGAGTCGATCCCGCCGGCACCTGATCCCGCGTCAGGTCCCAGGCGCCTCGTGGTTGCCGAGCCAGCAGAGTGGTCGCAGCACGCTGTCGTGCTCCTCGACGGCCGCAGGCTCGAACCGGTGACCGGACAGCCGCAGCCGGTTTATGACCTGCCGCCGGCCGGGGGCCAGCTCCGGGTCGACCTTGCGGCCGCCCAACCGTGGTGGCGCCTCGCACAGGGCCTCGTCCTGGCTGTCGTCGTCTTCATGGCCCTGCCCTTCGGCAACCGCCGGTCGAGGAGGCCGCAACCATGAACGAGTCCCGTCAGCGCCCCAGCCCCGCACCCGCCCCTCGCCCCCGTCGGCCCTGGGACCGCCGAGGACTGATCCGTGCCTCACTCATCACCGTGGCTGCGGCGGGGCTCGCGCTCGGGGCAACCGGGGTCGACGGCACGCTCCAGCTGGCCGCGCCGACCGAGCGAGCCGGGCTGCCGCAGTCGTCGGACGTGCTCATCGAGTCCGCGGCGCTGGTGTGCCCCGGTCAGCAACGGGTCGGGACCCAGGGCATGCGGGACGTCAGCGGCGACGTTCAGGTGGCTGCCGGAGCAGCCCCGAAATCCGTGATCGTCGGGCTCCCGACGACGGCGCCCCCCGCAACCGGCACGGGCGCAGCCCCGGGGCGCGTGTCCCTTCTCGACCCCAGTGGCAGATCCGTGGCCTCGACCGACCAGCGTTTCGATCCCGTGGTCGCGCCGATCGAGAAGGATGCCTTCGTCCTCGTCAGGGCCGAAGGCGACCTCGCGCCCGGCGTGGTCGCCACACAGAGCTGGCTGCGCCTGTCCGACGATGACCGCGGTCTGGCGGTGACACCATGCCTCGAGCCGTCGGCTGACGTCTGGCTCCTCGGGGGTGGAGGGGGGCCGTCACGGACCGAGCGAGTCGTCATGACCAACCCCGGCGCCAACGCCGTGAGCGTCCGTCTGGAGATCTTCGGGGCCGAGGGCCCCGTCGACACCTCCGATCGCGGGGCGGTCTCGATCCCGCCGCAGTCCCGCGTCTCCCTGTCTCTCGATGCGCTCGCCCCCGAGGAGCCCCGGCCGGCAGTCCACGTGGTGGCGACCGGCGGGGTCGTCGCTGCGGTGCTCAACGACGCCTGGGTCGACGGGGCCACGGCGCGAGGAGTCGACGACGCGACCGCGGCCGCGGTCCCCGCAGAGGACCTCGTCGTGGCCGGCGTCGACGCGGCTGCGGCAGGCCAGGGGGAGACCACCCTGCGTCTCGTGAACCCGGGCTCGACCGAGGCGGTGGCTCGCGTCAGCGTTCTGACGCCGGGCGGCCCGGTGCAACCGGCGGGACTGCGGGCCGTGCGGGTCGGCGCAGGTGCGACGTTGGACGTTCCCCTGGCGCTGGCTCCGGGCTCCAACGGCCTGCACATCACATCGGACGGGGCCATCACGGCGGCCGTTCTCGTCGACCGGAGACAGGCGAGGGAGACGGATCGGGAGGGCGACTTCGGGTGGACGCCTGCCCTGCCGCCCCTCGTGGGCACCGGCGGCATCGTCCTGGCCGGTCCCACGCGGCCCGGCACGACACGAACGCTCCACCTCGCCGCTGGCTCGACCGGCGGCAACGTCACGACGACCGTCGGAAGCGGCGACTCGGAGCGCACGGTCACGACGACGGTTGCTCCCGGGAGCACGGCGAGCGTCCCCCTCGCGGATGCGGACCGGGTGTGGCTGTCGACCACTGCACGGGACATCAGGGCCGTCGTGACGACCGGCTTCGACGACCGCGGCGTGCCCTACTACGGCATCGTGCCCATCCGGAGCGCACCGACCACCGAGACCGCGGTTCCGGTGCGCCAGGTCACGAGCTGACGCGCGTGCGCGCATGCGGCACGCGGGGCGGGCCTCACTCGCCGAAGCCGGGATCCAGCTCCTCGGGCGAGACACCGAGCAGTCCAGCGACCTGCTCGGTGACGATGTCCGCCACGAGCGCCGCCACGTCGCGTGGGTCGGACACGCGCGTCTCGACCGGACGCCGATAGACGACGATGCGCGCCGGGCGGCTGCCCGTCGCGGGGTAGAGCCGCCCCAGTGGGACCTCCCGGTGCTCCCAGGGGGCGGGGCCGCGAGGGACGTCCTCGACGGCGAACTCGACCGCGGGAAAGGCTCGTCCCCAGGTGGCCTCGAGGCGGGCCGCCGCGTCGAGAACGAAGTCGTCGAAGCGGTCGCGTCGGCTCGTCATCGCCGGCACCGGCGGCCACGCCATTGGACCTCGAGCCCCGCGGCCGTGCCGGTCGCGGCGGCGCGACCGCGCGGTCTGGCCCGGGACGTGCCGGTGGCTGGTGCTCACATCCCCACTCTAGATCGGCGATCACGGCGTGGTGTGTCGTCTCGACTCCGCGGGCCGACTAGAGTCCACGCTCGTGGGTCTCACACGAGGTTGCTCGAAGACCGGATGCGCTCGCCCGGCGGTCGCCACCCTGACCTACGCCTACGCCGACCGGGCCATCGTGCTCGGTCCCCTCGCGACCTACGCGGAACCACACACCTACGACCTGTGCCGCGACCACGCCGAGCGTCTCACGGCCCCCAGGGGCTGGGACGTCGTCCGGGTCGGAGGGGAGTTCTCCGAGCCGGTGCTCGCGGCAGATGACCTGCTCGCCCTCGCCGACGCCGTGCGGGAGGCTGGTCGGCCGGGATCGCGACGCGGGTCCACCCGGGCAGCCGGCACCGGGACTGCCGGGGCGGGGTCGCCGGACACCGCGACCCCGCGGGGGCAGGCCAGCGCGGAGGCAGGGTCCGGGGTCGTCGAGTCCCGGCGGAGAGGCCACCTGCGCATGCTCAAGGACTCGTGACGACTAAGGTCGTCGACGTGCCCGTGCTCACCGACTTCGTCAAGGCCTACGACGTCCGGGGTCTCGTCCCCGAGCAGCTCTCCGCGGACGTGGCTCGCGCCCTCGGCAGCGCCTTCGCGGAGGTCATCGTCATCCCGGACGAGAAGAGTGGCGTCGTCGTCGGGCACGACATGCGCCCGAGCTCGCCCCAGCTTTCCGCCGCCTTCGCGGAGGGGATCACCGCCCGTGGAGTCGACGTCATCCTCATCGGGCTCTGCTCGACCGATGGGCTCTACTACGCGAGCGGGGCGCTCGACCTACCGGGGGCGATGTTCACGGCCAGCCACAACCCGGCCCGCTACAACGGGATCAAGTTCTGCCGCTCCGCGGCTCGACCCGTCGGCCAGGACACGGGTCTGGCCGAGCTCCGCGATCTCGCCCAGTGGCTCCTCGACGGGCGGGCGGGCCTCCCGGCGCCGCGGACCGCGACCGGCACGGTCGAGGTGCGCGACCTGCTCTCCGACTACAGCGCGTTCCTCCGGGACCTGGTGGACCTGCGCGGCTCCCGCCCGCTCAAGGTCGTCGTCGATGCCGGCAACGGCATGGGCGGCCTGACCGTGCCCGCCGTCCTCGGCACGGCCGCGGGACTGCCGCCGCTCCCGCTCGAGATCGTCCCCCTCTACTTCGAGCTCGACGGCACTTTCCCCAACCACGAGGCCAACCCGCTCGACCCGGCGAATCTTGTCGACCTGCAGGAGGCCGTGCGTGAGCACCGAGCCGACATGGGGCTGGCCTTCGACGGCGACGCCGACCGCTGCTTCGTCGTCGACGCCGAGGGGAGAGCCGTCTCCCCGAGCGCGATCACGGGTCTGGTGGCGGCACGGGAGATCAGCAGGGCCCGGGCTGCCGGCGAGAACGACATCGTCGTGGTCCACAACGTCATCTCGAGCGCCGCCGTCCCGCAGGTGGTGCGGGAGCACGGCGCGACGCCGATCCGGACTCGGGTCGGGCACTCCTTCATCAAGGCGGAGATGGCCCGGACGGGCGCCGTCTTCGGGGGCGAGCACTCGGCGCACTACTACTTCAGGGACTTCTGGTTCGCCGACACCGGGATGCTCGCAGCACTGCACGTCCTCGCGGCTCTCGGCGAGCAGGACCGACCTCTTGCCGAGATCGCGCGCGACTTCGAGCGATACGTCTCCTCCGGTGAGCTGAACTCGACCGTCGAGGACCAGTCCGCGGTCGTCGAGCAGGTCCGCGCCTGGGCCGCGAGACAGGACGCCGGCATCGACGAGCTCGACGGGCTCACGGTGACCGCCCCGGCGGGCGCCGAGCTGTGGTGGTTCAACGTGCGCGCGTCCAACACGGAACCGCTGCTGCGGCTCAATGTCGAGGCGGCCGATCATGAGACGATGACCCGGATCCGCGACGAGGTCCTCGCGCTCATCCGAGCCGGCGCGGCCGACTCACCCGAGGACCAGGAGGAGCGTCCCGAATGAACAACGAGACCATCGAACCGTGGCTGCGGGAGATCCTGCGCTGCCCCCGATGCAAGGGCGAGCTGACGGACGAGGAGGGTGCCCAGGGGCCTGAGCTGCAGTGCTCGGCGTGCCGGCTCGCCTATCCCATCGAGGACGGCGTTCCCGTCCTGCTCGTCGATCTCGCCCGGCAGACCAAGGCCTGAGCCCGCGTGTTCGACGAGGCCCGGCTCGACGACGTCGAGGGACTCGAACGCCTCGACACGCGCGACACGCTGCGCTCCCTGGCGAGCTCGGGCGCCAGCGTCCGGCGAGCCCTCCAGCTGTCGGCGGACGCCGGCCTCGAGCGGCTCTCGGGCCTCGAGCCGCGGGGGGTCGTGGTCGCGGCCGCCGGTGGCTCTGCCGGCGTGGCGGAGCTCTTCGAGGCAGTCGCCAGGAGCGGTGGGGCGATACCCGTGCAGAGCTGCACGAGCATGCCGCTACCCGGGTGGGTGGGGGCCATCGACCTCGTCATCGCGGTGTCCCAGTCCGGCCGTGCCGCAGGACCCTTGGCGCTCGCGGCCGAGGCGGCACGTCGCGGCGCCATGCTCTTGACCATCGGCGCGCCCGACTCGCCGCTGGCCGAGCTCAGCGCCCGGTCGCGCGGGATCCACGTTCCCCTTGCCATGCCCGAGTCCTCGTCGCGGACCGCGATGTGGGCCCACGCCACCCCGCTGCTCCTCGCGGCCGACGCCCTCGGGCTGGCCACCATCTCCGCGTCCACGGTCCAGGCTCTCGCTGATGTGCTCGACGAGCGGGCAGAGGAGGCAGGCCCGTCCGTGGCTGCCGTCGAGAACCCCGCGAAGACCTTGGCCACCGATATCGCGGAGTCGTCGGCCATCGTGCTCGGCTCGGGTCCTCTCGGCGCCGTGGCGGCCGGCCGGGCCGTCGCGATGTTCGGGCGCACCGGGAGGGTGCCGGTCGCCTCAGGCGTGCTCCCCGATGCAGCGAGCCAGATCGTGGCGTGTTTCGATGGCCCCCTCGCCGGGGGCGAGTCGACCGGGCAGGACGACATCTTCGCCGACCCCTACCTCGACGGACCTCGGCGTCCACCTCTTCGACTCGTCATGCTCCGGCACGCGTCGGAGGCGGGAACCGACCTGCAGATCCTGGGCGACACGGTCGTCGCGGCCGCGGAGGACGCCGGGGTGCGCGTGTCCCTCGTCGACGCGGTCTCCGACGACCCACTGCTGCGCGTCGCCTCACATGTCGCCACCACCGACTTCGCAGCCACCTACCTCGCATTCGGCCAGGGCTTCGACCCCGCGACCTCGCCGCACGTCAGACTGCTGCGCGACGCGCGAACCGGTTGACGGTCGCGCCACCCTACGATGTAGCCCATGGCAGGTGGACTGGTCGCGCTCCTCGACGACATCGCGGCCCTCGTGAAACTTGCGGCGGCCTCGGTCGACGATGTTGGTGCGGCAGCGGCCCGCGCCAGTGCGAAGGCGACCGGCGTCGTGATCGACGACACCGCCGTGACGCCGCGCTACGTCCAGGGCCTCGACCCCGAGCGTGAGCTGCCGATCATCAAGCGGATCGCCATCGGCTCCCTGCGCAACAAGCTGCTCGTCATCCTTCCGGTCATCATGCTGCTCAGCGAGTTCCTGCCCTGGCTGCTGACCCCGATCCTCATGGTCGGCGGGGCCTACCTCGCCTACGAGGGGACCGAGAAGATCTGGGAGGCCGTATCGGGCCACCACGAGGCCGAGGTCCCGGTCGCCGTCGACGCGTCCCAGGAGGACACCGTGGTCTCCGGCGCGATCCGCACCGACTTCATCCTGTCGGCCGAGATCATGGTCATCGCCCTCAACGAGATCGCCGACGAGGCGTTCGTCTCACGACTCGTCATCCTCGTCGTCGTCGCACTGCTCATCACCGGACTCGTCTACGGCGTCGTCGGCCTCATCGTCAAGATGGACGACATCGGCCTCCGGCTCGCCCAGCGCACCTCATCAACCTCCCAGACGGTCGGTCGCGCCCTCGTCAAGGGGATGCCGGTCCTGCTTCGCCTCCTCTCGACGGTCGGCATCGTCGCCATGCTGTGGGTCGGTGGCCACATCCTCCTCGTCGGCATCGACGAGCTGGGCTGGCACGCGCTCTACGACGTCGTCCACCACCTCGAGGAGGCTGTCCAGGGAGTGGCCGGACTGGGTGGGGCCCTGGCCTGGGTCGTCAACACGATCGCGTCGGCCCTTCTCGGCCTCGTGGTCGGCGCCATCATCGTCGCGGTCATGCACGTCATCCCCAGACGGCGTGGGGCCGACGTGCGGAGCGAGGCCGACGCGCACTGACGTAGAATCGAGCACTCCGGCGTGGGTGACGACCCGCGAGACCCAGAGGGGCGCGCCGGGTCTGCACACCCATTCGAGGAGATCTTCCATGTCCTTTGACCACAAGGTGGCCGACCTCAGCCTCGCCACCGCTGGCCGGCACCAGCTGCGCCTCGCGGAGCACGAGATGCCGGGGCTGATGGCCCTCCGGGCGGAGTACGCCGACAGCCAGCCCCTCAAGGGAGCCCGGATCGCCGGGTCCCTCCACATGACCGTCCAGACCGCGGTGCTCATCGAGACGCTCACCGCCCTGGGAGCCGAGGTCCGCTGGGCCTCGTGCAACATCTTCTCCACGCAGGACGAGGCGGCCGCGGCGGTCGTCGTGGGCCCGGATGGCACGCCGGAGGACCCCAGGGGCGTCCCCGTCTTCGCCTGGAAGGGCGAGACGCTGCCGGAGTACTGGTGGTGCACCGAGCAGATCCTCACCTGGCCGGCGACTGACGGTGGTGAGGTCAGCGGGCCGAACATGATCCTCGACGACGGCGGCGACGCCACGATGCTCGTCCACAAGGGGGTCGAGTGGGAGGCAGCGGGCCAGGTGCCCGCGACGACCGATGAGGACTCCGAGGAGTTCGCGGTCTTCAAAGAGCTGCTCCGCCAGAGTCTCGCCACCGAGCCGCAGAAGTGGACCCGGGTCGCCGCCGGCATCAAGGGAGTGACGGAGGAGACGACGACGGGCGTGCACCGCCTCTACCAGCTCGCCGAGACCGGCGACCTGCTCTTCCCTGCCATCAACGTCAACGACTCGGTGACCAAGAGCAAGTTCGACAACAAGTACGGCTGCCGCCACTCGCTCATCGATGGCCTCAACCGGGCCACGGACGTGCTCATCGGCGGGAAGACCGCCGTCGTCTGCGGCTTCGGCGACGTGGGCAAGGGTTGCGCCGAGTCCCTCGCCGGTCAGGGCGCCCGTGTCATCGTCACGGAGATCGACCCGATCTGCGCGCTGCAGGCGGCCATGGAGGGTTACCAGGTCGCCCGGCTCGAGGACGTCGTCGACCAGGCGGACATCTTCATCACCGCGACCGGCTGCTACGACGTCATCACGGCCGAGCACATGCAGCAGATGAAGAACAAGGCGATCGTGGCCAACATCGGCCACTTCGACAACGAGATCGACATGGCCGGCCTCGCACGGGTCCCCGGCGTCACGAAGACCGAGATCAAGCCGCAGGTCCACGAGTGGAGCTTCGCCCCGGCGGACGGCGAGGCGGAGAAGTCCATCATCGTGCTGTCCGAGGGCCGGCTGATGAACCTCGGCAACGCGACGGGGCACCCCTCGTTCGTCATGAGCAACTCGTTCTCCAACCAGACGATCGCCCAGATCGAGCTGTTCACCAAGAACGACGACTACACCAAGCAGGTCCACACCCTGCCGAAGGCCCTCGACGAGAAGGTTGCCCGCCTGCACCTCGATGCCCTCGGCGTTCGCCTCACCGAGCTGACGAAGGGCCAGGCCGAGTACCTCGGGCTCGACGTGGCAGGCCCGTTCAAGCCCGACCACTACCGCTACTGACCGCAACAGGCCAGTCCACCCACAGCCGCCCACGATGACGTATGCCGCTGAGCCCCCCAGCCCAGCGGCATACGTCCCGCTGTGGTTGGGTGGGTCCCGACGCGACGGCGCCGCGACGGGCGGTGGCGGGTGACACATGCCGGCCGGCCCGGCCACGGCACGACGATGGGCACCGGGGACGGGACCGACGAAGGGGTGACCCGGGGTGGGTGACCAGGGAAGGTGGCGAAGCAGATGGGACACGGCAGGTGAGGGTGTAGTGAGCAGGTTCATGAGCGGTGCGGTCGCACTCGGGCTCACCGTGTCCCTCGGTGCGTGCTCGACGCTCGAGGAGGCCCTCAGCAGCCCCGGCCCCGCGATGTCTGCCCCTGCGGGCGCGGCGAGCACCCGGCCGACGACCCCGACCCCCACGGTGACGCCCACGCCGACCGAGCCCGCCATCGACCAGTCCACACCGGAGGCCGCGATGGAGTCCTGGCTCTCCGCCCTCGTCGCGGGCGAGGGAGAGACGGTCTGCGCCCTCATGGCCGCGGATGGTCGTCCGGTGGGTGATCTCAAGGGGGCGGCCCCCGCGTGCGGCGAGGCGCTGACCCCCCTGCTCTCCTCGCTCACGGAGCTCAAGGACATGTTCGACGGCGTCAGCATCGCGGGCGCCACCGTCGTCGACGACCTCGCCACGTTCGAGGCGGCCACGACCAAGCCGGCCCTCGCGGCCCAGGTCATCCACCGGTTCAAGGCGGTCCAGATCAAGGACAAGTGGTTCGTGACCGAATGACCGGACCGCGTCGTCGCACCACCCCAGGCACCGCCCACGTCCACCACCCGCGCGGGGGACGGGGCTCCCCGAGGCGACCGCACGTCAGCTCTGCTGTGTGATGATGTGGCCATGACGTGCGGCGCCGCCGGGTGCCGTGAAGGGAGAAGACGTGAAGGGTCGGGTTCTGGTCGTCGACGATGACCTCGCGCTCGCCGAGATGTTGGGCATCGTGCTACGCAACGAAGGTCTCGAGGTCACCCACGTGGCCGACGGGACCGAGGCGGTCCCCGCCTTCCGCGAGACACGCCCCGACCTCGTCCTGCTCGACGTCATGCTCCCGGGGCTCGATGGCATGGAGGTGTGCCGCCGCATCCGCGCGGAGAGCGGGGTGCCGATCGTCATGCTCACAGCCCGCACCGACACTGTCGACGTCGTCGTCGGACTCGAGTCCGGTGCGGACGACTACGTCGTCAAGCCGTTCAAGCCGCAGGAGCTCATCGCGCGGGTTCGCGCCCGGCTGCGTCGCGGCGACGAGCCGGCACCGGAGAAGCTGACGATCGGCGACCTCGACATCGACGTCGCCGGACACTCGGTCAAGCGGGACGGCACGGCGCTGTCCCTGACGCCTCTCGAGTTCGACCTGCTCGTGGCGCTCGCACGCAAGCCGTGGCAGGTCTTCACCCGTGAGGTCCTGCTCGAGCAGGTGTGGGGCTACCGGCACGCGGGTGACACTCGCCTGGTCAATGTCCATGTGCAGCGGCTCCGTTCGAAGATCGAGCACGATCCCGAGCACCCCGAGATCGTCGTCACCGTCCGCGGAGTGGGCTACAAGGCCGGTCCATCCTGAGGGTGACCTTCGGCCCTGCGCGACGGACCGAGCGGCGACGTGAGAGGTGACCCGTGCGAGGATCGATGGACCCGAACGGTGCACACGAGCGGCGGACATGAGTGACTGACATGGGCGAGACCACCGGGATCCCGGGCTCCCGGGGCACCAAGGAGCGGCTGGGCCCCCGGATGAGGGAGCTGTGGCAGCGGCCACTTCACCTCTGGCGCGCCTCGCTCGGCTTCCGGGTCGTCGTCACGACCATGCTGCTCGGCATCCTCGTGCTCACCGCGGTGGGGACCTATCTCTACGGGTCCATCGCCCAGGGCCTCGTCGACGGGCGACAGCGCATCGCGGCGCTCGACTCGCAACGCGACGCGAAGGACACCCAGAACTACTTCCAGTACACCGACAAGGTGGCCTCCACGGCAGACGTCAGCCAGACGGCGACCGACCAGATCCGGTCCCTGGAGCGCGACAGCGGCACCGAGGTCCGCTACGTCGTGCTCGCCCGGCTCGAGACGAACGACAACCCCAACATCATCGGTCCGATCGAGAGCGGCTCGGTGGGTGCGCGGTTCATCCCTGCCGAGCTGTCACGGGCCGTGGCGGAGAACCCCGACCGCCAGCAGGTCCAGATCGCCACGGTCGAGCAGGGCGACAACGCGGTCTCCGCACTCATCGTCGGGCAGCAGGTCGCGCTGCCGGTGGTCGGCCCCTACGGCCTCTACTTCATCTATCCCATGCAGCGCGAGCGCGACATCATCAATCTCGTCGGCCGCACCTTCCTCTTCGGTGGTATCGCCCTCATCCTGCTCGTCGGGGCCATCGCCTTCGTCGTGACCCGGCTCGTCGCCGATCCGGTGCGACGCGCGGCCATCGTTGCCGAGCGATTCGCGGACGGCAACCTCAACGAGCGGATGCGCGCCCGGGGGGAGGACGACCTGGCCCGGCTCGGCAACTCCTTCAATGCCATGGCGGCCTCGCTCCAGCAGCAGATCGCGCAGCTCGAGAACCTCTCGCGGGTCCAGCAGCGCTTCGTCTCCGATGTGTCTCACGAGCTGCGCACCCCGTTGACGACAATCCGGATGGCGGCAGAGCTCATCCACGACTCACGCGGTCACTTCGACCCGACCGTCTCACGCTCGGCCGAGCTGCTCATGGGCGAGCTGGACCGCTTCGAGTCCTTGCTCACGGACCTGCTCGAGATCTCGCGCTTCGATGCTGGAGCGGCCGTCCTCGAGATCGAGGCCAACGACCTGCGGGGGTGTGTCGAGCGGGCGGTCGATGCGCACCGCGCCCTGGCCCAGCGCAAGGGCACCGAGCTGGTCGTCCACGACCCGGGCGAGCCGGTCGTCGCGGAGATGGACTCACGCCGGATCGAGCGGGTCCTGCGCAACCTCGTCGCCAACGCGATCGAGCACGGCGAGGGACGCCCGGTCGAGGTGACACTGGCTGCCAACGACTCGGCGGCTGCAGTCAGCATCAGGGACCACGGTGTCGGCCTGCGTCCCGGTGAGGCAGCGCTCGTGTTCACCCGTTTCTGGCGTGCCGATCCGGCCCGAGCCCGGACGACCGGCGGCACCGGTCTGGGGTTGGCCATCTCCCTCGAGGACGCCCGACTCCACTCCGGCCGGCTCGAGGCGTGGGGGGCCCCAGGAGAGGGCTCCTGCTTCCGGCTGACCCTGCCCCGCCATGCGGGCGCGACCATCACGAGCTCCCCGCTGCCGTTGAGCCCGCTTGCCAGGGAGCCCGAGCCCGAACCGCCCGGACCGGGCGGCCGGGTCGGGAACGGCGGCGACGGTTCCTTGCGGGGTTCGCCCGACGACACCGTCAAGCTCCGCCGGATCAGCCGGCCCGCACCGCCCACCGGGACGCAGGCCGGCGCGTCCGGAGGGGGGCCAGCAGCCGGGTCTGCCGCCACCTCGCCCACCCGCGCCGAGGTGTCGGGGTCCTCGGAGGGATCGTCATGAGGCGCAACGTGCTGCGACGGGTGCGCGCGGCCCTGGCCGGCCTGGTCGTGGCCGGAGCGGTCGGCGCCTGCGCCGGACTCCCCGAGACCAGCCCGGTCACCGAGGGGCGCCGCCTCGACGAGCCCATCAACGAGCCGCAGATTCGCGTCGCGGCGCAGGGGCCGGTTCCCGGAGCCACACCGGAGCAGATCGTGCGGGGCTTCATCCGCGCCGGCGAGGACGAGAGCGAGACCCACGACACGGCCAAGGTCTACCTCAGCCATGCCTCGGTCGACCTGTGGCGCTGGGCGGCCAAGGAGACGGTGATCTACAACCGCGCCAGCGACCTTCGCATCGAGCGCACCGGCGACTCGACGATCCAGGTCAGCGTGGCACCGGTCGGCATCCTCGCCACGAACGGCCGCTATCACGACGTGCCACCGGGGCAGGTCATCCGCACGACGTTCGGCCTGACCCAGGTCGCGGGGGAGTGGCGCCTCGAGCTCCCGGAGGACGGCTTCGGCCTCTGGCTCGAGGCCAGCGCCTTCGACAACCTCTACGTGGCCGCGCCGGTCCACTACGTCACGCCGTCGGGACGTGAGCTGGTCCCGGACACTCGCTGGTTCCCGAAGGGCACTCGCCTCGCCACGAGCCTCGCCCGTGCGCAGCTCGAGCCGGTGCCTCCCCACTTGGCGGGCGCCGTGATCACCGGCTTCCCGGCCTCGACCCGTCTGGCCGTCAACTCGGTCCCGGTCGAGTCCGGACATGCCCAGGTGAACCTCAATGACGCTGCCCGAGCCGCGGGACTGGAGGAGCGGCGCGCCATGTGGGCCCAGCTCTCGGCCACGCTGGCGAGAGCGTTCGTCTCCTCGATCTCGATCTCGGTCGAGGGCACCGAGTTCGAGCTCGCCGGCCTCGGGACGACCCTGTCGAGTCCGCAGGAAGTGGGCTACGGGTTCACCCCCGCCCCGGTCTTCGACTCCGCCCTGATCCGGAACGGCGAGACCTTCAAGCGGATCGACCCGACCTTCATCCCCGATGACCTGCCGGCGCAGGACCGTCGCCGGGATGGTAGCCAGTCCCTGGCCCCGGACGACCCGGACGAGATACCGGATGGGTGGGTCCGGCTGACCCTGTCGCGGGACCAGAAGCAGGTCGCGGCGATCGGAGGCGACCTCCTGGAACTGTCCATCTGGACGGCGAAGGACGAGCCCCTGCGGTTCAAGCCAGGCTGGACCGGACTGGAGCGGCCGGTCTACGACCGATACCAGTACCTGTGGGTGGCAGGGGAGAAGGACGGCACCCCACGGATCTGGAGCCTCAACACTGCCGCCCTCGTGCCACCGCCCGAGCCGGCACCGGTCGAAGTGCCCTGGCTCGGCGAGGACGACGTGGTGGCCCTGACGATCTCGGCCGACGGCACCCGCGCGCTCGTCATCACCGAGGACGCCGAGACGCGCGCCACGCAGCTGTCCGTTTCCGGCGTCGTCCGGGCGCCCAACGGGCAGCCCACCGCCCTGGCCGAGCCGCTCCGCCAGGCGCAACCGCTCGCCACGATGCAGGACGTCACCTGGCTCGATCGCGAGTCCTTCGCCGTGCTCGGTCGCCTCTCCGACCGCGACGAGATCGCGCCCTGGATCGGCCACGTCGGGGCCGGCCTCGACGGGCTTCGGGTCCGTTTCGGGCAGACGGACCCGACGAGGGAGCGTCTGAGGCCGGTGCCCGGCGCTCGGACGATCACCACGGCAGGGGGGCTGCGCGGCCTCATCTGCATCACCGCCGACGGTCACGTGTTCGCCAAGGCGGGCCTGGGCTGGCGAGAGATCGCGACCGGAACGGACCTGCTCGTCCCCGGTCGGTGATCTTCCCCAACCCGCCTGGCGACCCGCAGCCATCCACAGCTCGTCGCGGACCCGTTCCCTCGCGCGGAGGGCCACGGTGGGATGGTCACGTGCGCAGCCATCTCTCCGACCTCCTCGACCTCGTGCTGCCGATCGAGTGCGCGGCGTGCGGCCGTCCGAGCGGCCCCTGGTGTCGACGGTGCTCCATCGCTCTCGACGACTCCGGCCTGCCCCCCGGAGCACGGCGTGTCGCGCCCGACCCGGTCCCGCACGGCCTTCCCGAGAGCTACGCCTGGGGTCGATACACCGGTCCGCTCCGGGTCGGCATCCGTGCCTGGAAGGACGCAGGTCGGCGAGACCTCGACCGGATCCTGTCACGCCTGCTCCGGGACGCCCTGGGCACGGCGCTCGACGAGTCCGGCTGGCCGCCCGGACCGGTGCTCGTCGTGCCGGTCCCGTCGTCGGCGCGGGCCGAGCGTCTCAGGGGCGATCGACCCCTCGAGCGGATCGCCCGACTCGCGCTCGTCGGACTCGGTGACGAACGGCGTGACACAGGCGTCCGTCCCGTCGGGCCTCTCCCAGCGCTCCGTCACCGGCGCGTCGTCGCCGACCAGGCCGCCCTCGGGGCCGCCGGCCGCCGTGCGAACCTCCACACCTCGATGGCGGTCACCGCTCGCTCGGCCCGGATCGTCGGGGGACGCAGGTGCATCCTCGTCGATGACGTGCTGACGACGGGCAGCACGCTGGCGGAAAGCGCTCGGGCCCTGCGGCAGGCCGGGGCGGTGGACGTCCGGGCAGCCGTCATCGCCGCGACCCCTCGCCGCGCGCCCGGGCATCCAGCACGAGCGGAGCGAGGTCGCCCCGCACCTGTCGTGTGACTTCCGTCGCGCCGAGCGACGCCTTCCCACGAGTGACCCGGCGAAGTACTGTCATCGAGAGAGCCCCGGTCCCGGGACGGCGTCATCCGGACGGCCGTCGACCCGGGGGCCTGATCGAGGGAAGGGGTGGTGCCGAGGTGACGCGTGGGCCTGTCCCGGGCCCCACAGCAGGATCACTGAGCGCCCCGAGCGCGATCAAGGAGGAACCGTGGAGATTGTCGTGACTGGACGCCATGTCCAGATCCCTGACCGATTCCGTGAGCTGTTGAACGAGCGCCTGGGCAAAGTACCCTCGCTCGCGCCCAAGGTGCATCGCATCGACGTCGTCGTCACGCATGAGCAGGTCGCTCGTGGTCGCGGGTCAGAGCGAGTCGAGATCACCTGTCGGGCCAAGGGGCCCGTCATCCGGGCCGAGGCTGCGCTCGACGACAAGTACGCCGCGCTCGACGCGGCGGTCGACAGGCTCATGGAACGACTTCGCAGGGTCAACGACAAGCGCCGCGTGAGCCGGGGGCGTCGCGTCCCCGAGTCGGTGGCCCAGGCCACGGCACGGATCGAGGCAGACAACGGCGCTCGGTCCCAGTCGGACGAGTCAACCCCGGAAGAGGCCGCCCCCTTCGGCGCCGTCGGCAACTCTCCCATCGAGGTCCGCGAGAAGGTCCACACGGCTGCCCCGATGTCCCTCGAGGACGCGGTCAACCAGATGGAGCTCGTCGGGCACGACTTCTTCCTGTTCCACGACATCGACACCGATCGGCCCAGCGTCGTCTACCGCCGTCGTGGCTGGAGCTACGGAGTCCTGCACCTCGAGACGGAGCCCGCCGTCGCTGCCACCGGCTGAGCATGACCCGGAGGGCGCCTGCCACTGCGGTGGGCGCCCTCCACCGTGCAGCCGAACGCCCGGGATGTCGGTGTCGCCTGACAGGATGACTCCGTGAGCCAGGCGCCCCTCGATGTCATCAGAGTCCTCATCGTCGACGACCACGCACTCTACAGGCGAGGCCTGCAGACCGTCCTGGCGACGGAGGACGGCATCGACGTCATCGGCGAGGCCGCTGACGGCAACGAGGCCGTCGACCTCGCCGAGGAGACTGTGCCCGATGTCATCGTCATGGACGTCGGCATGCCCAAGCGGGGTGGCATCGAGGCCTGCCGCGTCATCAAGCAGCGCATCCCTTCGGCAAAGATCATCATGCTCACCAGCTCTGACGACGAGGAGAACCTCTTCGAGGCAGTGCGTGCCGGGGCAAACGGCTACCTGCTCAAGGACGTTCCCCCCGAGGAGGTCGCAGCCGGGATCCGGGGCGTCTTCCACGGACAGTCCCTCATCTCCCCGATGATGGCCTCGAAGCTGCTCACCGAGTTCGCCAACATGAGCAGGCTCCCGGAGACGGCAAGCGCTCCGACTCCGGAGCTCGAGCTGCCTCGCCTCACGGAGCGAGAGCTCGGCATTCTCAGACTCGTTGCCCGCGGCAGGCTCAACCGCGAGATCGCCGGCGAGCTGTTCATCTCCGAGAACACCGTGCGCAACCACATCCGCAACATCCTCGACAAGCTCCAGATGCACTCGCGCATGGAGGCGGCGATGTATGCCGTGCGCCAGAAGCTCATCGAGCCGGGGGAGTGACGGCACGCATGCACGCCGGTCCGGTCCGCAGACTCACCCGTGCCCAGGCTCGCCGTGTGGCGATCGCGGCGCAGGGGTTCCTCGACCCGCGCCCGGCCCCCTTCGCGGCGACCATGCGCCACGTCCAGCGCGTCATCGACCGGGTCGGCGTGGTGCAGATCGACAGCGTCAACGTCCTCGCGCGGAGTCACTACCTGCCGTTCTTCTCGCGACTCGGGCCTTACGACCGGGCCATCCTCGACCGGGCGCGGGACCGGTCACCACGGCGCCTCGTCGAGTACTGGGCCCACGAGGCGAGCCTCATCCCTCCCGAGACGTGGCCCCTGCTCGATCATCGAATGCGGGTTGCCGCGGACAAGGCCTGGGGTTCGATGCGCCGGATCCTCGCCGATCGCCCGGAGCTCGTCAGCCTGGTCCAGGCCGAGGTCGAGCTGCGGGGGCCGATGACCGCCCGCGAGGTGGAGGCGGCGCTGGACCACGACCGTCCCCGCTCGACGGAGAACTGGGGGTGGAACTGGTCCGAGGTGAAGCAGGCGCTCGAGTACCTCTTCTGGGCCGGCCGGATCAGCTCGGTGGGGCGGACCGCGCAGTTCGAGCGGAGGTACGCAGCGCTCGAGACGACGCCTCCCAGACACCTCCGTGACGCGTGGCGGCAGCGACCGGGCCCGGAGGCAGACCCGGAGCGCTTCGTCGAGCTGGTCCGGATCGCGGCGCGGGCCCACGGCATCGGGACCGAGCTGTGCCTCGCCGACTACTTCCGGATCACGCGCAGCGACGCACGCCGCGCGATCGCCCGCCTCGAGGCCGACGGCGAGCTCATCCCCGTCGAGGTCCCGGGCTGGCGTCCGGCGTGGCTCCACGCCTCGGCCAGGTTGCCGCGGCGGGCTCACGTGGAGGCCCTGCTCAGCCCCTTCGACTCACTCGTCTGGCAGCGCGACCGGATCCACGCGCTCTGGGACTTCCACTACCGCCTCGAGATCTACACCCCGGCCCACAAGCGCGTGCACGGGTACTACGTCCTGCCGTTCCTCTTCGGGGACGCCCTCGTGGCACGGTGCGACCTCAAGGCAGACCGCGCCGGTGGTGTCCTGCGCTGCCATGCGGTCACGTGGGAGCCGGGTGCACCGTCGGAGGCTCGCGCGGCGCTCCACCGCAGCCTCGAGTCCATGGCGCACTGGTTGGAGCTCGACCACGTCACCATGGCCACGGAGACGTGAGAGGCCGCTCGGCGGCATACGTCCCGAATCCGGTCTGGGGAACTCACCGGGCGCGCCGGCCCGTTGGTCGGGAAGGCGTGGCTACGACTAGCCTAGGCAGGTCCCGTGACCCACACGGGCGATCGTGCCCCCATCGGCGGGTGGCATCACGTTGAGTCGGGAGTGAGTACGCACCATGGTCTTGGGCATCGACAAGCTGCTCCGCGCGGGCGAGGGCAGGACCCTGAAGAAGCTCCAGGGCATCGCCGCGCAGGTCAACGCCCTCGAGGCCGACTTCGAGAAGCTGTCCGACGAGGAGCTGCGCGAGGAGACCCCGAACTTCCGCAAGCGGCTCGAGGCGGGGGAGAGCCTCGATGACCTCCTGCCAGAGGCCTTCGCCGCCGTCCGGGAGGCGAGCAAGCGCACCTTGGGCAAGCGTCACTTCGACGTGCAGATCATGGGCGGCGCAGCCCTCCACCTCGGAAACGTCGCGGAGATGAAGACCGGTGAGGGCAAGACGCTCGTCGCGACGCTCCCCTCCTACCTCAACGCCCTCACGGGCGAGGGCGTCCACATCATCACCGTCAACGACTTCCTCGCCGAGTACCAGTCCGAGCTGATGGGTCGCGTCCACCGCGCGCTCGGTGTGGAGACCGGCTGCATCCTCGCGTCGATGACGCCCGAGCAGCGCCGCGCCGAATACGCCAAGGACATCACCTACGGCACGAACAACGAGTTCGGTTTCGACTACCTCCGCGACAACATGGCGTGGGAGCCGTCCGAGCTCGTCCAGCGCGGCCATCACTACGCGATCGTCGACGAGGTGGACTCCATCCTCATCGACGAGGCCCGGACGCCGTTGATCATCTCCGGCCCTGCCGACATCGCGACGAAGTGGTACGTCGAGTTCGCCCGCATCGCCGCCCGCCTCAATCGCGGCGAGGACGGGCGCGGTGACTACGAGGTCGACGAGAAGAAGCGCACCGTCGGGGTCCTCGAGTCCGGAATCGCACGCGTCGAGGACCTGCTCGGCATCGACAACCTCTACGACACGGTCAACACGCCGCTCATCGGCTACCTCAACAACTCGATCAAGGCGAAGGAGCTGTTCAAGCGCGACAAGGACTACGTCGTCATGAACGGCGAGATCCTCATCGTCGACGAGCACACCGGCCGCATGCTCCCGGGGCGCCGCTACAACGAGGGGATGCACCAGGCGATCGAGGCGAAGGAGGGCGTCGAGATCAAGAACGAGAACCAGACGCTCGCCACGATCACCCTGCAGAACTACTTCCGGATGTACGACAAGCTCTCCGGGATGACCGGCACCGCCCAGACCGAGGCGGCCGAGCTCAACTCGATCTACAAGCTCGGCGTCATCCCGATCCCCACGAACATGCCGATGATCCGCAAGGACCAGGCCGACCTCGTCTACCGCACCGAGATCGCCAAGTTCAATGCCGTCGTCGATGACATCGTGGAGCGGCATGCAATGGGCCAACCCGTCCTCGTCGGCACGACCTCGGTCGAGAAGAGCGAGTACCTCTCGCAGCAGTTGAAGAAGAAGGGCGTCAAGCACGAGGTGCTCAACGCCAAGCAGCACGAGCGTGAGGCCGCGATCGTCGCCGAGGCCGGACGCAAGGGCGCCGTCACCGTCGCGACGAACATGGCGGGTCGCGGCACCGACATCATGCTCGGTGGCAACTCCGAGTTCCGTGCCGTCGCGGAGCTCAAGCGCCGCGGCCTCGACCCCGAGCAGACCCCGGAGGAGTACGAGGCAGCGTGGGACGAGGCCCTCGCCGACGCCGAGGCAGCCGTCGCGACCGAGCACGACGAGGTCACCGCATTGGGTGGTCTCTACGTCCTCGGCACCGAGCGTCACGAGTCCCGCCGCATCGACAACCAGCTGCGTGGACGCTCCGGCCGTCAGGGCGACCCCGGGGAGTCCCGGTTCTACCTCTCGCTGCAGGACGACCTCATGCGGCTGTTCAACGCGGCCCTCGTCGACCGCTTCATGGTGTCGGCCGGGATGGAGGACGACCAGCCGATCGAGTCGAAGATGGTCACGAACTCGATCCAGAAGGCCCAGGCGGCCGTCGAGGCGCAGAACTACGAGATCCGCAAGAACGTCCTCAAGTACGACGACGTGATGAACCGGCAGCGCCAGGTGATCTACGAAGAACGCCGGGCCGTGCTCGAGGGACGAGACCTCCACGAGCAGCTGCGGATGTTCGTCAACGACGTCGTCGGGGGTTACGTCGACGCGGCGACCGCCGAGGGCTTCGCGAACGACTGGGACCTCGAGCAGCTCTGGGAGGCCCTCAGGCAGGTCTACCCGGTCGGCATCACGATCGAGGAGCTCGAGGAGCTGGCCGGAGGCCGCGGGTCGATCACCGCCGAGCTTCTCCGCGAGCAGCTCATGTCGGACGCGCACCACGCCTACGACCAGCGGGAGGAGTCTCTCGGGTCCGACACCATGCGGGAGGTCGAGCGCCGTGTCGTGCTGTCGGTCCTGGACCGCAAGTGGCGCGAGCACCTCTACGAGATGGACTATCTGCAGGAGGGCATCGGCCTGCGTGCCATGGCCCAGCGAGACCCGCTCATCGAGTACCAGCGCGAGGGTTTCCAGCTCTTCGAGGCCATGATGGATGCCATCAAGGAGGAGTCCGTCTCGCACCTCTTCTCGGTCCAGGTCGAGGTGGCCCCCCAGGCGCCGCAGGTCGGTGCAGCGCCCGTGCCCGTCGGTGACCTCGTCGGTGGCGTGGCAGGTGCTGCTGCGGCCGATGCTCCGGCGCAGCGGCCTTCCTCCGGCGCGACCACCCCGGCTGCCCCGGCCGCGCCCTCCCGGGCGTCAGCGGCCGCTGACGTGAGTGGAGCGGCCAGGCGCGCCGGTGGCGTCAGGGTCTCGGGCGTGGATCTCGCAACGCCGGGCCAGCGACCGTCTGCTCTTCGCTACTCCGCTCCCGGCGAGGACGGCAGGGCGGTCGAGACGGGGCAGCAGCCCGTCGAGCGCAAGGCCGACCGTCGCGGCAAGAAGGTCAAGCGCCGGCGCCGCTGAAACGCGCTGTGGTGCGGCCCTCAGCCGATGGCGACCTGGGTCATCAGCCAGCGACCGTCGAGTCCCTCGAGTCGGAAGGCCAGGGCGCGAACTCTTCCGTGGGCGATGACCACGGCGCAGGCCTCGACAGTGCCGTCGGCGGGCTCGCAGAGCCGTATCCTTCGCACGACCGCGCGACGCCGGGCCCCGTTGCCGAGTCGGCGAGTTGACACGAGCGCTCGGCGGGCGAGAAGGGAATACACGGTCGGGCTCGTGTGCCTGATGAGCTGCGTCGCTGGTCGCTGTCCGGTGATGACCTCGACGACGGCTTGGGCGATCTTGGCGACGAAGGGCTCGGGCTCGGGCAGGTCGCTGGAACGCGTCGGCCGTCGTGCGAACTCGTCCTCGACAGCAGGGAAGAAGTCCAGCGCGAGGGCCTGTTGTGTGTAGGGGGCCGACTCGATGCTCCACGCGTCGTCAGCGCTGATCGGGCGGGGGGCGGTGTCGGGGATGCGGCGCACGCTGAAGGCCGTCGAGAGACGCGGCGCGACCTCCCCGCGGGACGAGTCCCGAGCAGAGTCAGCCGTCACCGGGTCACCTCCGAGGCCGGCACGCGAAGCTGCTGACCCGGCAGGATGAGGTCGGGGTTGCCGCCGATGACCTCCCGGTTGGCCTCGAACCACCGGGGCCACTCGCCGGCGATCTCCGCGTCAGTGGCACGAGGTCCAAGGTGGTCGGCGGCGATCGACCAGAGAGTGTCACCCCGCTGCACCGTGACGGTGTCGTTGGCTGTGCCCGTGGGGCGCAGCGTGCCGCCGAGGAGCCCGGTCTGGTCTGACTGCATCACCCGCGACGGCGCGTCGGGAAGCCACCCGGGAGCGGGGACCGGCGAGCCTGTCTCCTGCGCGGGGCGGTCCGGGCCGTCCGCGGTTCCGTGCGGGGCGGAGTCGGCGATCGCGGGTGCTGTGGGCACCGTGACGATGCCCACCAGGGAGCCGAGCGAGAGGGACAGGGCGCGGCGGAGGAGGTGCGGTGTCAGCCATCCAGCCGTTCGCGCCGCCGCCACTCCCACGGCGCCGGGCACCGCGCCGAGGAGGACGACCGCACAGCTGAGCGTGAGCCAGCCCGCGAGGCCCGTGGACACCCATGCGAGGGCGCCGCTCACGATGTCCTCCACGGCGGCCGGGCCATCCGTCGTCGCGCTGGGCCAGCCATGCGAGGCGAGGACTGCGAGACCGCAGGTCGCTGCACCGGCAGCCGTCGTTGCCGTCCCACTCGTCATCACACGTGTCGTGCCGCTGGGCCTCACGCCGGTCACCGTGCGAGCCGGTCCGAGCCGGCCATTGATCTCCCCTGAGCGTTGCATGGACTGCATTTAATGCTGTTTGCCTGCGTTTGACAACATCAGATGTCCAAAGCTGTGGATGGACTCCAGTAGGGTCACGGGACAGGACGCCGATGCGTGAGGACGCGAGACGGGAGATGGTGCGAGATGAGGTGGGAGCGGCTGTTCGAGGACCTGGAGTCGCGGTTCGACAGCGACTCGAGGCTCGAGACCGAGCTGGAAGTGGCCGACCGGACTCGCCGAGAGCGCGCCCTGATCGCCCTGCATGGCAGACTGCTCGCGAATGTCGGTCAGACGGAGGTGGCGGTCCGGCTCGCTGCGGGGGCGACCGCGGTGACGACGACGGGGACGATCAGTGACGTCGGCCCCGACTGGCTTCTCCTGGCCGAGACACCTCGACAGTCCGTGCTCGCAACGCTGGCCGCGGTGCGGGGGGTGGTGGGCCTCAGGCCGGGCGCCCAGGAGGCGAGCCTCGTCGGCAGACGGTTCACTCTCGGGGTGGCCCTTCGGGGCATCAGTCGTGACCGGGCTGGTGTGCACGTGTCGGATGTCGACGGCAGGGTGGTGACGGGCACCATCGATGCCGTGGGGTCGGATCACATCGACCTGGCAGAGCACGCACTCGACGAGCCACGTCGAGGCCGCCATGTCGTGCGCAGACACGTCGTCCCCTTCAGCGCGATCAGCTCCGTCCGCCGGAGGTGACCACAGGGCCAGAGGTGTCCGGGCGGACGGTCACTCCTCTCCCGCGCCTCCGAAGGGGTGGGCCTGCACGAAGGAGCGAGTCTCTGCGTACATCCGCTGGATGTAGTTCTCCAGCTCCGTGACCTCGACTCGCCACTGACCGCGGCCGCCGATCTTGATTGCGGGCAGCTCGCCTGAGCGCACGAGCGCGTAGGCCTGCGCCGAGGAGATGTTCAGGATCTCCGACACCTCCGCCAGCTGGAGAAACCTCTGGGCCACGATCGCTCCTTCACTTCGTTGCCGAGTCCGGCGGGCGTCCACCCGCGAAACGTCGTCGAGCAACTCATACCCCGGCCGGCCCACCCGTGCACAATCGCACGGCGGCGCAGGCAGTCCTATGGTAAGGAACGGCGGATCCGGTTGATTCGGGTATCCACAGTTGATCTCCTCCAGAGGCGGTTTGCCGCCGAATGCGGCAGTATGTCCCGCGACGTGGCCGAGAGGGCCGTTCCCGCCGTTTCCGTCAGGGGGCTGTACACGGATGAGTGACCTTGCCGCGCCGACCGCGAAGCGCCTGCAGCGGCCTTCATGGAAGGACCATCGACTGCTCCTGGGCGTCATCCTCGTCCTCGTGGCCGGGACGCTCGGTGCGCGGCTGGTCGCGAGTGCCGACGATCGGACGCCGTACTACGTCGCGGCGGTCAACCTCGTCGCCGGTGAGCGGGTGACGGCAGACTCCTTCAAGCGAGCCGATGTCGCGCTCGCTGACGGAGTAGGCCGCTACGTCTCCGCTGACGCGCCGGTGCCGGACGGAAAGGTGCTGCTCAGGGACATCAGGGCCGGTGAGCTCGTCCCGGCCTCGGCGCTCGGCGCGCCCGGGACCGTCGACCTGCAGCGGGTCACCGTGCGTGCGGATGCCGTGTCGACCGCTGGACTCCAGCGCGGGCATCGAGTGGACGTCTACGTCACGCCCGATACGGCACACAGGGCCGTGGGCGACGAGAAGCCGCCGCAGACGAGCCGGCTGCTCTCGGAGGTCGCGGTCGTCGACGTGCTGCCGGTCGAGGGCGGTTTCGGTGCGGCCGCGATGACCTCGGTGCAGCTCCACGTGCCGGCGGACCGGGTGAGGACTGTCGTGGAGGCGGTTGACCAGGGGGCCAAGCTCACCCTTGTCCCGGTCACGGGACCTCGCACGGGTGCGGAGACGCATGACTGATGTCATCACCGGCCTCGGGCCGGAGTGGGAGTCCCTCGTCGCCATGACGCTCGAGTCAGCGTCGGGCCTCACCGTCATTCGCCGGTGCGCCGACGTCGCCGAGCTGCTGTCCGTAGCCGAGGCGGGGCTGGGGGAATGCGCCGTCGTGAGCGAGGATCTGCGAGGCCTCGACCTGTCCGTCGTCCGCCGGCTGAGCCAGTGCGGCGTGCTCGTCGTCGGCCTCTACCCGGCGGGGGGCGAGGCCGCCGAGCGACGGCTGCGACAGCTCGGCATCACCGCGGTCCTTGCGGCCGACGCCGATGCCGATGCCTTCGGCGTCGCCGTTCGCGACGGGGTCGCGCGCGACACCGGTGGAGGGGGGATCGCCGCGAGGTGGCGCGGGTCGGGGCCGTCAGGCCAGCAGGGCCAGGACCGGCCTGTGGACGTTCCCGACCATCCCCCTGCTGAAGCGTTCGACGGCGGGCCGGTGCCGGACGACACCGACGTGGCAGGAGCGCCGCACCCCTTGTCAGCCGATCCGAGGACGACGGCGGCGCCGTCCGATGACGGTTGGCAGCCCCGGGGTGCCGAGGTCAGCGCCGGCCGTGGCCCAGGACTCGACCCTGATGCTGGGGCGACCCACGCGACCGTCGTGGCGGTCTGGGGCCCCCACGGCGCACCAGGGCGCACGACGACAGCGATCAACGTCGCGGCGGAGCTGGCGTCACGTGGCCAGCAGGTCCTCCTCGTGGACGCGGACACCTACGGCGGTTGCGTGGCTCAGGCCCTCGGTCTCCTCGACGAGGCTCCTGGCATCGCTGCCGCCTGTCGCGCCGCAGACCAGGGGGCGCTGGACCTGCCTTTCCTCGCACGTCTGGCGCCCTTCGCGATGCCCGGCCTTCGGGTGCTCACGGGACTGCCGAAGGCGGAGCGATGGCCGGAGCTCCGGGGTGCCGCTCTCGAGCGGGTGCTGGACCTGGGGCGCCAGCTCGCATCGGTCGTCGTCGTCGACTGCGCCTTCTGCCTCGAGGACGACGAAGAGCTGAGCTACGACACGACGGCGCCTCGGCGCAATGAGGCCACCCTCACGACCCTTGCTCGCGCCGACACGGTGCTCGCTGTCGGCGGCGCCGACCCGGTTGCGCTCCAGCGCTTCGTGCGGGCGCTCCAGGAGCTTGGCTCGGTGCCTTCGCCGCCACCCGTCCCGGTCGTCAACCGGGTCCGCAGCAGTGCCGTCGGCGCGCGGCCGGAGGACCGGATCGCCGAGTCGCTGCGACGCTTTGCCGGGCTGGATGGCCTGCATTTCGTGCCGCACGACGGTGCCGTCGTCGACGCCGCCCTGCTCGCTGGTCGATCGGTCGTCGAACACGCGCCGGAGTCCTCGCTGCGCGCGTCCTATGCCGCGCTGGCCACGGAGGTGGCGCCGTGGACGGGCACCCGGGCCGGGATGGGCCGCCGGCGGCGCCGACGACGTTTCGGAGCGGTGGGCTGAGCCGGCGCTCGACGTGCCGCCCGGGGAGGCTCATGGCTCGAAGAGGATGGTCAGTCCGGCGAACGTGTAACCGAGCATGACGACCATGAGGGGGACCTGACCCACGACGGCCGATCGTCGGTCGAGCACCGTCACGGCCCGCTCGTGGACGGCCAGCACGCCGAGGAGGTGCCCGGTGACGATGCTGACCGCCTGGATCGTGGCCACCAGGGTGGCCTGGACGAGGGCGTCGCCCGGGGTGATCCCCGCGGTGCCGAGAAGATCCGCTCCCGTCCCGAGGGGGTCGCTGAGCAGCGCCAGGCCCACCGGCGCCTGATAGACGAACAGCGACCAGTAGTGCGCGATGACGTAGCCGCCAGCGATGGGGATGAGGGATGGGGCGATGTCGGAGACGAAGGCGACCGAGTCACGAATCCCTCTGCCGGACAGTGTCGTCGACACTGCCGCTGCGATCCAGAGGGTGCCGGCGACGGCGCCGAAGAAGGCGATCAGCGTTGCCGTCTTGAGCACCGATGCCGGGACGGTCGAGGTCTGCACGAAGGTTGCCCACGAGAGGTTGGCCGAGAACCCGTCGTAGGCCGTGCTCCCCAGCATCACCGAGACGGTCGCGACGAGGCCGCGCTCCCCACGGAGCTCGTTGACCCCGTGTAGTGGGGTCCGCAGCACCCACTGCCCGTCGTCGCGTCGCCCGAGCGGCGAGAGGGAGCCCAAGAGGCGGGACCATGCCTCGAACGGGTCGGCGCGCTCGAACCAGGCCCGTCCGAACAGGCCGGCCCCCAGGACGGATACGACGAGATAGCCGACGACGAGGAGCCGGAGGAAGGGCAGGCTGGTGTTGTCCGAGGCGACCAGCTCGACCCAGGTGAACAGACCCAGCCCCGCCGCGGCCGGCCACCAGCCCGCGCGGTACGGGAGTACGGCGAGGTCTGGCGAGACCCGGGCCAGCCGGAGCAGGCCCGTGTGCAGCTGACGCAGCGGGTTGATGACCCGCCAGATGGGGCCGAACACCATCGACGCGAAGGCGAGTCCGACCCAGAGCCACACGTAGATGACGTGTGGCACCGGGTTCCGCGCGCTGTCCGGTCCCGCCAGGAGGGCCACGAGTGTCCAGAGGGTCAGCGCCACCGCCGCCGCCCGGGCCACGCGCCGGAGCCACGGGGAGTCGAGGACGGCCGCGAGCGGCGCTGGGAGGACGATGCCCTGCGACCTCCCCAATCGCGGCACTCGCCAGAGCAGGCCGATCGCCAGGAAGGAGATGACGAGGGCGGCCAGGGCGCTCGCCACGAGCGCCCCGAAGGGCAGGGGCAGGTCGGCCCGGCTGCCCACACCGTGGGTCGGCAAGGCGACCAGCACCACGTCGTATGCCGCTGGGCTCACGAGCGCTGCCCCTAACGAACCGCGATGGTCAGGAGCGTCAGGGCGGGGTCGTGGGTCTCGACCTCGAACACCCCCGACTCCGTGCCGACGAGTCGCACCGTCGACGGGACACCGGCCCTGAGGTCGGCCTCGGCCCCGTCGAAACCGTGGGCGTGCAGCTCGTCGTCATGGTCGACCGTCACGGTGAGCTCGATCGCCTCGCCGATGCCGAGGTCGACCTGCGTCGGCGGTGGGGACACGGTCGTGCCGCTCACGGTGACGTCGATGTGCCGGACGACCGTCGCGCTGGCTGCGGAGCGCAGTGGAGGTGAGTCGCTCGACCCGCAGGCGGCGACACCGGAGAGCGCGACAAGGCAGGCGGCATACGGCAGGACACGAGTCACACGCATGGAGCGGATCCTATGTGCACCGGTCTGGCAGAGTGAGAGCATGTCGGACCGGCTGACTTCCCTCGACGCGTCCTTCCTGTATCTCGAGGAGCCGACGACCGCCATGCATGTGGGGTCGGTCATGGTCTTCCAGCCGCCGGGTGATGGCTTCGACCACGACAAGCTCGTCCGCATCATCGAGAACCGGATCGGCGCGATCCCGAGGTTCAGACAGAAGGTCCGCGACGTCCCCGGACGAATCGCCAACCCCGTGTGGGTCGACGACGAGGCCTTCGACATGAGCTACCACGTGCGCCGGACGGGGCTGCCCCGACCGGGCACCGACGAGCAGCTCCAGGACTTCGTCGCGCGGGTCCAGCCTCGCCGGCTGGACCGCACGAGGCCGCTGTGGGAGGTGTACTACGTCGAGGGGCTCACGGGGGGACGGTTCGCCATCGTCACCAAGACACACCACGCTCTGATCGACGGCGTCAACGCGCTGGACATCGCGCACGTCATCGTCGACTCGGCGCGCGGAGACGGCCTCGGGGCGTCCCAACGGTGGGAGCCGAGGGCGTCACCCTCCTCCGTGGAGCTGGTCGCCGGCGCCGTCGTCGATGCGGTGCGCCGCCCCAGGCAGGTCCTCGATCTCGTCCGCGGTGGCCTCAACGATGCGCTCAACGTCGGTCTCAAGGCCGTCGAGTCGGCAGGGGCCGTCGTCTCGGCAGTGGCCCGGACGGCTGCCCGGCCTGCTCCGACGTCCCCGCTGAACGCCGAGGTCGGGTCCGCCCGCCGGTGGATCATGGTCGCAACCGACCTCGAGGACTACCGCGCCGTGCGCAAGCGGCTCGCCAAGGGCGCCTACGCCGAGGACGTGACGATCAATGACGTCGTGCTCGCGACGATCGCCGGCGGCTTCCGCGCCTGGTTGCTCGCCCGAGGTGAGCCAGTGCACGGCGGGAGTGTCGTGCGCGCCATGGTGCCGGTGAGCGTGTATGGCGACGACCCCGCAGGCATGTACGCCAACCAGGTCATGGCATGTGTGGTGAGTCTGCCCGTGGGGGAGCCCGGGGCGTCGATGCGCCTGCATCAGATCGCCTTTGCGATGCGGCAGCAGATGGAGGGCGGGCAGGCCGTGGGGGCGACCGCTCTCGCCAACCTCGCGGGCTTCGCACCACCGACTCTCCACGCCCTCGGGGCCCGGCTCGGCTCCGCGATGTCTCGCCGGCTCTTCAACGTGATGATCACGAACGTGCCCGGCCCGCAGACACCGCTCTATGCCGGGGATGCCGAGATGCTCTCGACCTACCCGGTGACTCCGCTGGCGCGCGGCCAGGCTCTGTCGATCGGGATCACGTCCTACAACGGCGGCGTGTACTACGGACTCAATGCCGACCGTGACGCCATGCCCGATGTCGACGAGCTCGGGCAGTCGATCGTCGAGTCGCTGGCAGAGCTGAGGAGCGGGAGGGAGTCGTGATGCCCGTCGTTCGCATCTACGTGCCGATCGGCCGCCGTGAGCTGGAGGACCTCGCCGGCCAAGGTCTGCTCGACGCGGCCCCGACGAGTCCCCGCCACGCCTTCGCTGTGACCGACGTGCTGCGGTCACAGGCGGCCGGACTCGACGTCGAGGAGCTCGAGTACTCCGCCTTCTCCGACGCCGTGGGCGCCTCCGCTGGTGTCCGCTCGTCGCCGGAGGACCGGCGCATCGTGGCTGCGGCTGATGCCGACCCGACCTGGGTGGTCGCGCGGGAGGGCGGTCCCGCCAGCTCGGTCGACCTCGTGGCTCCCGTCCCCCTCAGTCGCATCGCCTCGTTCCACGTGGACGAGGGTGCGGGGGAGATGGCCGGGGGAGACGCCGATGACCTGCTCTGGTACGACGTCACGGAGCTCGACGAGGTCCGCACCCTGTTCCCCTGATGCGAGAAAACCCCTTGTCACCGCCGAACGTTCGTGCTTTTATCTAGTTCGTGAGCAAAGGCGAGCAGACGAAGGCGGCGATCCTCGACGAGGCCAGCGACCTCGCGTCGCGCCTCGGACTCGGTGGCCTCACCATCGGCACGCTCGCGACGGCCACGCGGCTGTCCAAGAGCGGGCTCTACGCCCACTTCGCATCGAAGGAGTCTCTTCAGGTCGAGGTGCTCCAGTATGCCCGGGACCTGTTCACCGACCATGTCATGCGACCGACCGTCAAGGCCCCCCGCGGTGAGCCCCGCTTCCGGGCCTTCTTCGACAACTGGCTCGCCTGGCAGTCCAACCGCTTCGCCGGAGGTTGCATCTTCGTCGATGCGGCCAGCGAGTTCGACGACCGAGAGGGGCCCGTCCGGGACGAGCTCGTGCGGGCGGAGCGCGACAAGCTCGAGTCGGTCGCCCTGGTGATCTCGACGGCCATCTCGGAAGGCCACTTCCGTGCCGATGTCGACCCCCAGCAGGTCGCCTACGAGCTGGAGGGCATCCTCCTGGCCCACCATCACGCCCGTCGACTCATGCGCGATCCCCGCGCGGACGAGCTCGCTCGGCGCGCCTTCGAGCGCCTTGTCGAGTCCTGCCGCGCGCACCCCGCCTGACCGGGCGGACCACCTCCACACCGGCCGTCCGCGATGGGCGGCCCTTCCGAAGGAAACTCACATGGCACACACCTCGGCTAAGAAAAGCACGATCGGTCGTTCGTTTATCCACAAGACCGCGACGGTGGGTTTTCGCGCGGCAGACTGGCTTGCACCGGGGCTCGCCTCGGCCTGGGCCTATCGGCTCTGGTTCGAGCTGCCGCCGCCTGCCCGCGTCACGCCCAGCGAGACCGGTGACATCCTCGAGCTGCTGGGGAGCCCGTTCGAGGTGACCCTGCGCGGTCGGAGGATCCGTGGCTGGAGCTGGGGTGCAGGACCGGTGGTCTACCTCGTCCACGGGTGGAGCGGGCACGCCGAGCAGCTCCAGCCCCTCGTCAAGCACCTGCTCGACCAAGATCTCCAGGTCGTCGCCTTCGACGGCCTGAGCCACGGGCACTCGGACCCGGGCGAGCATGGCGCGGGGTCGAGCGACGCAGTGGAGCTCGGCCGCTCCCTCGATGCCGTCGCGGCTCGATTCGGCCCCGCTCGCGCCGTCGTCGCCCACTCGATGGGGGCGCTGTCGGCGCTGCTCGCGCTTCGTGACGGGTGGGTCGCGACGGAGCGGCTGGTCCTCATCGCACCGGTCGAGGGGGTGCCGGACTTCGTGAAGCGGTTCCGGGCCCAGCTTCGTTTCGGTCGACGGACGGAGCGGCGACTCCTTGCTCGTGCCGAGGGTCGCACCGGCTACGCAGTCGCCGATCTCGACGTCGCCCGCCTGGGGCGGCAGCTCGACCCGCGGCCGGAGCTCCTCGTCATCCACGACCTCGACGACCGGGAGACGGCCCACGCGCCCTCCGCACGACTCGTGGCGGGATGGCCCGGTGCGGAGCTGTACTCGACGGCCGGGCTGGGACACCGCCGGATCATCGCCGATGCCGCTGTGGGCGGCACCGTGGCCCGGTTCGCCGCCCGGCTCCCGGTCGAGCCATCCCTCCACGGGGGAGACGTGCCGCAGCCGTTGCCCCAGTTCGAGCAGCGGCGGAGCAGCGTGGCCTGACTCCCCGGCCGGGACGGCAGTCCAGCCCGTGAGCGGTCGGGCGCCACCGCCGGGTCCACCTTGTTACCGTGCGGCATGGACTTCACCGCTGACGAGTACGCCCGCCGCGACGTCGACCGCCTTCGCGAGGTGCTCGTCGGCCCGCCGGTCACGTGGACCTTCCTGGGCGACAGCATCACGCAGGGCGTGACCCACACCCACGGGTGGCGCAACTTCGTGGAGCTCTTCGCCGAGCGCGTCCGCGGTGAGCTCGGACGACGCGGCGATGCAGTCATCAACTCCGGGGTGGCGGGCAGCACGGCCAACGATCTGCTCAGTGAGTTCCACTGGCGCGCAGGGCGATTTGCACCTGATGTCCTGGCTGTCATGTTCGGCACCAACGACATGCTCGACTCCGAGGAAGGCGTTCGCGGCTTCCGGTTCCGGCTCGACCAGATCGTCCAGCAGAGCAGGGACGTCGGCGCCACCGTCATCCTGCAGACACCGCCGCCCGTGCGTGCCGACGGTCCCCGCACGCCCGAGGTGCTGGCGCACTACGCGCAGACCGTTCGGGACGTGGCGGAGGCGCGAGGGGTCGTCCTCGTCGACCACGCCGCTGCCTGGGCCCAGGCGGCCCTGGAGGCCGGTGAGGAGATCGCGCCCCGGGGCTGGTTGGACGACTCCTTCCACCCCGGAGCGCAAGGGCACCAGGTCATGGCGCGCACTTTGCTCGAGGCGCTCGGGCTCGACGACCCGGCCAGTGCGGTCTTCTCCCTCGCCGATGGCGCCCACGCGGCCGCGCGGGTCTGAGACGCCCCCGCGCGGCGACCGGAGGCACCGCGGTCTCCACTGAGCGGCATACGGCATGGTGGTGGAGCCACGGGGTCAGGGTGCGATCAGGGTGCGATGGGGGACGACCTCCATGGCGGCGACCGGGCCAGGGCCCGCACACTGGACACATGAGCTACCCGTACCAGCCCGACCCCACCCGTGACGCCGTCGCCGTGAGCGACGACGAGCGCACCTGGGCGGTTCTCGGCCACATCTCGACCATCGTCGCCGCGGTCCTCTCCGTCGGCTGGCTCTCCTTCCTCGGCCCGCTCGCCATCTGGGCGATCTACAAGGACAAGAGCGCCTTCGTGCGCCAGTCCGCCGCCGGCGCCTTCAACTTCAACCTGGTGATCTGGGCCATCACCATCGTCGGCTGGATCTTCTTCATCACGCTGATCGGCATCCCGATCGCCATCATCCTGTGGATCGTCGCGTTCGCCGCGAGCGTCTACTGCCACGTGCGGGGCGCGGTCCTCGCAAGCCGCGGCGAGCTGTACCGCTACCCGTGGGGCCTGCCGGTCCTGCGCTGAGCACCTCTGCTGCTCCGTCCCGCGGAGGCGTGGAACGATGGGGTGGCCGCCCACGAGGCGGCCATCCCAGCGCCGTTGCGACGGCGCCCACGCACAAGAGCAGGAGACCTGATGGACGCTGTGACACACGTGCCAGCACCGGTGAACGAGCCGGTGCACGACTACGCGCCCGGTTCGCCCGAACGCGCCGCGCTCGAGGTCGCGCTGGCCGAGCTCGGGTCGACACAGGTCGAGCTGCCCCACGTGATCAACGGCGACCGGGTCACCGGCGCCGGCGAGGAGATCGCCGTCCGCCAGCCGCACGCCCACGCGAAGGTGCTCGGCACGCTGCACAACGCGACGACCGACGATGCCGCGAAGGCGGTGGCGGCCGCGAAGGCAGCTGCGCCGGGCTGGCGAGCGCTCTCGTTCGACGACCGAGCGGCGATCCTGCTCAAGGCGGCCGAGCTGCTCTCCGGGCCCTGGCGCGCGCGGCTCAATGCTGCCAGCATGCTCGGGCAGTCCAAGACGGCGTTCCAGGCAGAGATCGACGCCGCGTGCGAGCTCATCGACTTCTGGCGGATCAATGTGCACTTCGCGCGCCAGATCCTCGAGGGGCAGCCGCCGCTCAACGCCAAGGGCGTGTGGAACCGGTCGGACTACCGGTCCCTCGAGGGTTTCGTCTATGCGATCACGCCGTTCAACTTCACGTCCATCGCCGGCAACCTGCCCACAGCACCGGCCCTGATGGGCAACACCGTCATCTGGAAGCCGGCGGTGACCCAGCAGCTCGCGGCCACCCTGACGATGGAGCTGCTCGAGGAGGCGGGGCTGCCGCCGGGTGTCATCAACATGGTCACCGGCCACGGCGCGGAGGTCTCGAAGGTCGTGCTCACCGACGAGGACATGGCGGGCATCCACTTCACCGGCTCGACGCCGACGTTCAAGCATCTCTGGAAGGAGGTGGCGGCCAACCTCGACCGCTACCGCACCTACCCGCGCCTCGTCGGTGAGACCGGGGGCAAGGACTTCATCGTCGCCCACCCGACCGCCGACCCGGCGGTCCTGCGCACGGCGATGGTCCGCGGAGCCTTCGAGTACCAGGGCCAGAAGTGCTCGGCCGCCTCCCGCGCCTACGTGCCGGCGTCAGTGTGGAGGCAGGTCCGCGACGAGATGGTGGACCTGACGAACGGTCTGCAGCAGGGCGATGTGACCGACCTGTCGAACTTCATGGGTGCCGTCATCGACGACCGGGCCTTCGCCAAGCACCGTGACGCCATCGACCGCGCCCATGCGACCGACGGCGTCGACGTCATCGCAGGCGGCACCTACGACGACTCGGAGGGATACTTCATCCGCCCGACGATCCTCGAGATCTCGGACCCCACGGATGAGTCGTTCCGCACCGAGTACTTCGGGCCGATCCTGTCGGTGCACGTGTACGAGGACCGCGACTACGACCGGGTCCTCGACCAGATGGAGGGTTTCGCCCCCTACGGTCTCACGGGGTCGATCATCGCCCAGGACCGCCGTGCGATCGCCGACGCCACGGAGCGCCTGCGCTTCGCCGCCGGCAACTTCTACATCAACGACAAGCCGACGGGGGCGGTCGTCGGGCAACAGCCGTTCGGCGGTGGCCGGGCCTCGGGCACCAATGACAAGGCGGGCGCGGCCCAGAACCTGCTCCGGTGGACGAGTGTGCGTTCGATCAAGGAGACGTTCGTGCCGCCGGTCGACCACACCTACCCGCACATGCACTGAGGCAGGCCGCGACGGTCAGCGGCATACGACAGCCGCCGTATGCCGCTGGGCCGGCTCCTCGTGCGCGCGACCTCCCGCAGGTGGCTGGACAGGGGCGTCCGGTTGACCCGTCAGGTGCGCTCTGCGAGCCAGCGGCGACCGGACTCGTGCTCGCTGCGAAGCGCTCTGATGAAGGCGGGGGCGGCGGCCTTCTCGATCCGGCTGCCGAGGAGCGGGATGTGCGCCCTGAGGTCGCCGGCGATGGTCAGGTTGGTCCCTCCCTCCACGGGCTCCACTCGGACCGTCCCGCGCATCGCGACGGGGGCGCCCGCGGCCTCCACCGTGAGTGTCCCGTCCCTGGATCCATTGGCCGCGGGGCCGTACCACTCGTAGGTCTCGGTCACGGAGAGGCGTGCGCCGACGATCGACTTGACGAAGTCGGGCAGGCCGTCGGTCGACAGGTCACGCCTCGTCACGACGAGGGCGCCTGCGCCGTTCTGCCGCACGGCGACGTCGTGCTGAAGGGCCCCGGAGTCGGCGCACTTGCGCTCCTGGAACTCGGGGTTCGTCTTCATCGCGTAGACCACGTCCACGCTGGCGTGGTACGTGATCGTCTCGGTGATCCGCATGCTCACACGCTAGAGCACGGGACGCCGGGAACCGTCACGACCCGAGCCGTGCGCGCTCGCTGAGCCGGGCGAGCGCCGGCCCGGACCGCGCGAGCTCACGGGCGACGCGGGCCAGGTCCTTGCCTTCGGCAGCGGTGACCCGGTTGAGCAGCTCCTGGAGGCGCTCTCGGGCCTGCAGTCGCTCCGCCGGGTCGACCCGGCTGGGTCCTCGGGCCTCGACGACGAGGTTGCCGTCGAGCACGAGGTCGACTCTCGCCGCTTCGTCGGCGAGGGCCCTGGTCCGGGCCGAGCCGGCGTGGACGGTGGCCGTGAACGACTGGAGGGCGGCACCGACGACGTCGAGCTCACGGGCCAGCCGTTCGAGCAGCTGGCGCTCCCGAGCCGAGAGGTCGGGGTGGCTCCGGCGCCGGCCGCGCTCGGCGGCGTCGGTGAGGTCGACGACGAGATCCGCGAGCGTGAGGGCCTGCTGGCGTAAGGTCCCTCCCAACGCGGAGACGGAGCCCGGGTCGCCGAGTCCCGTCATGGGCGGTCCCTGCCGTGACGGGAGGGCGCGGGCAGTGTGGCGGTGTGCCCGGGCACGGGGTCCATCCTCGGCACCCAGGTCGGCGACACGTCGGTGCGGTCAGCGCGACCCCCGGCGACGAGCCGCTCCTCGATGGCCTCGGACAGGGCGCGGAGTGTGTCTGCGGCCTGCTCCACCCAGGTGTCCAGCTCGCGCTGGGTACCGATGTCGCCGACATCCGGCAGATGGGTGAGCAGGTCGTCGGCGAGGTCCCGTGTGACGCGCCGCGCACGAGTGAGGGCGCGCAGGCTGGCTCGGTCCGCCGCTCCACCGGTGGGGGCGGCATCCGTCCCGAAGCCAGTCATGGGCCCACTGTAGGGATATCCCGGGGTCGGGTGCTGGCGTTCTCCACCGGTCGGCGGGCCTGGTTCGGGACGGGCACCCGGCCGGGATAGGCTCACATCGTGAGATGCGCGCCACGACGGTGTGACGTGCACTGGCCCATGATGAGGAACAAGAGCATCGCATGTCTGCGCCCCTCGAACAGTCCCGGATCGATGTCCTCCAAGCGGCGGCTGAGGCCCTGAGGCCGACCCCCACCAAGGCCAGGGCGAGGGCCAAGGCGGCCCCCCGGCCCGGCGCGGACTCCTTCCTCAAGGCGTACTACCGCCTCGTCGCGACCGAGGACCTCATCGCTCGCGATCCCGCCGAGCTGGCGGCGATTGCCGTGGGGCACAGGGAGTTCGCCGCACTCCGGCCCAGCGGCACCTTCAACGTCCGCGTCGTCAACCAGGACGTCGACGCCAGCGGCAACGAGGTCTCCTACACGAGCGTCGACATCGTCGTCGACGACATGCCCTTCCTCGTCGACTCGGTGGTCGCGGCCCTCGGCGGATTCGACCGGGGCGTGCACATCATCTTCCACCCGCAGCTCAACGTCACCCGCACGGTGACGGGAGAACTCGTCGACGTCGTCACGGACCCGTCGACGCAGGTCCCCGATGACGTGGCACTGGTGCGTGAGTCGTGGATGCACCTCGAGATCGACCGCGTGCCCGGGACGTCCCTCGACGAGGTCGAGGGACGCCTGCGACTCGTGCTCGACAACGTCCGCGACGCGGTCGAGGACTGGCCGAAGATGCGGGCCCACGCCCTGACCATCGCAAGCGAGCTCAAGTCGGCGACGCCGCCCGGGACGAGTCCGCACGAGGCACGCGAAGCCGGTCGGTTCCTCGAGTGGCTCGCCCACAACAACTTCACCTTCCTGGGATATCGCGAGTACTCGCTCACTCGCGAGAACGGCAACGACATCTCGCGGCAGGTTCCCGGGACCGGGCTGGGACTGCTGCGCTACGACAGGCCCAAGGCCGGAACCGGACTCGTCCTCACGCCGGCCGCGAGCCGTGCGGCACGGGACTCCACGATCCTCATCATCACCAAGGCAAACTCACGGGCCACCGTCCACCGCGACGTGTACCTCGACTACATCTCGGTCAAGAAGTTCGACGCGCGTGGCGAGTGCGTCGGTGAGCAGCGGTTCCTCGGGCTCTACGCCTCACCCGCCTACTACGACACCATCCACGACATCCCCCTGCTCGACGTCCGCGCCCAGGAGGTGCTGCGCCTCACCGGGCTCACGGCCGAAAGCCACTCGGGCAAGGACATCCTCCAGATCCTGGAGACCTACCCACGCGACGAGCTCTTCCAGACGAGCGCAGCGCAGCTCGCCGACATCGCCACGAGCGTGCTGCACATCCAAGGGCGTCGCAAGACCAAGCTCTTCCTGCGCCGGGACGAGTTCGGACGGTTCATGTCCTGCCTCGTCTACCTTCCCCGCGATCGTTACAACACCACCGTCCGACTGAAGATCCAGGCCATCCTCGTCGAAGCGTTCGGCGGTCAGACGATCGACTACACGACCCGCGTGAGTGAGTCGACGCTGGCGCGACTCCACTTCGTCGTCCGGGTTCCCGCGGGTGTCGAGATCCCGGAGGTCGATCCGGAGGCGCTGGAGCAGCGCGTCATCGACGCCACCCGGACGTGGGAGGAGGACCTCGTCGAGGAACTCGGCCGGCGACGCGGTGCCGAAGGGGCAGCGCAGGCGATGGCCGCCTACGCCAAGGAGCTGCCCGAGGCCTACAAGGAGGACTTCGCCGTCGACATCGCCGCTGAGGACCTCGACCGGATCGAGGCGCTCGGCACGTCCCCGTCGGCAACCGGGCTCCACCTCTACCAAGACCCTCAGTCGAGCGACCCTGACGAGCGCCGCTTCAAGCTCTACCGGCGTGGCAGCATGTCCCTGACCCAGGTGCTGCCCCTCTTCACGCATCTCGGCGTCGAGGTCACCGACGAACGGCCTTATGAGCTCGTGGGGTCGGACGGTCGTGAGCTGCACATCTTCGACTTCGGTCTGCGTGCTCCCTCGAAGAACTGGGGTCACGGGTCAACGGCCGACCAGGTGAAGGCCCGCTTCGAGGAGGCGTTCCGGGCCGTCTGGGAGGGCGAGATCGAGTCCGACGGCTTCAACGCCCTCGTGCTCGACGCCGGCCTGACGTCGCGGCAGGTCGTCATCCTGCGCGCCGTCGCCAAGTACCTGCGCCAGACCGGCTCGACCTTCTCGCAGGACTACGTCGAGTCGACCCTCGTGGCCCACACGGGCATCGCCCGCAGTCTCGTCGAGCTCTTCGAGGTGCGCTTCGACCCTGATCTCTTCCCGGACACGGACGCCGGTAAGGACAAGCGCGCCGCGAAGGCAAAGCGGCTCGTCACCCGGATCCGGGAGGCCCTCGACGACGTGGCCAGCCTCGACCACGACAGGATCATCCGCGCCTTCCTCGGCGTCATCCTGGCCACGCTCCGCACGAACTTCTACCAGGTGACCGAGGGCGGCGCGCCGCAGCCGTACGTGTCGCTCAAGCTCGACCCGAAGAAGATCCCGACCCTGCCGGCGCCCCGTCCGATGTTCGAGATCTGGGTTTACAGCCCGCGCGTCGAAGGAGTGCACCTGCGGTTCGGCAAGGTCGCCCGAGGCGGACTGCGCTGGTCCGACCGTCGCGAGGACTTCCGGACCGAGATCCTCGGTCTGGTCAAGGCGCAGATGGTCAAGAATGCCGTCATCGTGCCGACAGGGTCCAAGGGAGGGTTCTACGCCAAGCAGCTGCCCGACCCCGGGATCGATCGGAGCGGCTGGCTCGAGGAGGGAGTCGCCGCCTACAAGATGTTCATCTCGGGCATGCTCGACATCACCGACAACCTCGTGTCCGGCGAGGTCGTGCACCCCGACCGCGTCGTGCGGCACGACGACGACGACACCTATCTCGTCGTGGCCGCCGACAAGGGGACGGCCAAGTTCTCCGACATCGCGAACACGATCTCGGCCGACTACGGCTTCTGGCTCGACGACGCCTTCGCCTC
>NZ_JAJJPG010000005.1:0-55532 GCF_032907665.1 Intrasporangium sp.
GTCAGTGCTGAGTCAGTGCTGCGTCAGGGTTGGGTCCCGCTGTCGCGTTGCCCAGTCTCACGCAGTCAGTCGTCGAATCGGAACAGCCGCGCTGCGAGGAGTGTCGCTGCGCCCGCCCACCCGAGGACGACGAGGAGGGCGAGCGGGTTCACCGCGCCGTCGACGAGCGCCGAGCGCAGGCCGTCCCCGAGGCCCGCCGAGGGAAGCAGCGCCACCGGGCCGGTCAGTGCGTCGGGAAGCTGCGTCCGCGGAACGACGAGGCCGCCCACGGCGAGGAAGAGCACCCAGAGGAGGTTCGCGAGCGCCAGCACGGCCTCGGCCCGCAGCGTCCCGCCCACGAGGAGGGCGAGCGCGACGAACGCCCACGTGCCGAGGGCGAGGAAGGCCACGGCCGGCAGGATCCCGGAGAGCTCAGGACGCCACCCGAGAACCAGCCCGAGCCCGCCGAGCACGAGGATCTGGAGCACGACGATGGCCAAGGTGGCCACGACCTTCGCGGCGACGAGGCCGGAACGGCCGAGGGGCGTCACTCCGAGGTAGCGGAGGACGCCGTAGCGCCGGTCGAAGCCGGTCGCGATCGCCTGTGAGGTGAAGGCCGACGAGACGACGGAGAGGGCCAGGACCCCGGGCACGGCGACGTCGACGCGGTCACCCGGCCCGAGGGACGGGGTCGTCGTCAGGCTCAGCCCGACGAGGACGATCGCGGGCAGGAGGATGGAGACGAGCAGCTGCTCGCCATTGCGCAGGAGGGTGCCGGCCTCGAAGCGGGCCTGGGCCAGGATGCGCTGGCGAGGCGGCGCGGCGGGGCCGCTCGAGGACCGCGCGCCAGGCGTCCGCCTGCCCGCGTCGAGCGTGCTCATGCCCGCCCCCTCGTCGTCAGCTCGAAGTAGACCTCTTCGAGCGGGCGACCCCTCGTGACCTCGGCGAGCGTGCCCTCGGCGACGGTGCGACCGGAGTTCATGATGACGAGGTGGTCGGCGAGCCGCTCGGCCTCCTCGAACGAGTGGGTCGTGACGACCACCGTCGTGCCCGCGTCACGCAACGAGCGGATGATGTCCCAGACCTCGAGGCGGCCGTGCGGGTCGAGGCCGGCGGCCGGCTCGTCGAGGAAGAGGACCTCCGGGCGGCCCAGCAGCGCGGCTGCGAGCGCCAGGCGCTGCTTCTGCCCGCCGGAGAGGCGCCGGATGGTCGTTCCGGCGAAGTCGACGACGCCGAGCCTTCGGGCCGTCTCCGCGACCTCGGCGGGCGCCGCATAGAGCCGGCTGAGGTGCTCGAGCAGCCGCATCGGCTTGCTTCCTCCGGGTAGGCCGCCGCTCTGGAGCATGACGCCGACGCGGGCCCGGTGGTCGGCGTCGGCGGTCGCCGGGTCGACGCCCGCCACGCGCACCTCGCCCCGGTCCGGTCGGCCGAGCCCGACCGCGCACTCGATCGCGGTCGTCTTCCCGGCACCGTTGGGACCGAGGACCGCAGTGATCCGGCCGGCCGGGGCGCGCCACGACAGCCCGTCCAGAGCGCGGACGGCCCCGTAGCTGCGGTGGAGGTCCACCAGGGTCACTGCCGATGTGTCACGTGGCACCTCGCGCGTGGCCTCCGTCATGGTGGATGAGTCTAGGCTCGGGCGGGGCCGCCCCCACTCGCGGCCCGAAACTGGTCACCGACCGCATCCGCCCCCACCCTGCCCGGAGACGCCCCCGTGAAGATCGACCCCGCCGCCAGACCGTTCACCGCCGTGGCGGCTGCCCCCACCCTCCTCGCCGCCCTGGGCCGTCGGCCCCGCACGGCGCTCGCCCTCGGACTGCTCACCGCGGGGGTCACCCTGTTCTTCCGCGACCCCGACCGGACGCCGGACCGTGCGCCGGTCACGGACCCCGACGTCGTCCTCGCCCCTGCGGACGGCATGGTGGTGCACGCAGGCCCCGCCCAGGACGGCGTCGCCCCGGAGGGGGAGTGGCAGCAGGTCAGCATCTTCCTCTCGCTGCTCGACGTGCACATCAACCGCTCGCCGTACGGCGGTCGCGTCGTCAGCGTCACCCACGTCCCCGGTCGCTTCCTCGCCGCCTATCGCGCCGCGAGCGCCACGAAGAACGAGCGGAGCGAGATCGTCGTCGAACGCCTCGTCGCGGGCGCTCCGCGGCGGGTCGTCTACCGGCAGCTCGTGGGCCAGCTGGCCCGGCGCATCGTCACCCGGATCCACGCGGGCGACGACGTGGCGACCGGCGAGCGCATCGGCCTGATGAAGTTCGGCTCCCGCATGGACGTCTTCCTGCCACCCGAGGTCGTCCTCGAGGTGTCGAAGGGCCGTCGCGCCGTCGCCGGTGAGACGGTGCTCGGCCGCTTCCCGTCGGCGTCGGCCGTCCCCGGGCAGGCCCCCGCATGACCGAGGCGGACGGGGCGTCGCGTCCGCGCACGGCCAGGGCGCGTCGCCGGGTCGTCCGGGGCTGGCGACTCGTCTCGCAGACCGGTGCTCGAGTCGTTCCCCTGAGCCGGCTCAACCCGCGGGTCCGGGCCAAGGTCATGCTCCCCAGCCTCTTCACGCTCGGCAACATGATCTGCGGCTTCTCCTCGGTCCTCATGGCGTTCCAGGACAAGTTCCGCGTCGCCGCTGTGCTCATCGCCGTGTCCATCGTCCTCGACATCGCCGACGGCGCGGTCGCGCGGGCCGTCGGCGCGATCACCCCCTTCGGCCTCCAGTTCGACTCGCTCGCGGACCTCGTCTCCTTCGGCATCGCCCCTGCAGTGCTCGTCTACACGTGGGCACTGCCGTCGTACCCCCAGTGGGCCTGGACCGGGGCGATGTTCTGGCTCGCGTCCGCGGCCTACCGCCTGGCCCGCTTCAACGTGACGATCGACCCGCTCGCCGACAAGCGCTACTTCATCGGGCTCGCCAGCCCGGGGGCGGCCGGCGTCGTCATCGCCACGGTGTTCGCCATCGACCAGCCGTTGGAGGGTCCGCTGCTGCCGATCGCCGCCGGCGTCGTGCCGGCCGTGCTCATGGCGACCTCGTTCCGGTTCCGTTCCTTCCGCGGGCTCATCTCGACCGAGCGCCTGCCCCTGACGATCGGGTTCGTCGCGGCCATCGTCCTCGGCCTCGTGCTGGCACCCGGCGTGACGGGGATCGTCATCGCCTACGGCTACGTCCTCACGTCGCCGCTCGGCTGGGCCACCGCACCGCTGCGTCGACGGTGGTTCGGCCCCGACTCCGTCGCCCCTCCGAGGACGCGGCTGCCGTCGGTCATCATGCCGGTGGAGGCAGAGCCGGTCATCGAGGGCGAGCTGGCCATGGAGGAGGGCGACGAGCCCTTGAACCCGCCGTCGGCAGGGTAAGGGTCGCCTTACTGGAAGGTCGGGGACCAATTACGTCACAATGGTGTGGTGTTTTTCGCTGAGCACGTGCCGACCCTGGCGAGGGAGGGCGACCTCGGGTCGCCCCTCGAGTCACGCACGCGCTCCCGGGTCCTGCACATGGTCTCCGCCGAGGGACCGATCACCGCTGCCGAGCTCGGCCGCCACCTCGACCTGACCCCCGCCGCAGTGCGCCGCCACCTCGACGCCCTCGTCGAGCAGGGGGCCGTCGTCGAGCACGAGCCGACCGGCGTCCGCCGCGGCCGTGGCCGTCCCGCCCGTGCCTACGTCGTCTCCGAGGCGGGACACGAGGCGCTCGAGGCCGACTACGACTCCCTTGCCCTCGAGGTCCTGCGCTACCTCGCCGAGCACGCCGGCCCCCAGGCCGTCGCCGACTTCGCCCGCAGCCGCGTGGGTGTGCTCGAGGAGCGGTATGCCGCTGAGCTGGCCTCCGTGGGCAACGACCCGGCCGCACGGGCCGAGACCCTCGTCGACCTGCTCAGCCGCGACGGCTACGCGGCCTCGGCGCGTCCCGTCGGGGCCGGGGCGCTGGCGGGTGTCCAGCTCTGCCAGGGCCATTGCCCCGTGCAGCACGCGGCGGAGCAGTTCCCGGCCTTCTGTGAGGCCGAGACGGATGCGTTCTCGCGCCTCCTCGGCGTGCACGTGCAGCGGCTGGCCACCCTCGCCGGTGGGCACCACGTGTGCACGACCTTCGTCCCCGCGCACGTCGTCCGGAAGAGTCCGGAGGCAGAGCGTGTTGACGAGAGGGTGCCCCGATCCGGGGGAACGGATCTCGGGCAGCCGGCCCAGCGGCATACGCCCAGCTCGAACGAACCCACCAAGGAAAGGTCCCGTTCATGACGACCCACATCGAAGAGCTCAACCCGGGCCTGAAGGACATCGGGCGCTACGAGTACGGCTGGGCCGACTCCGACGCTGCCGGCACCTCGGCCCGGCGTGGACTGAACGAGGAGGTCGTGCGCGACATCTCCACGCGCAAGAACGAACCGGAGTGGATGCTCAAGCTGCGGCTCAAGGGACTCTCCCTCTTCGGCAAGAAGCCGATGCCGGCCTGGGGCTCCGACCTGACGGGGATCGACTTCCAGAACATCAAGTACTTCGTCAAGTCCACGGAGAAGCAGGCCACGACGTGGGACGAGCTGCCCGAGGAGATCAAGAACACCTACGACCGCCTGGGCATCCCCGAGGCCGAGAAGCAGCGGCTCGTCGCCGGTGTCGCCGCGCAGTACGAGTCGGAGGTCGTCTACCACCAGATCCGCGAGGACCTCGAGGAGAAGGGCGTCATCTTCCTCGACACCGACACCGCGCTCAAGGAGCACGAGGACCTCTTCCGCGAGCACTTCACGACGGTGATCCCCGCCGGTGACAACAAGTTCGCCTCGCTCAACACGGCCGTGTGGTCGGGCGGCTCGTTCATCTACGTGCCCCCGGGCGTCCACGTCGACATCCCGCTGCAGGCCTACTTCCGGATCAACACCGAGAACATGGGCCAGTTCGAGCGGACGCTGATCATCGCCGACGAGGGCTCGTACGTCCACTACGTCGAGGGCTGCACCGCCCCGATCTACAAGTCGGACTCGCTCCACTCCGCCGTCGTCGAGATCATCGTCAAGAAGAACGCCCGCGTCCGCTACACGACGATCCAGAACTGGTCCAACAACGTCTACAACCTCGTCACCAAGCGCGCCACGTGCGAGGAGGGCGCGACGATGGAGTGGGTCGACGGCAACATCGGCTCCAAGGTGACGATGAAGTACCCGGCGGTGTTCCTCATGGGCGAGCACGCCAAGGGCGAGACGCTCTCGATCGCCTTCGCCGGCGAGGGCCAGCACCAGGACACCGGCTCGAAGATGGTCCACGCCGCCCCCAACACGAAGAGCTCGATCGTCAGCAAGTCGGTCGCGCGCGGCGGCGGACGGGCGTCCTACCGCGGCCTCGTCCAGGTGCTCGAGGGGGCGTCGCACTCGGCCTCGACGGTGCGCTGCGATGCCCTGCTCGTCGACACGATCAGCCGCTCCGACACGTACCCCTACGTCGACATCCGCGAGGACGACGTGTCCATGGGTCACGAGGCCACCGTCTCGAAGGTCTCCGAGGACCAGCTCTTCTACCTCATGTCCCGAGGCATGGCCGAGGACGAGGCCATGGCCATGATCGTTCGCGGCTTCATCGAGCCGATCGCTCGTGAGCTGCCGATGGAGTACGCCCTCGAGCTCAACCGCCTCATCGAACTCCAGATGGAAGGAGCCGTCGGCTGATGACCGTTGCCGACACGCTTGCCGAGTCCGCCGACGCGATCGCGACACGCACGGGGAAGACGCACGTCGACCCCGCCGGAGCCTTCGTGCCTGAGCAGTCCCGGGCCGAGCGCACCGCCTCGTTCGACCTCGCGGACTTCCCCGTCCCGAAGGGGCGCGAGGAGGAGTGGCGCTTCACCCCGGTGAAGAAGCTCGGCGCACTGCTCGCGGAGGGCTCGAGCGCAGCGCTCGACTGGGTGCTCGACCTGCCCCCGGGCGTCACGACCAGCGTCATCACCGCGGACGAGGCCCGCGGCCTGGGGATCCTTCCCCCGCAGGACCGCGCGGCTGCCGTCGCCGCCGCCGGCGCGGCCGAGGTCCTGCTCGTCGACGTCGCGGCCGAGGCAGAGCCCCCCGAGCCCGCCCGCCTCCGCCTCGACGGCACCGGACGGGGCGAGTCGCCCACGTACGCGCACGTCGTCGTCCGGGCCGGCCATCACTCGCGCGCCACCGTGGTCATCGACCACCAGGGCCACGGCCGGCTCACCGAGCTCGTCTCCGTGGTCACGGGCGACGCCTCCGACCTGACCGTCGTGGCCGGCCAGCGGTGGGCGGACGACGCGATGCATCTCGCTCAGCACGACGCCCTCGTGGGTCGCGACGCGACCTACCGGCACATCTCCGTGACGCTCGGTGGCGAGATCGTCCGGCTCAACGCCAACGTGCGCTACGCCGGCCCCGGGGGAGACGCGACCCTGCTCGGCGTGTACTTCGCCGACTCCGGGCAGCATCTCGAGCACCGGTCGTTCGTCGACCACAACGCGCCGCACTGCAAGAGCCTCGTCACCTACAAGGGGGCCCTCCAGGGCGAGACCTCCCGCACGGTGTGGGTCGGTGACGCGCTCATCCGCGCTGCCGCCGAGGGCACCGACACCTACGAGCTCAACCGCAACCTCATCCTCACCGACGGGGCCCGGGCCGACTCGGTGCCCAACCTCGAGATCGAGACCGGGGAGATCGAAGGCGCCGGGCACGCCTCTGCCACAGGGCGATTCGACGACCTTCAGCTGTTCTACCTCCAGTCGCGCGGCATCGCCGAGGACGAGGCCAAGCGTCTCGTCGTCCGCGGCTTCTTCGCCGACATCGTCCGGGAGATCCCGCTCGCCGACTTGCGCGACGAGGTCACCGCGGCGATCGAGGAGGAGCTTGCCTCGACCGCCTACGCGGCGCCCACGAACCCGACTTCGGGCACCAGCACGGGCTCGTCGACGCCCGACAGGTCGACGCCCGACAGCACGACCGACACCGACAGCACCAAGGAGAACTGACCCAGATGAGCACGCTCGAGATCAAGGGACTCACCGTCTCGGTGGAGACCGAGGACGGCCCCAAGGAGATCCTGCGCGGGGTCGACCTCACCGTGAAGTCGGGGGAGACGCACGCGATCATGGGGCCCAACGGTTCCGGCAAGTCAACCCTCGCCTACAGCATCGCCGGTCACCCGAAGTACACCGTCACCGGCGGCACGGTGACCCTGGACGGCGAGGACGTCCTCGCGATGTCCGTCGACGAGCGGGCCCGCGCGGGGCTCTTCCTCGCGATGCAGTACCCCGTCGAGGTCCCCGGCGTCACGGTGAGCAACTTCCTGCGCACCGCCAAGACCGCCATCGACGGCGAGGCTCCGAAGCTGCGCACGTGGGTCAAGGACATGAAGGGCGCGATGACCGACCTCCGCATCGACCCGGCCTTCGCCGAGCGCAACGTCAACGAGGGCTTCTCCGGCGGCGAGAAGAAGCGCCACGAGATCCTGCAGATGCAGCTGCTCCGCCCGAAGATCGCCATCCTCGACGAGACCGACTCCGGTCTCGACGTCGATGCCCTCAAGGTCGTGTCCGAGGGCGTCAACCGCGCCGTCGAGACGACGTCCTGTGGCGTCCTGCTCATCACGCACTACACCCGCATCCTGCGCTACATCAAGCCCGACTTCGTCCACGTCTTCGTCGACGGACGGTTCGTCGAGGAGGGCGGTCCCGAGCTCGCCGACCGCCTCGAGGACGAGGGCTACGACCGTTACGCGGCGGCCGCCGTCGCCGACACCGCCTGAGAGGGACGGGTTCCCATGCGCTCCGCCGCCACGCCGCACCTCCGCGCCCTCACGGATGAGGAGGTCGCCGCCATCCGCCGCGACTTCCCCATCCTCTCGCGCACGGTGCGCGACGGCCGCCCCCTCGTCTACCTCGACTCGGGGGCCACCTCGCACAAGCCGACTGCGGTGCTGGACGCGGAGCGGTCCTTCTACGAGCAGCACAACGCCGCCGTCCACCGTGGCGCGCACCAGCTCGCCGAGGAGGCGACCGACGACTACGAGGCGGCCCGCGAGACGATCGCCGGCTTCGTCGGTGCGCCGCCTGACGAGATCGTCTTCACGAAGAACGCGACCGAGGCGCTCAACCTCGTCGCCTACGCCTTCTCCAACGCCTCCCCGTCAGACGAGCCCAAGGACGAGCGCTTCGTCCTCGGTCAGGGCGACGAGATCCTCGTCACGGAGATGGAGCACCACGCCAACCTCGTGCCCTGGCAGGAGCTCGCTCGACGCACCGGTGCCACCCTGCGCTGGATCCCGGTGGGTGCGGATGGTGCGCTCGACCTCAGCGACCTCGCGTCCCTGCTCACGGCACGCACCAAGGTCCTCGCGGTCACCCACGTGTCCAACGTCCTCGGCACGATCAACCCCGTGACCGACCTGGCCGAGCGCGCTCATGCCGTGGGTGCCCTCGTCGTCGTCGACGCCTGCCAGTCGGTCCCGCACCTGCCGGTCGACGTGAGGACGCTCGGGGCCGACTTCATCGCCTTCAGCGGACACAAGATGTATGGCCCCATGGGCATCGGGGTCCTCTGGGGCCGCGCGGAGCTCCTCGAGGTCATGCCTCCGTTCCTCACGGGGGGCTCGATGATCGAGCTCGTCACCATGGAGCGCTCGACGTGGGCCCCCGCGCCGCAGAAGTTCGAGGCCGGAGTGCCCAATGCCGCCCAGGCCGTCGGCCTCGCCGCCGCGGTCCGCTGGATCGAGCAGATCGGTATCGAGCGTATCCACGACCACGAGGCAGCACTGGTCGACGAGCTGATGGCCGGCCTCGCCGAACGCCCGTGGGTGCGGGTGGTCGGCCCGCCGCCAGGCGTGCCACGGGGCGGCGCGGTCGCTTTCGTCGTCGACGGCGTCCACGCCCACGACGTCGGCCAGATCCTCGACGACGCGGGGGTCGCCGTTCGTGTCGGGCACCACTGCGCGTGGCCGCTCCACCGCGCGGTGGACGCGGCTGCGACGACCCGCGCCTCGTTCGCTGTCCACTCGACGCGCGAGGAGGTCGCCGCCCTGCTCGAGGCGCTCGACCGCGTTCCGGTCATCTTCGGACTCGACGTGACGACCCCAGCGAAGGCGAGCTGACATGGACCTCTACCAGGAGATCATCCTCGAGCACTCGAAACGGCCGCACCATGCCGGGCTCCGCGAGCCCTACTCCGCCGAGGTGCACCACCTCAACCCGACCTGCGGCGACGAGGTCACCCTCCGGGTCGCCATCGCCGGGTCCGCCGACGAGCCGGTCGTCGCAGACGTCTCCTACGACGCCAAGGGGTGCTCGATCTCGGTCGCCTCGTCCTCGGTCCTCGCGGATGAGGTCATCGGCCGCCCCGTCTCGGAAGCCCTCGTCACCGTCGAGGCGATGCGCACGATGCTCACCTCCAAGGGGACGGCCTCCGGCGACGAGGAGACCATCGGAGACGGTGTCGCCTTCGCAGGTGTCGCCAAGTACCCGGCGCGCGTCAAGTGTGCCCTGCTCGGCTGGACCGCCTTCACCGATGCGCTGGCGCGTGCCGGGCAGGACATCAGCCGGCCCGGCACCGGCGCCTCCGCGAGCCCTTCCGCGCCCGCTTCAGGGGCAGGCGCCACGTCACCCTCCACCCAGCCAGAGACCACGACCACGGGAGCGCAGTCATGACCGCCCAGACCACCCCTGTCAACGTCGCGGACGTCGAGGAGGCGATGCGCGACGTCGTCGACCCCGAGCTCGGCATCAACGTCGTCGACCTCGGCCTCGTCTACGGCATCACCGTGGACTCGCAGTCGCACGCCGTCATCGACATGACCCTGACGTCGGCGGCGTGCCCGCTGACCGACGTCATCGAGGACCAGACCGCCCAGGCGCTCGAGGGCCTCGTCGCCTCGCACCGGATCAACTGGGTGTGGATGCCGCCATGGGGCCCCGACAAGATCACCGAGGACGGGCGCGAGCAGCTGCGCGCCCTCGGATTCAACCTCTGACCGTCGCGCCCCGACGGTGGCCCGCGTCATCGAGGTCGACCCGGACCGGTTCGACCGGTGGCTGGCAGGCTTCGGCGAGCGCCATGGTCCCTACGACGCCACTCGCGAGGACACCGCGGGTGGCGTCGTCGTCCGGGCCCGGGCTGCGGACGGGGCCGCCGTGGTCGCGACGCCCTTCGGCCACGACCCGCTCGGAGTCGTCCTCGTCAGGCGTGGCGGGTATGCCGTGGGCCTGGCCGTGGGCTCGCGCCTCACCGCCACCAAGGTGAGCACCCGCCACGTCCAGTCCCGCACGGCCGCCGGCGGGTGGTCCCAGCAACGGTTCGCCCGGCGCCGTGGCAAGCAGGCCGACGAGCTCGTCGGCGCCGTCGTCACGCATGCCCGGCGCATTCTGCTGGGTGACGACGAGTCGCCCCGCAAGGACGCAGACGGCGTTCCGAAGGGCCTCGTCGTCGGCGGCGACCGCGCCCTCGTTCGCGAGGTGCTGGGGGCGCCGGCCCTCCGCGCCCTCCGCGGCCTACCGATGCGGGAGCTCTACGACCTCGGCGACCCGCGACGCGACGTGCTCGAGTCCGCACTGCGTCGCGGCAGGGCCTACCGCATCGAGCTCACCGAGCCAGACGAGGCCGAAGCCGCCCCGACCCCGGGCTAGGCCCGACCCGTGCGCGCGGCAAGCGTGCTCGCGCAGGGCGGAACCGGGCCGTGTGGCCGAGCCCTGGCTGTTTGGCTGAAATATCGACCACACAGCGCCAGATCAGCGGGCCGGTGCTGATCCCGGGACTGCCGCGCCCGGCCTGACCCGGCTACACGCCACAGGCGACGCCTCCCCGGGATCTGTCGGGGCGGGCCGTAGCCTGTTCCCGTGCCAGGCAAGCGGCAGGGCGACCGGAGTCGACGGGCCAGGAGTGCCCGGCGGCGCACCCGGCGGCTGGCGCGGGGCCACCACGACCTCACCGACGAGCAGTGGGCCCGGCTCCAGGCCGCGTGGGGTGGCTGCGCCTACTGCGGCGCGGTCGGCGTCCCGCTGCAACGCGACTGCGTGCTGCCCATCTCGCGGGGCGGTCGCTACACGCTCGACAACGTCGCGCCCGCGTGCGGCTCCTGCAACGCGAGCAAGTGCAACGAGGAGGTCACCGCCTGGATGCGCCGCAAGCGGCTGGACGAGGTTGCCTTCCTCCTGAGGAGTCGGCAGATCCAGGCGGCGCTGGCGCGGCCACAGGGCACCCCGGACGCCGGCTGAGCGCCTGCAGGCCCCGAGGGGCCGCGACGGACGTCAGAGTCAGCTGACGGACTCCACGCCGAAGGTGTTGCACTGGTTGATGTCGCCCGTCCGCCAGCCCTGGAGGAACCAGCTCATCCGCGCCTCGGCCGAGCCGTGCGTCCAGTTCTCCGGGGTGACCCGGCCCTGGACCTTCTCCTGGATGCGGTCGTCACCGACGGCCGCGGCAGCCGAGAGCGCCGAGTCGATGTCGTCCTCGGTGATCGGCTGGAGCAGCGGGGTGCCGCTGGCATCAGTGGTCTCCGTGGCGTGCTTGACCCAGGTCCCGGCGAGGCAGTCAGCCATCAGCTCGATGCGCACGGCGCCGGAGTTGGGGCCCTGTGGGTCCTGCTGGGCGCGGTTGAGGATGCCGAGGAGGTTCTGCACGTGGTGGCCGTACTCGTGGGCGATGACGTACTCCTTCGCCAGCTGCCCGCCGTCGGCCCCGAACTTGCTCTGCAGCTCCTGGAAGAAGCTCGCATCGATGTAGACCTTGGAGTCCAGGGGACAGTAGAAGGGGCCCACCTGGGCGCTCGCCGTGCCGCAGCCGGACTGGACCTGGCCCTCGTAGATGACCGTGCGGGCCATCTCGTAGTTCATGTTGTACTTCGGCAGGGTCTTGGCCCAGTAGTCGTTCGCGCTGTTGACCGTGGCGATGATGAGGCAGACGTCGTCCTTGTTGGCGTCTGCGCCGGTCTGGCACTGGGCGAAGGCCGAGTCCTGCACCTGGCCGGCTGCCGAGACCTGGTCGGGCTGGAGCTGCTGGGAGGGCAGCCCTCCGGAGCCGGTGTCGCCCGAGTCGCCACCGAGGATGCTGCCACCACCGAAGATGAGCATGAGCACGAGCAGGATGAGACCGCCGATGCCGCCGCCGATCTGGATGCCGCCGGGGAAGCTCCCACCGCCACCACGCCCGAAGCCGCCGCCACCGCTCTCGACCTGAGACGTGTCGAGCCGGGCGTTCTCGTTGAAGCTCATGTCATGCTCCTGCTGGCCTGCCGGCCGGGAACGTCCCGGCTGTCACTGCGACAACCCTAGTCTGCGGACATCGTCCGACGTGCCCACTGCGCGTGGTGTCGCCGCTCAGGTGAGGACGACCGCGTCCGGGTAGGCGGTCGTGAGGCGCATGCGCACTGGCACGGTGTCACCGATGCGAGGCGGTGCCACCCCGTCGGGCAGGACGAGAAGGCTGCACTGCATGTGCGGCGGCTCGGCGAACCGCGGCATCGTGCCGCTGACCGTGAAGGGGGAACGCACCCGGTGTGCGGCCTCGAGGACTCCCTCGGCCACGGCTATCGCCCGACCGCGGGTGGTGGCGGCCGCCGCGGGAGACTCCATGGCCACACCGTGCGACGTCCCTCCGCTGACGACGAGGAGGTGCCCGCCCGGCTGGGGGCGCTGACGGTAGCCGACCCGGGCCCCCTTCGCGAGCGGTCGGACGTCGAGGACGTGGGCGCGCACCTCGTAGGCGCCGCGGTCCGCGAGCCACAGGTCGGTGCCCACCCGCGCCGCGAACCGATGGTCGGGAAAGCGCCGTCGCAGCTCGGCCAGCTCGGCGGACGTCGTGTGGGAGACGAAGAAGGCACGGACGCCGGCGAGCGCCTCCACGACCCGGCCGATCTCGGCGACGTGCCCCGAGCCCAGCGGCAGGTGCAGGGTGACCCCTTCGCCCCCTGCCGCGGCCAAGAGGTCTGCGACCCGTGCCACCGGCGCGCCGAAGCGGTTCATCGAGGTCAGCACCTCGATGACAGTCCGCGCCGACGGGTTGATGCCCCGGAGCGCGTCGAGGTCCTCCCGCGCCGTGATCGTGTGGACGAGGCGATCGTTCGCGAGGTCCGGCAGGCCGGCGTCGATCGGGGCGCGGAACGGCTCCATGACGAGGACGTCGCCGCCGAAGCCGCCGAGCGCGCCCGGGACCTCTGCATAGGTCCCGACGGCGATCATCGGCACGCCGAGCCGACCCGCCTCGGCGCAGAGCAGGTCGCGTCCGAAGCCGTAGCCGTTGCCCTTGATGACGGGGACCAGGTCGGGGTACGCGGTCGTCGCGGCGGCCTGAGCGGCCCGCCACCGGGCACCATCCACGTGCAGCGTGAGGGTCATCGTCACCTCCGTCTCATGTAGAGGTCGAACGCCGTGTAGAGGGCCCGATTGAGCGGGAGGTCCCACTCGCCCGCGAGTCGGACCGCCTCGCCCCCGGTGCCGACCTTGAAGCGGATGAGGCCGATGTGCGGATTGTCCTCGGCGACCGTGTTGGTGATGCCGCGCAGGTCGTAGACCGCGGCCCCGGCCGCGAGGGCGTCACGCATCATGCGCCACTGGATCGCCGTGGAACCCTGGAGCTCCCGCTTGCTCGCGCTGGACGCGCCGTAGGAGTACCACGCGTGCCGCCCGACGCGGATCCAGATCGTCGCGGCGAGGACGTCGCCCTCGTGCTCGGCGAGGTAGATGCGGATCCGCTGCGGGTCCTCCGCCGACATGACGCGATACATCCGCTCGAAGTACTCGAGACCCCGCGGTGTGAACCGGTCGCGCTCGGCCGTCTCGCGGTAGACGCGGTGGAACGCCGGAAGGTCGGTGTCCTCGCCCACGCGCACGGTGACGCCGTTCTTCTCGGTCTTCTTGATGTTGCGGCGCCACAGCTGGTTCATCCCGGCGAGCAGCTCGGCCTCGGACTTGCCGGCGAGCGGCACCTGGAAGACGTATTCGGGCTGGCCGGCGAGGAAGCCGTCGTCCGCGGACAGGTGTCGGAAGCCCAACCGGCGCAGCGTCTCCACGACGGCGGTGCCCACGGGCTCGACGACGTCCGGGGGCGCCTGGTCGTAGCGGGTCGTCGTCGGGTCGCTGATCGCCCCCTTGATCGTCGGGGCGTGCCATCGGTGGGTGGGAACGGGCGGCCCCAGTCGCAGGGCGAACGCTCCCTTGGCCTTGAGGTGGTCGCGGAGGGCCTTCAGCAGCTCGACGAGCCGCGGCGAGGCCCAGTCGATGCAGGGACCCTCGGGGACGTAGGCGAGGGAGCGGCGCAGCTTCGGCAGGCTCCGGTAGAGCACGAGGGCGGCGCCCACCTGGACGTCCCCCTCGAACCACCCGACGGACCCGTGCTGCCAGTCGGTCTTGACGTCGCCCCACGCGGGGGTCTGGAGGAAGCTGGCGGACGGCTGCTCCTCCAGCCAGCGGAGGTGCTCCTCCGCGGTGATGTCGCGGACGGTGATGGGGGCGGTCACGCTGGGCCACGCTACCGGAGCCGCACCAGTGCGCTTGACCTTGAACCGGGTCGAAGCCTCAGGCTGGAGCCGTGACCGAACTGCTGACCATCGGTGAGCTCGCCCGCCTCAGTGGGTTGTCCGCGAGCTCCCTGCGCTTCTACGACCGCGAGGGCCTGCTCGTGCCGGCGCGGGTGGACCCGTCGTCCGGCTACCGCCGGTACTCGGAGGCCCAGGTGCCCGTCGCCCGGCTCGTCGCGGGCCTCCGGCGGGTCGGTATGCCGCTGAGCGAGGTCGCCGTCGTCCTCGACCTCCGGGCGCGTGGCTCGGTGGGGGACGCCCGGGACGTCGTGGTCGCCCACGAGACCCGGCTCGAGCAGGGCCTGCAGGACGCCCGGCGGGAGATCGCGAGGACGTTGGACCTGCTGGGAGACGGAGAGCCCACCCGGCACGTCACGGTGTCCGGCCACGACCTGTCCCGAGCGCTGCGCACGGTGCGGTTCGCGGTGGCCCAGGAGCCCGCCGAGGACCTGGCCGTCCTCGCCGGGGTCCTCGTCGAGGCAGGGCCAGAGGGGCTGCGCCTCGTGGCGACCGACCGCTACCGCCTCGCCGTCGGCGTCGTGGAGGGCGCCCGGACGATCGGACCGCCACTCGTGCCGCATCCCGCGACGGCGTCGGTCGTCGTGCCCCCGGACTGGCTCGAGCAGGTCGGCGTCACCGCTGGTCGGCAACCCGTCCACCTGGCGATCGGCGAGGCGGTCTGCATCGCCCGCGTCGGCGCCTCGGAGCTCCGAGCCCCGAGCGTGCCGGGCGCCTTCCCCGACTATCGGCGGATCCTCGACTGGGACCGGGCCCGGCTGGCCCAGGGCATCGATGCACTGCCACTGCTCGACTCGATGGGCAGGCGGTCAGGTGACGGCCCGCCGGGGGCAGTGGGTCTCGCCGACGTCGACGGGGTGGCTCACGTCGTCGGGCGTCGGTCGGAGGCAGAGGTGCACGTCAACGGCGAGTTCCTCCTCGAGGCGCTGGCCGCCGTCGACGGGGACCCGAGCCTGGTGCTCGACGGGCCGATCGCCCCGCTCGCCGTCCGCGGCTCGGACGGAGGCCTGTCCGTGCTCATGCCGGTCCGTGCGGACAGGACGGGATGAGCGTCCTCGCCCACGTCTGCCGGTCCTGCGCGCACCCCATGGACTGGCACGACGCCCGGAACCGCGGCTACACGACCTGCCGCTGCTGCCACGACGGCAGCGGCGACCCCGACCCCGTGCCGACGCTGCTGCCGACGACGAGCTGGCCCAGCGGCATACGCGAAGGGCTGTGGCAGCCCGGCTCGCTGCGCAACGCGGGCACCATGCACGCCACGCGCACGTGCTCGTGCGAGGGCTGCCGCGAGGCGGCGGGCGGGTTAACGATTCGAGAGCATCCCGTCGCCACTGGCAGAATGGAGGGGTCATCCAGCCGCTGACGAAGTGCGGCACCAGGAAGGAAGATGCCGTGATCGTCGCGACCGGGATCGAGCTGCGCGCAGGTGCGCGCCTGCTCCTCGAGGACGCCAGCTTCCGCATCGACGCCGGGGACCGGGTCGGCCTCGTCGGGCGCAACGGCGCCGGCAAGACCACCCTGACGAAGGTCCTCGCCGGGGAGGGACAGCCGGCCGCCGGCACGGTCACGCGGACGGGCTCCGTCGGCTACCTGCCCCAGGACCCGCGCACGGGAGACCTCGGCATGCGGGCGCGGGACCGGATCCTGTCCGCACGCGGGCTCGACGAGATCGTCCGGCGTCGTGCCGATGCCGAGCAGCGCATGGCGAGCGAGGACGAGGACGTGCGCGAGAAGGCGATGCGCCAGTACACCCGGCTCGAGGTCGAGTTCGAGGCCGCCGGGGGCTACGCGGCCGAGTCGGAGGCGGCGTCGATCGCCAGCGCGCTGAGCCTCGAGGACCGCATCCTCGGGCAGGCCCTCCACACCCTGTCCGGCGGCCAGCGACGCCGCGTGGAGCTGTCCCGCATCCTCTTCTCCGGCGCGGAGACGCTGCTGCTCGACGAGCCGACGAACCACCTCGACGCCGACTCGATCGTCTGGCTGCGCGAGTATCTGCGCACGTACAAGGGCGGGCTCGTCGTCATCAGCCACGACGTCGACCTGCTCGGCGCGGTCGTCAACAAGGTCTACCACCTCGACGCGAACCGGTCGGCCCTCGACGTCTACAACGTCGGGTGGAAGACCTACCTCCAGGCGCGCGAGACGGACGAGCGACGCCGCAAGCGGGAGCTGGCCAACGCCCAGAAGAAGGCCAGCGCCCTGCTCGCGCAGGCCGACAAGATGCGGGCGAAGGCCACCAAGGCGACCGCCGCGCAGAACATGGCGAAGCGGGCCGAGCGTCTCCTCGCCGGCGTCGAGGGGGAACGGGCCGCCGACAAGGTCGCCAGGCTGCGCTTCCCCAAACCCGCTGCGTGCGGTCGCACGCCGCTGCGGGCCTCGGGACTGTCCCGCTCGTACGGCTCGCTCGAGGTGTTCACCGACGTCGACCTGGCCATCGACCGGGGGAGCAAGGTCGTCGTGCTCGGGCTCAACGGTGCCGGCAAGACGACCCTGCTGCGGATGCTCGCGGGTGTCGACGCGCCGGACACCGGGCAGATCGAGCCCGGCCACGGGCTCAAGCTGGGCTACTACGCCCAGGAGCACGAGAACCTCGACGTCGAGCGAACCGTCCTGCAGAACATGAAGTCGGCGGCTCCCGAGCTCGGCGAGACCGACGTGCGCAAGGTGCTCGGGTCCTTCCTCTTCTCGGGGGACGACGTCGAGAAGCCGGCCGGCGTGCTCTCGGGCGGGGAGAAGACCAGGCTGTCCCTCGCGATGCTCGTCGTGTCCTCCGCGAACGTGCTGCTCCTCGACGAGCCGACGAACAACCTCGACCCGGCCTCGCGCGACGAGATCCTCGGGGCGCTGTCGACGTACGAGGGCGCCGTCGTCCTCGTCACCCACGACGAGGGCGCCGTCGACGCGCTCGAGCCGGAGCGCATCCTGCTCCTCCCTGACGGCGTGGAGGACTTCTGGGGGCCCGACTACAAGGACCTCATCGCGCTGGCCTGAGCCGCGCTGCATGGGTCCTCGCGACCGTCCGGGGAATCGTTGTCCCCACCACGCGGTTTGATCGTGAGACGAGCAAGGAGGTCCCGCCGGTGGGCATGCAGCCGTGGATGATGATGCGCTCGATGTCGCGCGACCGCAGCGTGACCGAGCGCAGCCTCGCTCCGGGCACCCGCCGACGCGTCTTCTCCTACGCGCGGCCCTACAAGTCGTCGATCATCGCCTTCCTCGGCGTGGTCATCGTCAACTCGGTGCTCGTCGTCACCGTGCCTCTGCTGATCAAGTCCCTCGTCGACGACGGCGTCATCCCGAAGGACTCGAGCGTCGTCGTGCGGCTCTCCCTCGTCGTCGCAGCCATCGCCGTGCTCGACGCGCTCCTCAGCGTCGTGCAGCGGTGGTACTCCGCCCGGATCGGTGAGGGCCTCATCAAGGACCTGCGCACCGAGGTCTTCGGCCACGTGCTCCGGCAGCCCATCGCCTTCTTCACCCGCGCGCAGACCGGGTCGCTCGTCTCGCGGCTCAACAGCGACGTCATCGGCGCCCAGCAGGCCTTCACGTCGGTGCTGTCCAACGTCGTGAGCAACCTCGTCTCGGTCGTCCTCGTCATCGGGGCGATGTTCTCGCTGTCGTGGCAGCTGACCCTCGGTTCCCTCCTGCTGGTGCCACTCTTCCTCATCCCCGCCAAGCTCATGGGACGACGGCTCGCCGCCCTCGCCTCCCGCCAGATGACGCTCAACGCCGACATGGGGACCCGGATGACGGAGCGGTTCAACGTCGCCGGTGCGCTCCTCGTCAAGCTCTTCGGCAACCCGCGGCGGGAGGAGGCGGAGTACGACGAGCGCGCGAGTCGAGTGCGGGACGTCGGTGTGCAGATCGCGATCAACCGCACGGTCTTCATGGCGGCCCTGACCCTCGTCGCCGCGCTCGCGACCGCGATGGTCTACGGGTTCGGCGGCCTCATGGCCGTCAGCGGCTCGCTCTCCGTCGGCACACTGCTCGCCCTGGCCGCCCTGCTGGCCAGGCTCTACGGGCCCCTCACCTCCCTGTCCAACGTGCGGGTCGACATCATGACCGCGCTCATCTCCTTCGAGCGTGTCTTCGAGGTTCTCGACCTCGAGCCGCTCGTCGACGAGCGCCCGGGTGCACAGGACCTGCCCGCAGGGCCGCTCGGCGTCGAGCTCGACGGCGTCTCGTTCCGCTACCCCTCCGCCGACGAGGTGTCCCTCGCGTCCCTCGAGGCGGCCGCGAGTGGCGATCGCCGGGCAGGAGGACCCGTCCTCCACGAGGTCAGCCTCGTCGTCGAGCCCGGCCAGCTCGTCGCCCTCGTCGGTCCCTCCGGCGCCGGCAAGACCACCCTCACGTCCCTCGTGACCCGGCTCTACGACCCCACCTCCGGTGCGGTCCGGATCGGTGGCCTCGACCTGCGAGATGCCACCCTGTCCTCGCTGCGGGACCGCGTCGGCGTCGTCACCCAGGAAGCTCATCTCTTCCACGACACCATCCGCGCCAACCTGCTCTACGCCCGGCCCGATGCCACCGAGCAGGACATGGCCGAGGCGCTGCGGGCCGCGCAGATCAGTGACCTCGTCGACGACCTGCCCGAGGGCCTCGACACCGTCGTCGGCGACCGGGGCCACCGTCTCAGCGGCGGCGAGAAGCAGCGTCTGGCGATCGCGCGCCTGCTCCTCAAGGCGCCCGACATCGTGGTCCTCGACGAGGCGACGGCGCACCTCGACTCCGAGTCAGAGGTGGCGGTGCAGCGGGCCCTCGACGCAGCCCTGGCCGGTCGGACCTCGATCGTCATCGCCCACCGGCTCTCGACGATCCGGCAGGCCGACGTCATCGTCGTGCTCGATCACGGTCGGATCGTGGAGACCGGTCGTCACGCGGCGCTCCTCGCGGCCGGAGGTCTCTATGCCGACCTCCACGCGACCCAGTTCGCGGACTCCCCACGGGCTTCGGACGAGCGTGACACGGTCGCCCTGCCGACCGGGCCTGCCCTCGCCTGATTCCGACCAGGCGCCGGCCCTATGCTCCCCTCATGCCCTCCCATGCGCACGCCATGAGCCCCGAGGCGTTCGAGGCGCCGCCCCAGGCGCAGTTCGAGCTGTTCCTCGACGACCACCGGAGCCAGCTCGACGCCTGCCTCGCCGGCTTGAGCGAGGAGGAGGCCCGCCGTTCGCTCGTGCCGTCGCGCACCACGTTGCTCGGTCTCGTCAAGCACGCGACCTTCGTCGAGGGGGTCTGGTTCGACGAGGCAGTGACCGGACGGTCACGGGCCGAGATCGGGATTCCCGCCAGCCCTGACGCGTCCTTCATCCTCGACCCGGCGGACACGATAGAGAGCGTCCTGGGCCGGTACCGGAAGGCCTGTGCGGCGTCGCGCGAGGCCACCAGCCGTTTGGGACTCGACGACGTCATCACCGGCAACCGTCGCGGCCCGCTGCCGCTGCGCTGGGTCTATCTCCACATGCTTCGCGAGCTCGCCCAGCACTGCGGGCACGCGGACATCCTCCGCGAGCAGGTCCTCGCGTCCCGGGGCGAGCAGGTCTAGCTGTACCGACCCCGACACGGTCAGCCACGCGACAGGACTCAGGCGTCCTCCTCGTCCCAGATCCGCACCTTCTTCGGCTTGGCGGCGCCCGCGCCCTCGCGATCTCCTGCCGACTGGATCACCTGCCGGCGGATGGCGAAGACGACGAAGACGAGCCCGGCCGGCATGGTGAGCCACCACTGGATCGCATAGGCCTGGTGCGGCCCCAGCCCCTCGTCGGGGCGGGGGAGCGGCGACACCGGATGGTCACCCGCAGGCGTGCTCGGGGACTGCGTCCCCAGGACGACGTACGCGTCGAGGTCGCCCAGCTGGGGCACGCTGGCCCGTGCGTCGTCGACGCTGATGCTCGCCAGCTGGGGAGCGGGGAGGTCGCGTCCGAGGTCGGGCTCACCGGTCCGGAGCCAGCCGACGACCTCGACCGGACCGGTCGGCGCCGGATCGGCCGCGGGGGTCTGCTCGGCCTCGCGCGCGTTCGGCACCCAACCGCGGTCCACGAGGATGGTCACGCGCTCGGTGACAAACGGGGTGAGCACCTCGAAGCCGACCGTCTGGTCCCTGGTGCGGTTGCGCACCATGAGGTCCGACCCGGGCAGGTAGCTGCCCTGTAGGGTCACCCGCGTCCACTGCTCCTCGGGTGCCAGCCCACCGGCCCCCAGCCGGTCCAGGACGGCCGTGAGCGGCACCGGCGGGGCCTCGTAGTTCTCCTCGATCGCGGTGACCTTCGTGCGCTGCTCGACGTGCCGGCTCCACTGCCACGAGCCCAGCGTCCAGCACGCCACGCCGAAGAGAACGGCGACGAGGGTCGTCAGCAGCCATCGCCGCGTGAGCCAGAGCCGGAGCACGACAACGACGCTACCCGGCTTAGAGTGGTGGTCATGACGCGCCTTCCGGATCCCACCGTCCGGCCCGACGACCTGATCGGCCGGCCCGCCGGCCAGACCGGCCTGCGCGACCAGTTCGGGCGGGTCGCCCGTGACCTGCGGGTCTCGGTCACGGACCGCTGCAACCTGCGCTGCACGTACTGCATGCCCGCGGAGGGCCTGCCGTGGATGCCCAAGGCGGAGATGCTCACCGACGAGGAGCTGCTCAGGCTCATCGGTCTCTTCGTCCGCGACGGCGTCACCCAGGTGCGCCTCACCGGAGGCGAGCCACTCCTGCGCCGCTCCCTCGTCGAGCTCGTCGCCGGCATCGCGGCGCTCGAGCCGCGGCCCCGGATCGCCATGACGACCAACGGCGTGGGTCTCGAGCGGGTCGCCCAGCGCCTCGCGGAAGCCGGCCTCGACCGGGTCAACGTCAGCCTCGACACCATCGACGCGGAGACCTTCACCCGGCTCACCCGCCGCGACCGCCTCACCGACGTCGAGCTCGGGCTCAAGGCCGCGGCCCACGCGGGCCTCACGCCGGTCAAGGTCAACGCGGTCGCGATGCGCGGCGTCAACGACGACTCCGTCGCCGACGTGCTCCAGTGGTGTCTCGACCGCGGTTACGAGCTGCGTTTCATCGAGCAGATGCCGCTCGACGCCCAGCACGCGTGGGACCGGCGCGACATGGTGACGGCCGACGAGATCCGCGCCACGCTGTCCGAGCGCTACACCCTCACCCCGCTGCCCGCCGAGGAGCGGGGGAGCGCCCCGGCCGAGCGGTTCCTCGTGGACGGCGGCCCAGCGACGGTAGGGATCATCGCGAGCGTCTCGGCGCCCTTCTGCGCGGCCTGCGACCGAACCCGGCTCACGGCCGACGGCCAGGTGCGCAACTGCCTCTTCTCCCGCACCGAGACTGACCTGCGCACCCCGTTGCGCGACGGGGCGTCCGACGACGAGCTGCTCGATCTCATGCGAGGGGAGATGTGGCGCAAACGCCGGGGCCACGGGATCGGCGACCCCGACTTCGTCCAGCCGGACCGTCCCATGTCGGCCATCGGTGGCTGACCGCCGCGAGCGGACCGGTCAACCGTCCGCGTCGGTGAGGGCACCGACGGGGATGACCTCGATGAGGAACCCGCGCAGACCCACGAAGTCCGCGAGCGCCTGCTGGTGCTCGTCGCAGGCGAGCCACACCTTGCGTCGCCCCTCGACATGCAGCTTGGGGTTTCGCCAGACCACGGCGTGGACCGCGGACGCACGACAGCCCTTCGCGCTGCAGACATGGTCCTCGGCCGGGGGCATCGGCACGGCAGGAGGCGGCGTCATTGCTCGAGCCGGCGCGTGTCCGGGGGTGTGACCGGCTGGATCGCGCCGGACTGGCTCGGGCGAACGGCATTCGCCGTGACGACGGCGATGTACGGCAGCACGACGGCACCGACCAGGGCCACCCAACGCAGCCACCCGTCGAGGACGAAGACGAGGCCCAGGCACACGACGCGGATGCCCATCATCGTCAGGTACCGCTTGACCCGTTGGGCCTGGTCGTCCGCGGGGGAGGACGGCGCCGAGGTGACGTTGTGCACCACGGGTCGTTGCTTGCCTTGTGCCACCGGTCAACCATAAGCCCGGGCGGCGGCGATGACCCCCACGCCCCCTTGGGGACGCTTCGGCATACCCACGGGTAGTCCACTAGGTTCAGGGCTGTCCACGCGCCGGCAGCCGTCGGCCCGCTCACATCACACGCCAAGGAGACCAGGTGGCAGTCACCGAGCCGCGCAACGTGCTCGTCACCGGAGGCAACCGGGGGATCGGCCTCGCCATCGCGCGCGCCTTCCAGGAGGCCGGCGACACCGTCGTCATCACGCACCGGTCAGGTGAGCCACCCGAGGGGCTGCGCGGCGTCACGTGCGAAGTCACCGACACGGCGTCCGTCGACGACGCGTTCACCGCCGCCGAGGACCTCTTCGGCGGGCCGGTCGAGGTGCTCGTGGCCAATGCCGGCATCACCCGCGACACCCTCCTCATGCGGATGAGCGACGAGGACTTCGACGCCGTCGTCGACACCAACCTCGCCGGAGCCTTCCGGTGCGCGCGCCGCGCCGCGACCGGGATGATCCGCAAGCGCCGCGGACGGATCGTCCTCATCTCGAGCGTCGTCGGTCTCTACGGCTCGCCCGGGCAGGCGAACTACGCAGCGTCGAAGGCGGGTCTCGTCGGCCTGGCCCGCTCGATCACGCGCGAGCTCGGCGGACGCGGCATCACGGCCAACGTCGTGGCGCCCGGCTTCATCGACACGGAGATGACGGCGGTCCTGCCCGACGAGCAGCGCAAGGCCTACCTCGCCAGCATCCCCGCCGGTCGCTTCGCCACCCCGGAGGAGGTGGCGGCCGTCGTCCGCTTCGTCGCGAGCGACGAGGCCGGCTACATCACCGGGGCCGTCATCCCCGTCGACGGCGGACTGGGCATGGGGCACTGAGCCGGCCCAGCGGCATACGACAACCGCAATCTTCGTATGCCGCTGCGCCGGCCTCCGCTCGCACGTCGCCCCCCACACGAGAAAGGTGCCCACGACCATGGGAATCCTCGAAGGAAAGAAGCTGCTCGTCACCGGTGTCCTCATGGACAGCTCGATCGCGTTCCATGTCGCCAAGCTCGCCCAGGAAGAGGGCGCGGAGGTCGTCCTGACCTCCTTCGGACGGACGATGAAGATCACGCGGGCCATCGCCAAGCGGCTGCCCGCCACCCCACCGGTGATCGAGCTCGACGTGGCCAGCCAGGACGACCTCGACTCGCTCGCCGATCGGTTGCGCGAGCACGTCGACCACCTCGACGGGGTGCTGCACTCCATCGGCTTCGCCCCGCAGGGTGCCTTCAACTTCCTCGAAGGCACCTGGGAGGACGTCTCGACGGCGCTGCAGATCTCGGCGTACAGCCTCAAGTCGCTGGCCGTCGCCGCCCTGCCGCTCATGGGGGAGGGCGGGAGCGTCGTGGGCCTCACCTTCGACGCGAAGTTCGCCTGGCCCGTCTACGACTGGATGGGCGTGGCCAAGGCGGCCTTCGAGTCGACGAACCGCTACCTCGCCCGTGATCTCGGCCCGAAGGGGATCCGGTGCAACCTCGTCGCGGCCGGCCCGATCCGCACGACCGCCGCCAAGTCGATCCCCGGTTTCGAGCGCTTCGAGGAGGTCTGGGACGAGCGGGCACCGCTCGGGTGGGACGTCAACGACCCGGTGCCCGCGGCCCAGGCGTGCGCGGCCCTGCTGTCCGACTGGTTCCCGGCGACGACGGGGGAGATCCTCCACGTCGACGGTGGCGTCCACGCCATGGGGCAGTAGCGCAACCCACCCGCGCAACCCGTTCGATGGGATCGATCGAGCCCAGCGTCGATCGACCACATCGACTCAGCCCGTCACAGGCCCATCGCCCCGGTCGGCCTCCTCGATCTCCTCGCGCGTGATTCCGAGGAGGTAGAGCACCGAGTCGAGGTAGGGCACGTTGACGCTCGTGTGAGCCTGTTCGCGGACGAGCGGCTTGGCGTTGAAGGCCACTCCGAGTCCGGCGATGTGGAGCATGTCGAGGTCGTTCGCCCCGTCGCCGATCGCGACGGTCCGGCTCAGCGGAAGCCCCTCCAGCGCGGCGAACTCGCGCAGGGCGGCGGCCTTGCCGGCCCGGTCGAGCACGTCGCCGACGACGCGGCCGGTGAGGACGCCGTCCCGGATCTCGAGGCGGTTGGCCCGCGCGTGGTCGATTCCCAGCTCGGCGGCGAGGTCACCGACGATCTCGATGAAGCCGCCGCTGACGAGGCCGACCGTGAAGCCGAGGCGCTTGAGGGTGCGCACGAGAGTCCGGGCGCCGGGCGTGAGGACGATGTCGCGGCGCACCTCCGCGAGGACCGAGGCGGGGAGCCCCTCGAGGGTGGCGACGCGCGCCCGGAGCGACTGCTCGAAGTCGAGCTCGCCGGCCATCGCGCGCGCGGTGATCGCGGCGACCTCCTCCTCGCGACCGCAGTGGGCCGCGAGCATCTCGATGACCTCCTGCCGGATCAGGGTCGAGTCGACGTCGAGGACGACGAGGCGCCGTCCTCGACGGGCGAGGCCGCCGAGGGCCACGGAGATGTCGATTCCCGAGGACGCCGCGACGAGGGCGAGCTCCTTGCGGAGGGTCGGCACGTCGGCGCCACTGATGTCGAACTCGACCGTCGTGACCGGGTATCGGGAGAGCCTCCGGATCCGGTCGATGTTCGCCCCGTGGTCGGCGATCCGGGAGGTGACGAGCGCGACCGCGTCGGCCCGCAGCGGCGCGCCGAGGACGACGACGGCGGCCCTGCCGTGGCGCGGGCGAGCATTGTCGCCCGTGCCCTCGAGCACCGAGAGGGACAACCCCAGGCGGTGGGCCACCACTGCGGCCGCGTCGCGCAGCTGCTCAGCATGGTCGCCGGGCGAGAGGAGCAGAGCCAGGGTGAGGTGTCCGTGGAGCGCGACCTGCTGGATGTCGAGCACCTCGGCGCCGGTGCCACCGACGGCCCCGAGCATCGTGCTCGTGACGCCGGGCCGGTCCTCGCCGGTCACGGTGATGCTCAGGGTCCTGTCGTGCTCGCTCGTCACGCTCGAAAGGCTAGCCACCCGGGGTCGCCACGGCCGAACCGATCCGGCATGCGACCGGTCACACCCGCCCCGTCCCTGCGGTCAGCCGCGCGCCTGCGGGGGCAGCCGCGCACCTGCGAGCGGTCAGCTGCCGGTGGCGAGGTCCCGCCGGGCGTTCACCTCGTCGCGCCACTGGAGCAGGTCCCGGGCCCGTCCGAGGTCGGGGTCGACGGCGGACATGCTGGCCGTGAACAGCCGGGTGCCGATGTCGTGGAGCAGCTGCGCATTGCCGGGGTAGTCGGCACGCTGGTCGGGGTGGCGTCCGGGGACGAAGGCGACCCCGGCCGCGCGCTCGATCTCGAGCGGGTCGCGGCCGCGTCGGGCGCACCAGTCGTCCAGCACCCGGTGCTTGTGGGCGATGACGTGCTGGTCGCCGAAACCATGCCAGATCGTCGCGTGCTCGGCGGCGATCCGGAGCGTCTTCCGCTCGCCACCCCCGCCGATGAGGATCGGGATCTCGCGCGTCGGAGGCGGGTTGAGCCGGGTCCAGCGGTCGCGGATGACCGGCAGGTCGCGAGCGAGGTCGTCGAGCCGGCTCCCGGCGGTGCCGAAGTCGTAGCCGTACTCGTCGTAGTCCCGCTGGGTCCACCCCGCACCGATCCCGAGGACGAGCCGGCCGCCGCTCAGGTGATCGACGGTGCGAGCCATGTCTGCGAGAAGGTTGGGGTTGCGGTACGAGTTGCTCGTGACGAGCGCGCCGATCTCGACCCTCTCGGTCGCCTCCGCCCAGGCGCCGAGGATGGTCCAGCACTCGTAGTGCCTCCCGTCCAGGTCGCCACTCAGCGGGAAGAAGTGGTCCCAGGTGAAGAGGAGATCGGCTCCGAGCTCCTCGAGGGTGGCCACCGTGCGCCGGATCTCCGCGATCGAGGCGTGCTGGGGCGGCACCGTGAAGCCGACCCGGGCCGGCCGCGGGTCAGCCGCACTGAGGGGTGCCGTCTCGCTCATCGTTCCTCCCTGGTCCGGGGCGTCGTCCAGGTGCATCCTCCCGGCCCCCGGCTCAGAAGGGCCAGCCCAATTCGCAGGCGGGACAGCAGCCGCTCACGGGGTCGCGCGCGTCACGGGGAGCACTCGCAGGGTGGCCAGGCTCGCGTCGGCGGCATAGGCGACCCGTGTCCCGTGCGACAGCGCAGACCGCAGCGACTCGATCGCCGTGGCCGTGACCAGCTCACCCGGGGCAAGCACGGGGATCCCCGGCGGGTAGGGGGCGATGAGCTCGGCGCAGGTCCGGCCGACCGCCTCGTCGGCACGGACGGTCTCGTGCGGTCCGAGGAACGCGGTTCTCGGGCTGGTGACCGTGACGGGCTCGACGCTCCAGGCGAGCGCCGGAACGATCGCCCTCGGACGGTCGCGGTGCGACTCGATCGCGCGGGTGAGGGCCGCGACGAGGCGTTCGACGTCGTCGTCACGGTCGGCGAGCGTGACGATGGCCACCACGGTGTCGCGGTCGGCGAGCTCCACGGGCAGCCCGAGTGCGAGCAGGTCGCGTTCGACGGCCACCCCGTCGGCTCCCGTCCCGGGCAGGACGAGCGTGAGCTTCGCCGGGTCGACGTCTGGACCGTCGAGGACGACGAGGCCCGGCACCGCGCGCAGCCGCTCGCGGGCACGCGCCACGCGGTCGACGAGCTCGCCGAGCAGGCTGACGCCGTCGCGGGCGAGCAGGGCGCGTGCGGCGTCCGTGCTCGCCAGGATCGCGCCGGCGGGGCTCGTCGTGTGGGTCGCCTCCACCGCGGCGTCGAGGCGCGCCGGGTCGATCCGATCGGTCCGGGCGAGCAGGTAGGCGGCCTGCGACCACGCCGGGAGCGTCTTGTGCGCCGACGTCACGAGGGCGTCCGCACCGAGGCTGATCGCATGCCGAGGGAGCTGGGGGTGGAAGCCGAAGTGCGCCGCCCAGGCCGCGTCCACCACCAGGGGTCGGTCGTGGTCGTGGGCCACCGCCGCGATGCCCGCCACGTCGTCCAGGGTGCCGACGTAGGAGGGGCTGCCGATGAGGACCGCCACGGCGTCGGGTGCGCGACGGAAACCGTCCTCGACGGCGGCCGGGGTGACTCCCAGGGGCAGACCGGTGCGCTCGTCGACCTCGGGGAGCAACCACACCGGCTCGAGTCCGGCGAGGACGAGACCGAGCAGGACCGAGCGGTGCAGGGTGCGGCCCACGAGCACCCGGTCCCCGTCCTGCCCGATGGCCAGGGCGACCGCCTGGTTGGCGTGGGTGGAGCCCCCGACGGAGAAGCGACAGACGTCAGCCCCCCACAGGGCAGCAGCCCGGGCCTCGGCGTCGGCGAGCAGCCCCCCGGAGAGCCTCATCGTGTCGAGGCCCGCATACAGCGGCACGTCGCCGGCCACGATGTCACCGACGAGGTCGTGCCGGTGCTTGTGACCGGGGATCGTGAACGCGGTCGGCATCCTCTCGTGGAAGCGCAGCCAGGCATCGAGCAGCGGCGCGTCCCCGCGCAGACCTCGCGGGTCAGTCGGCACGGTGCTCGCTCCCGGGCAGGGACGCGTCGCGCCGGGGGGTCGCGACGACCCGGATCCAGTCCCAGGGCGTGCCTTCGGTGACGTCGAGCGTGACGACGTCGAAGCCACAGTCGGTGACGACGGCTCGGAGTGGGCCCGGTTGCCAGTACTGGAAGAACCGCGGCACCCCGAGCTTGTGCGAGCTCCACTCGAAGCCGTCCCCGACCTTCACGCTGAAGGCGAGCAAGCCGCCCGGGGCCAGAGCCGTCCGCAGCTTCGCGAGGACCCGTCTGAGCTCGCCGGGCCGGAAGTGCAGGAAGACCGCGTCGGCCAGCACAGCGGCATACGGGCCCTCGATGTCGTCCGTGAGGACGTTGAGGACGTCGGCGGCGTGGCCCTCGGCACGCTGCATCTCGACGAAGGCGAGTGTGGCATCCGTGCGGTGCACCCGACGGCCCCGAGCCTCGAGGGCGTCGGCCTCCCGGCCATGAGCGCTGCCGACCTCCAGGATCCTTCCCGGCGGCGCGTCCTTCGCCAGACGCTCGAGCCAGGGGTGCTCGGGGAGGTCCCCGGTCTGCTCGCGGTATCGGTGCGCCTGCTGCTCATAGGCAGCGAGCGTCCGTGCGTTCCAGTCGTCCTCGTCCCAAGGGGAGGTGGCGGTCACCCGCTCATCGTGTCACGGTCTGGCCCTTGCCGACGACGACGATCCCGGTCTCGGTGACGTGGAGGCCCCGGGCCGCATCGTGCTCGTGGTCGAGGCCGATCTGGCACCCTTCGGGGATGACGACGCCCTTGTCGATGATCGCGCGCCGGATCTGGGCGTGGCGCTGCACCTCGACGTTGTCGAGGACCACGGAGCCCTGGACGCTGGCATACGAGTGGACGTGGACGAGGGGCGAGAGCACGGACGCATAGATGTGGGCGCCCGAGACGACGACGCCGGGGGAGACGGCGGAGTTGAGCGCCTCGCCAATGCGGTCACCGCTGCCGTGGACGAACTTGGCCGGAGGGTAGGGCGCGTGCTGGGTGTAGATCGGCCATTCGTAGTTGTAGAGGTTGAAGATCGGGTGGATCGACACGAGGTCCATGTGGGCGTCGTAGTACGACTCGATCGTTCCCACGTCGCGCCAGTAGCCGCGGTCCCGGTCGGTGGCGCCCGGGACCGGGTTGTCCTTGAAGTCGTACACCGCGGCCTCCCCGCGGTCGACGAAGTCGGGGACGATGTCGCCCCCCATGTCGTGCTTGCTGCCCTCGCGGTCGCGGTCGCGGCTCACCGCGTCGATGAGCGCTGCTGTCGTGAACACGTAGTTGCCCATCGAGGCAAGGATCTCCGTAGGGCTGTCCGGCAGTCCCTTGGTGTCCTTCGGCTTCTCCAGGAAGGCAGCGATGCGCGTCGGGTCGGAGTCGTCCACCTCGATGACGCCGAACTGGTCCGCGAGCGAGATCGGCTGCCGGATGGCGGCGACGGTGACGCCCGCGCCGGAATCGATGTGCTGCTCCACCATGTGACTGAAGTCCATGCGATAGACGTGGTCGGCGCCGACCACGATGACGATCTCGGGCTTCTCGTCGTGGATGAGGTTGAGGCTCTGGTAGATGGCGTCCGCACTGCCGAGGTACCAGTTCTTGTCGACCCGCTGCTGCGCGGGCACCGTCGTCACGTAGTTGCCGAGCAGGGTGGACATGCGCCACGTCTTGGTCACGTGGGCATCGAGGCTGTGCGACTTGTACTGCGTCAGCACGACGACCTTGAGGTAGCCGGAGTTGACGACGTTGGACAGGGCGAGGTCGATGAGACGGTAGATGCCGGCGAAGGGCACCGCTGGCTTGGCCCGGTCGGCGGTGAGGGGCATGAGGCGTTTCCCCTCCCCGCCGGCGAGCACGATGGCGAGGACTTTCGGACCTGAGGACGGGCTGCGTCGCGCCATGACCTCACCCTAGGCGGCGAGACCGCGCAGAGGGAGGACTCGCCCATTTCAGGGCGTGGGTCACACCTGCCCGAAGGCTAGGCTCGAGAGGTGCGCGTCGACATCCTGAGCAAGGAGTACCCGCCGGCCATCTACGGAGGCGCCGGGGTGCACGTGGCGGAGCTGGTGCGCGCCCTGCGTTCCCGGGGCGACATCGACGTGCAGGTGCGGTGCTTCGGCGCCCCGCGGGACGAGGCGGGCACGACCGCCTACGCCGACCTGCCCGACCTCGCTGACGCGAACGCCGCGATCCGGACGCTCGGCGTCGACCTGGCGATGGCGAGCGACTGCGCCGGCGCCGACCTCGTGCACTCGCACACGTGGTACGCCAACCTGGCCGGCCACCTCGGCTCGCTCCTCGGAGGGATGCCGCACGTCGTCACCGCCCACTCGTTGGAGCCGATGCGACCCTGGAAGGCCGAGCAGCTCGGTGGCGGCTACCGCGTCTCGTCGTGGGCCGAGCGCACCGCCTACGAGGCGGCAGCGGCGGTCATCGCGGTGAGTGCCGGCATGCGCGAGGACATCCTCCGCAGCTATCCGTCGCTCGACCCGGCCCGGGTCCAGGTCGTGCACAACGGGATCGACTCGCAGCAGTGGCGGGCCGACCGCTCCGCGGAGGCGCGCGCCGTGGTCGAGGGCCACGGGGTCGACCCGAACCGCCCGTCCGTCGTCTTCGTGGGCCGGATCACCCGTCAGAAGGGTTTGCCCTACCTGCTCCGGGCCTGCGCCGAGCTCCCGCCTGACGTGCAGCTCGTCCTGTGCGCCGGCGCTCCCGACACCCCCGAGATCATGGCGGAGGTCGAAGGTCTCATGGAGGGCCTGCGAGCCGAGCGCGGCGCGGGCGTCGTCTGGATCCCGGACATGCTGCCGCGCTCCGAGGTCATCGCCCTGCTCTCGCACGGGACGGTCTTCGCCTGCCCCTCGGTGTACGAACCGCTCGGCATCGTCAACCTCGAGGCGATGGCCTGCGAGCTGCCCGTCGTCGCCACCGCGACCGGTGGCATCCCGGAAGTCGTCGTCGACGGGGAGACGGGGTGGCTCGTGCCGATCGACCAGGTCCAGGACGGCACCGGGACACCCGTCGACCCGGAGCGATTCGTCGCCGACCTCGCATCCGCCCTCACCGATGCCGTCTCGGACCCGGAGCGCGCCCGCACCTTCGGCGCCGCCGGTCGTCGTCGCGCCGTCGAGTCCTTCTCGTGGGCGACCATCGGCGACCGCACGCTCGCCGTCTACCGGGTCGCCCTCGCGAGCTGAACCCTGGCCGTATGCCGCTGGGCTCGCTCCCGCTGGTCCCGGTCCCGCGTGCCCGGAGCGCGCGGGTCTCGTCCCCCGATGCAGCCCACGGCTGCGGTAGACATGACCCAACGCGGTAACGGGTGCGTCACGGAGGTCACTGATGATCGAAGCCTTGACGGGGATGGGTCTGTCCGCCGCGGCCGGGCTCAACGCCTACATCCCCTTCCTCGTGGTGGCCCTCATCGCCCGGTTCACCGACGTCATCACCTTGCCGACGAGCCTGACGTGGATCGAGAGCGGCTGGGCCATCGGCATCGGCTCGGTCCTGCTACTCACCGAGGTCGTCCTCGACAAGATCCCCGCGGTCGACACGGTCAACGACGCAGTGCAGACGTTCATCCGCCCGAGCATGGGCGGCCTGATGTTCGCCGCGTCGTCCGCTGCCGAGGAGGTCGACCAGTCGTCGTGGATGGCCGAAAACCCCTGGGTCGGGGTCGTCCTCGGCGTCGTCGTCTCGGGGCTCGTGCACGCGGGCAAGTCCACCGCCCGGCCGGCCATCGACGCGGGCACCCTCGGCATGGGCACCCCGGTCGTGTCCACCGCGGAGGACACCGCTTCGGTGGGCCTGAGCCTCGCTGCGCTCCTCGCACCGATCCTCGCCCTCGTCGGGCTCGTCATCCTCGCGTTCGTCCTCGTCAGGCTCGTTCTCATGATGCGGCGCTGGCGCCGCCGGCGGCAGGGCGGCTCGAGCACCGGACGCGTGCCCGGCTACCCGTAGGCGCGGACCGTCCCGCGGCGCGGCCGGGCTGGACGACCGTGGGCGGCGCTGGGCGGCCCTGGGGGCTCCGGGGCAGTTCTCAGCCGATGAGCCGGCCCACGAGCGCGTGCTCGACACCGAGCGCCGCACCCGGGCCGCCGAGGATCTGCTGGAGCAGGTCCCGAGGCCTCGGGTAGTCCGGGCCGAGGGCCTCGAGGTAGCGGTCGTGAGCCGACAGCGACGCGACGGCCTCCTCGAAGTGGCCCGACACGTCCACGGCGTGGCTGGGCTCGAGGTCGGCAACGACGAACAGCTGCCTCGCCTGCCACGGCTCGAGCCCATCGTCGACGAGGCCCGGGAAGATCCACCGGTTGCCCGCATCGGCCCTGGCGTCGAGCGTGGCCAGGCCCACCGCGCGGTGATCGGCCTGGTTGACGAAGCCGCCGGGGAAGTAGGGAGCGAAGGTGGAGGTGACGACGAGGTCGGGCCTGCGGATCCGGATCTCCCGCGCGATCGCCCGACGCAGCGGGAGGCCGTACTCCACCACCCCGTCGCGGAATCCGTCGAGGAACTCGACGACCGTCACGCCGACCTCCTCGGCGCCGTCCCGCTCCTCCTGCTCGCGGACGGGCCCGGCTTCGTCGGGCGGCATCGTGTCGATGCCGGCCTCTCCTCGCGTCACCAGCAGGTAGGTCACGGTCTTGCCGGCCTTGACCCATTTGTCGACGGCTGCTGCCGTGCCGTACTCGAGGTCGTCGGGGTGTGCGGCGACGCACAGCACGCGGTCGAAGGTGGACTCGTCCAGGGTGGTGAGCTCGTGGTTCTCGGCCATGTCCCCACTATGCCGGGGAGGCCCACCCCGACGCCCGAAGATTAGGCCGGGCGCCACCCGGCGAGGCTCATCACGGCAACGTTCGTCGCATCCGCGAGGGCATCGTCGGCGTCGGCGCCGAGGGACCGGAGGAGCGACTCTCGCCGAGCGTTCGTGCCGACGTCGACCCCACCGGCACCGAGGGTCCTGACGCGCCACGCCCGGCCCGCGAGCAGGCCCGCCGTCGCGGCCAGCGACATGACCCGCACGGCCTTCGCAGGCGTGCCGTCGGGCAACCCCCACGAGCGTGTGTCGAGCGCGGACTCGGCCTCCGCCCGGGCCGAGGCGTCCCACGGCGTCCCGCCGACCGTCTCCAGGGCGTCCGTGTGCTCTCGCAGCCGGGTGACGAGGGTGCGCTCGACGTCGCGCAGGTCGATCATCTCGAGCCGGTGCCGGGGCACCGGCTGCGCGTCGTGCGCCGACCAGTCGACGCGCCATCCCGTGTCACCGTCGGGCCCGAACTCGGAGAGCACCGGGACGAGCAGCCCCCCGAGCGACGGGACGAAGACGCACTCACCCGCCTCGACAGCCAGCGCGGTGGCGGGGGCCCCGCTCAGCGGCATACGGCTGACGTCCCCAGGCCGGGGGAGCGCGACGAAGAGGGCCCGCTCGCCGAGGTCGCGCCACACCTCGAGGCGGCCGAGGTCGCCGGCAACGTGGTCGAGGTCGGGGAACGAGCGGGCCACGGCAGCTCGGAGCGGGAGGACGCCGTTCCACGCGGCGGTGACCCACAGGGCGAGGCGCACGGACGAGGGCAGCTCAGACATCAGGCGCCATCGTAGGCGCGCCCAGCCGGAAGGTGCGCCGCCGAGAGGCACCGCGGACCGCGGTGGGGCGTGGCATAGGGTCGGAACCATGAGCGATGTCCTCGCCTTCGCGGGCGTGTCCGTCCGACGGGGCAGCACCCTGCTCCTCGACGACGTCACGTGGGAGGTCGAGGAGGGAGAGCGCTGGGTCATCCTCGGTCCCAACGGGGCCGGCAAGACGACGCTCCTGCAGATCGCGGCCGCGCGTCTGCACCCGACGTCCGGCGTGGCCGGGGTCCTCGGTGAGGTGCTCGGTGCGGTCGATGTCTTCGAGCTCCGGCCGCGGATCGGGCTGTCGAGCTCGTCGATGGCCGACCGGATTCCCGGCGACGAGCTGGTGGGGAATGTTGTCGTCACGGCGTCCTACGGCATCATCGGCCGGTGGCGCGAGCACTACGACGACCTCGACTACGCGCGCGCGATGGAGCTGCTCCGGGCGCTCGGCGCCGAGCACCTCGCCGACCGGCTCTACGGCACGCTGAGCGAGGGCGAGCGCAAGCGCGTCCAGATCGCCCGGGCACTGATGACCGACCCGGAGCTCATGCTCCTCGACGAGCCCGCGGCGGGGCTCGACCTCGGTGGGCGTGAGGACCTCGTCCGGCGACTCGGCGAGCTGGCCGCCGACACCGAGGCGCCCGCGCTCGTCCTCGTCACCCACCACGTCGAGGAGATCCCGCCCTCCTTCACCGACGTGCTGCTGATCCGGGAGGGAAGGGTCGTCGCGGCGGGGCCCATCCCGATCACCCTGACCGAGGAGAACCTCTCCGAGACCTTCGGCATGCCCCTCGTCCTCGAGCGGCACGGCGAGCGGTGGTCGGCTCGGGCGAGGTCGTGACCGATCCGTTAGCCGGGCCGCCGATCTGGCTGTGGAACTGAGGCAGAATCGAAGACGTCACACCTGTGACGTAACGGGAGTCGCCCTCGCGGGCGATCCGGAGGAAGGTCGGGTGCAACGTGTTCGAGGGATACGCATGGATCGTCTGGCTCGGGGTGGCGCTCGTGCTCGTGGCCGTCGAGGCCGCCACCGTTGACTTCATGTTCCTCATGCTCGCCGGTGGGGCACTCGGTGGGTCGGCAGCGGCCGCCCTCGGGGCGCCCTTCCTCGTCCAGGCGGTCGTCGCGGCGCTGGTCGCGGTCGTGCTGCTCGTCACCGTCCGGCCCTGGCTCAAACGCCGCTTCACGGTCGAGCAGCACCAGCCGATGGGGGCGGAGGCAAATCTCGGCAGATCGGCCTATGTCCTCGACCGCGTGACGACGTCCAACGGCAGGGTCAAGCTGGCCGGGGAGACGTGGAGCGCGCGCACGACGGGCGACAGCATCGAGCCCGGTGAGGAGGTCGTCGTCGACGCCATCGAGGGCGCCACGGTCGTCGTCAGCCGGGCTCGCATCCTCGGCAGCTGAGGGCTGCGCCCCCTTCTCACACCAGCGTCACCGCGGGCCCGTGCCCGCACCCCAGCCCGCGCCACCCGCCAGGGAAGCGCGTTCACCCCAGAAGACAGGGAGTAGGTCGTGGACCCGGTACTCATCATCCCGCTGCTGATCATCGTCGTGGCGCTCATCATCGTGCTGCGCACGGTGCGGATCGTCCCGCAGCAGACCGCGCAGATCGTCGAACGCCTCGGCGGCTACAACAAGACACTGACGGCAGGGATCCACTTCCTCGTGCCCTTCGTCGACAAGGTGCGGGCCAACATCGACCTGCGCGAGCAGGTCGTCACCTTCCCGCCCCAGCCGGTGATCACCTCCGACAACCTCGTCGTCAGCATCGACACCGTCATCTACTACTCGGTGATCGACGCCAAGGCAGCCGTCTACGAGATCGCCAACTTCATCCAGGGCATCGAGCAGCTCACCGTGACGACGCTCCGTAACGTCATCGGCTCGCTCGACCTCGAGCAGACCCTCACCAGCCGTGACCAGATCAACGGGCAGCTGCGCGGCGTGCTCGACGAGGCGACCGGCAAGTGGGGCATCCGGGTCAACCGGGTCGAGCTCAAGGCGATCGACCCACCGCACTCCGTTCAGGACTCCATGGAGCAGCAGATGCGTGCCGAGCGCAACCGGCGCGCGGCCATCCTCACGGCGGAGGGCGTCAAGCAGTCCGCCATCCTCACGGCCGAGGGTGAGAAGCAGAGCCAGATCCTCCGTGCCGAGGGCTCCGCACAGGCGCGCATCCTCGAGGCACAGGGCCAGGCGCGGGCCATCCAACAGGTCTTCGCGGCGATCCACCGCGGCAAGCCGACGCAGAAGCTGCTCGCCTACCAGTACCTCCAGGTCCTCCCACAGCTCGCCCGGGGAGACTCCAACAAGATGTGGATCGTCCCCTCGGAGCTGACGGACGCGCTCCGTGGGATCGGCGGCGCCCTGGGCTCCACCAACCCTCGGCCCGGCTTCGGCGAGGACGAGGACTGGGTCGAGCCCGGGACGCCCGACGACGACGCGTTCGCCGAGACCGTCCTGGAGGACCCGGCCAAGGCCCTCGCCGAGGCCCGGGGTCAGGCCGCACAGGCCAGCGCCGAGTCGACCGAGCACGCGGCGCCCGTGGGCCGGCAGCAGCCACCCATCCAGCGGCCCGCCGACGAGGTGCCCCCCGCGGCGCCCATGCCCTCGGCTGCCCCCATCGCGCCACCCGCCTCGGCAGGGGCGCCGGACCCGGCGCCGCCCGCTGCTCCGCCCAGCATCCCTGACGCGACCGACCTGCCCGAGGGGGAGGACCTGCCGCCCACGCGTTGACCGGTCCACCGACGTGTGCCGTGCGACGCCCGGCCACCCTCGCCTAGGGTGGCCGGGTGTCGTTCTGGTCCGCCGTAGCCGTCGCGCTGGCCGGTACCGGCGCCGGGATGATCAACACCATCGTCGGTTCCGGGACGCTCATCACCTTCCCGACCCTGCTCTTCTTCGGTGTCACCCCCCTCGCGGCCAACGTGTCCAACACCGTGGGACTCGTCGCCGGCGGGGCGACAGGGGCCTGGGGCTACCGTCACGAGCTGACCGGACAGGCTCCTGCCCTGCGCCGGCTCATGCCCCTGTCCTTCCTCGGGGCGGTCATGGGGGCGGTCCTGCTCCTCGTGCTGCCGCCGAGCGCCTTCAACGCGATCGTGCCCGCCCTCATCGGCCTTGCCCTCGTGCTCGTCGTCCTCGGGCCACGGGTCCAGGCCTGGGCCGCCAGGGACCGCCACGAGCAGCCGGCCTGGCACGGGCCGGCGATGGGCGTGGGCGTCCTCGTCGCGGGGATGTACGGCGGGTACTTCGGAGCCGCCCAAGGTGTGCTGCTCATGGGCCTGTTCAGCGCGCTCAGCGCCGAGCCGCTCCAGCGCCTCAACGGCTACAAGAACGTGCTGGCCCTGATCGTCAACGCCGTCGCCGCCCTCCTCTTCGTCGTCTTCGCCCGACATCACATCGACTGGCTCGTCGTCGCGCTCATCGCGGTCGGCAGCTTTGCCGGCGGGGTCATCGGAGCGCACGTGGGTCGCCGGATCCCGCCCCCGGCGCTCCGGGTGCTCATCGTCGCCATCGGCGTCGTCGCCATCGTCAAGCTCATCTGGTTCCCCTGACGACCAGAGCTGACCATCGGGCGCTGGCCATCGAGTGCGGTCGATCGAGCGCCGAGGGCGAGCGAGGGCCCTCTACCCTTGGCCGGTGCCCATCCTCATCACCGACCACTCCGACCCGCGGCTCGAGGACTACGTCTCGCTCACCGACGTCGCCCTGAGGCGGCGGACCGAGCCGGAGCGCGGTCTCTACATCGCCGAGAGCGAGAAGGTGATCCGACGGGCGCTCGCGGCGGGGCACCGGCCGCGGTCACTGCTCATGGCTCGGCGGTGGCTCACGGACCTGGCCGACATCGTCGCCGACGCCGAGGCGCGAGGCGTTCCGGTGTTCGTGGGGGAGCATGACGTCATCGAGCGTCTGACCGGCTTCCACCTGCACCGGGGGGCGCTGGCCTCGATGCACCGTCCGGCCCTGCCCGACGTCGCGTCCCTCCTCGCCGACGCCCGGCGCGTCATGGTGCTCGAGGACATCGTCGACCACACCAACGTCGGCGCGATCTTCCGGTCCGCGGCCGCCCTCGGGGTCGACGCCGTGCTCGTCACACCGCGGTGTGCCGACCCGCTTTACCGGCGATCCATCCGCGTCTCGATGGGGACGGTGTTCCAGGTGCCGTGGACGCGGATCGATCCCTGGCCCGAGGGGATCGACACGCTGCGCGCCCTGGGGTTCACCGTCGCGGCGCTGGCCCTCTCCGACGACGCCGTGACGCTGGATGACTTCGCGGCCGAGCCCCCCGAGCGCGTCGCCGTGGTGCTCGGCACGGAGGGCGACGGCCTCGGTGCCCGGACCGTCGCAGCCGCAGACCTGGCGGTCCGCATCCCGATGGCCGGTGGCGTGGACTCGCTCAACGTGGCGGCCGCGTCGGCGGTGGCCATGTGGGCGCTCCGCGTCGGGGGTCAGGACTGAACCACGGTCGGTCACGTCACGTGGGCACGTCCGGGCGCTGGCTGCGCCAACCCCGGGTCAGGCGCGGTCGACGCGGACGAGGCGCGCGAGCAGCCGTTCGAGCTCGGCCGCTGGATCGTCCGTCAGCCCACCGTGGACCGGCCCCGGTTGGACGACCGTCGAGCGCGGGGCGATGATCCAGCCGAAGCGCTGCCCCCGCTTGTCGAAGGTGGGCAGGCCCCGCCCGGTCTCGCCTCGGCAGACGGCTCGGACCCGCTCGAGCATCCCGCGCACGCCGTCGAGGTCGCACGACGGTGCGAACGCGCCGACCCTGGCCTCGTCGAGCTCCCACGCCGCTTCGAGGAAGTCGGCATCCTGGCAGTAGAGCACGACACCCACATTGAGGAACTCATCGCGGTCCACACGGGGCACGAGCCGGAGGACGACGTACTGGTAGGCCTTCATGCCGCAGCCCTCCCCGGCACCCACGCGCTGCTCTCGAGGCGGGCCAGCAGGAGCGCGCGGTAGGCGGCGCGCACGGCGCCGACGTCGCCGAGGTGTGGACTCGTCTCGAGCCACTCGTCGGGCACGTCGTCGAGGGCCGCGTCGATCACCGGTGCGGTCATCAGCGCGCGCAGCTCGTCGTGCCGGGCCGCGACGTCCCCGGCGACGTCGCGCAGCACGTGCCGGCTCGCATCGAACGCCTGCGCGGCGAAGCGCTCGGCCGACGGGGCCTTGGTGGGCCACGCGTGGTGGAAGTACAGCGCGGCACCGTGGTCGATGGCATAGGTCTGCCCATGCCAGACCAGGAGATTGGGGTTGGCCCAGGTCCGGTCGACGTTGGCCGAGAAGGCATCGAGCCACACGATGCGCTCGGCGAGGTCTCGGGACGGGGGCTGCGAGCCGTCGTAGCCGAGCGAGCCCGGCAGGAAGTCGACCCCGAGGTTGGTCCCCACCGAGGCCCGGAGGAGATCCTGGACCTCCTCGTCGGCCTCGTACTTCGCGATCCGCTCGTCGAGGGCGACGACGGCGAGATCCGGCACCGGGACGCCGACGGCGCGGGCCAGCCCGGCAACGATGACCTCGGCCACGAGCACCTTCAGCCCCTGGCCCGCGCCACGGAACTTCATCACGTAGGTGCCGAGGTCGCTCGCCTCGACGATCCCGGGGAGCGAGCCCCCTTCCTTGAGGGGGGTGACGTAACGGGTAGCCGTGACCTGGGGCAGCACCGGGCCAGCCTAACGGGGCCGGGTGCGGGACCCTGCTCGAGGCTGGCTGGCGGGCCGGTGTCCGGGAGCCGCTCTCACTCGCCGCCCACGGGGCCGGGCGTCAGCGGCGCCCGCTCGTCGTGGGCGGACACCCGACGCCACGCCATCGGCAGGGTCGTGGCAAGCACCCCGAAGACGATGGCGACGGCGAAGAAGGACCACGTCACTGCCCCGTCGGCCGGCAACGTCCACGCCGCCAGGGTGGCCGCGGCCACGAGGCCGGAGTTGTACATCATGTCCTGCAGCGAGAAGGTGCGGCCCAGCAGGGCATCGGGCACGTGTGCCTGGAGCAGGCTGTCGATGCTGATCTTGACGGTCTGGGCGGCGAAGCTGACGACGAAGTTCGTCGCCGACACCGCCCAGGGGTCGAGCCAGGGCGCCAGGACCAGCGTCGCCACCATGGACACGGCGAGCATGCGGGAGGCGAAGGGCACCGGGTGCCAGCGCGGGGCGAGCCACGGCGTGACGAAGGCCGCCACACCGAAGCCGGCTGCCGCGGCAGCTGCGGCGAAGCCGAAGCCGAGGACGTCCCCGACCTCCTGGTCCGGACGGGCGAACGGCCCCCGGAACAGCAGGAGGGTCTGCAGCAGGACGAAGCCGAAGGGCAGTCGTGAGATGAACACCAGCCCGAGCAGCAGTCGGGCCCGGCGCGGCAGGGTCCGGGCGGCGTCGGCCAGACCGCGGACCACCGCCGAGAGCACCTCGAGGGGACGTGGACCCCGGCCACGGGCATCAGGCCCGACGAACGGGAGCCGCTTCGCGGCCCAGGCCGCCGAGAGGACCCCCAGCACGGCCACGAGCACCACGGTCGAGTCATTGCCGAGCGCACTGATGACCCCGCCCACGATCCCACCGAGGAAGTACGAGACGGAACCGCAGGTCGGCCCGACGGCGTTGCCGCTGACGAGGTGCTCCCTGGCCACGACATGGGGCAGGGCCGCCGAGAAGCCGGCCAGGACGAACCGGTTCACCGAGAAGACGACGAGCACGACGACGAAGAAGCCGAGACCCGTGGACCCGGCGAGGATGAGCGCAGACACCGCGAGCATGACCGCTGCCCGGACGAGCTGGCTGACGACGAGGACCCTCCGGCGTGGCCAGCGGTCGAGCAGGGTGCCGGCGAAGGGCCCCAGGACGCTGTAGGGCAGGAGCACGACGGCGAAGGCGGCCGAGATCACCTTGGGGTCGGCGTTCTGCTCCGGGTTGAACAGGACATGGCTCGCCAACGCGACCTGGAAGACGCCGTCACTGCCCTGCGACGTGATCCTCGCCAGGAACAGGCGCCGGAAGCCGTCGAGCCGCAGCAGCATCACCAGCGCGCGCAGGAACGTCACGGCGCCAGCGTAGGCGCCCCGGATGGCGTCACGCGTCGGCTGCGCGCCGCGCGGCCCCCGGGGTCATCGGGCCAGTCGCCCGATGAGGGACCCCGCCACGACAATCGCGAGCAGCGCGCTCGCCGAGAGGACGCCCAGATCGAGCCAGTAGTTCGTCGGTGTGCCAAGGAGCAGCCCGCGCAGAGCCGAGACCTCGTAGCTGAGGGGGTTGACCCGGCTGATCACCTGGAGCCACGTGGGCATGACATCAATGGGGTACAGGGCGTTGGAGGCGAAGAAGAGCGGCATGGTGATGGCCTGGCCAATGCCCATGAGGCGTTCCCGCTGGAGCACGATGCCCGCGATGCACAGCGAGAGACACGCGAAGAAGGCGGCACCCAGCATGACGACGAGAACCACCCCGAGGAGCCGGAGGGGATGGTAGAGCAGACCAACGCCCATGGCCGCGGCGACCACGACGATGATCGCTGCCTGGACGACGGAACGCACGCCGGCCGCGAACGCCTTGCCTGCGACGAGGGCACTTCGCGGCGTGGGCGTGACGAGGAGCTTCGCGAGCACCCCGGCATCGCGTTCCCAGATGATCTGGATGCCGTAGAAGATGGAGACGAAGAGCGCGGACTGGGCGATGACGCCGGGGGCAAGGAAGTCGAGGTAGGGCACCCCGCCGGTCGGCAGGGCCCGCATCCGGCTGAACGTCGTGCCGAACACCACGAGCCAGAGAACCGGTTGGACGGCGCGGGTGACGAGCTCGCCCCGGTCGTGGCGCAGCTTCTGCAGCTCGACCAGGGAGAAGGTGGCGATGCGCGAGGCCAGCCTCGACAGCCCCTCCCGATGGGGTTGGTCAGCCCAGACGTCGAGCACCTCGACGCGCCGCGGGTCGGACATCGTTGGTTCCCTCCTTCTGCGCGAGCGCCGCCCCTGTGTAGTGCCGGAAGACGTCCTCGAGGGAGCTTCCCGGGCCCCAGCCGCGCTTGAGATCCGACGGGGTGCCGATGGCCTGGAGCCGACCGACGTGCATGAGCCCGACCCGGTCGCAGAGGGTGTCGGCCTCTTCCATGTAATGGGTCGTGAGCAGGACGGTCGTGCCGAGGTCGTGCTGCATCTGCAGGACCCGTTGCCAGATGCTGTCGCGAGCGACGGGGTCGAGGCCAAGGGTCGGCTCGTCGAGCACGAGCAGCGCCGGCCGGTTCACGAGGGCCTGGGCCAGCTCGAGCCGCCTCAGCATCCCACCGGAGTAGGTGGATGCACGGCGATGCGCCTCGCTCTGGAGGTCGACCATGGCGAGCGCCTCGTCCACCCGGGCCCGCAGCTCGCGGCGCGGAACGTCGTAGAGCCGGGCGAACCACTCGACGTTCTCCCTGCCCGTGAGCGCTGTCTCGATGGACAGCTGCTGGGGGACGTAGCCGAGCACCCTGCGCACCGCCATCGGCTCGCTGCGCACCGAGCGTCCGAAGACGGCGATCTCCCCCTTCTGGACGGGCAGCAGCGTGTTGAGCAGTCGGATCGTCGTGGTCTTGCCGGCCCCGTTGGGCCCGAGCAGGCCGAAGGACTCGCCGCGCGCGACGCTCAGCGTGAGGTCGGCGACGACGACCCGCTCCCCGAAGCGGTGGGTCAGCCCGCTGATCTCGATCGCGTCAGTCATCAGCCCCATTCTGTCCGTGGCCCGCGGCGGCGACCAGCACATCGGTGATCTCGCCCGGGCGCGTGAACAGGTCGTGGTGCGATCCCGGCGTCTCGGCGACGACGGCGTATGCCGCTCGGCCGGCCGAACGCGGCCACCAACCTGAGCCACCAGAGCGGTGCGGAGGCGTCGCGTCCGGGAACGGTCGGCCACCTCGTCCAAGCCCGCAGCGGCAGGGCCCTGCTGCCCGCCTCTCCGAGGAGGATGCTCTGGTTGCGGGTACGGCCCGCTTGACAGGAGCCCGCGGTCAGCGCGTGGCTCACCGCGTCGTCCCGCCCGGAGGTCACGCCGACACACCCCTGCTCTCGACCGCAGTCCCGCAAGTCTTCGTCGAGGGCCTGCCAGAGGAGGAGGACGGAGACATCGGCCCGCGGGCCGCCGAACGGGTCCTCGAGCTGGCAGGGGCCGCGGATGCCGTCCTGCTCGGCCCCGGGATCATGCGGCCCGATGCCGCGACCGCGCTCCTCGAGGAGGTGGTGCCCCATCTGGACACGGCCGTGCTCATCGACGCCCTGGGGATGGCCTGCCTCACGGGCCGTCTCGACGGCGTCCGGCCCGGCGACACCAGGGCGGGGGCGGTCGTCGGCCTGCTCGCCCGCGGTGCCAGCCCGGAGCAGGCGGCCGTCTGGGGCGCGTTCCTGCACGGACGAGCCGGTGAGCGGCTGACGGCGGCCGCGTCGGTTCCTCGCACGCAAGCTCGTCCGTGAGCAGCCGGCGGCGCTCGCCGAGATCGAGGTCTGAGGTGGCCGGCCTGCCCGCCTCGACCCGACGGACGGAACCTCGCGACGGGCCGCCTGTGCGCCGTGGATGCGTCAGGCCCCGTGTCCCGAGGGACACAGGGCCTGGCTGGTGTCGAGGGGGGGACTTGAACCCCCACGCCCGTTAAGGGCACTAGCACCTCAAGCTAGCGCGTCTGCCATTCCGCCACCCCGACAAGGTGATGAGCAAGGGCCCGACGTTTCCGAGGGAATCCCTTGCGGCGAGGTGAAACGGTAGCACGGGCCCCCGGCAAAAGACCAAACCGCGCGGGGGCTCCCGGCGAGCCCAGCGGCATACGCTGACGCCATGACGTCGCACGCCGCCAAGGACACCTCCAGGCCCGCCCCAGCCCCGTCAGACGCGCCCACCGGCCGGCCCACCGCGCAGGACGAGGTGACCCGGATCTGCCGGGACCTCATCCGCATCGACTCGTCCAACTACGGGGACGACAGCGGTCCGGGGGAGCGCGCCGCGGCGGAGTATGTCATGGCCGAGCTCGCCGAGGTCGGGCTCGAGGCCGAGCTGCTCGAGAGCAGGCCGGGTCGCGCCACGGTCGTGCTGCGCATCGAGGGACGCGAGCCCGACCGTCCCGGCCTCGCCGTCCACGGGCACCTCGACGTCGTGCCGGCCAACGCCGCCGACTGGCAGGTCGACCCCTTCGCCGCCGAGGAGCGCGACGGGTGCGTCTGGGGACGTGGCGCCGTCGACATGAAGGACATGGACGCGATGATCCTCGCCAACCTGCGCGAGTTCGCCCGCACCGGCACACGGCCGGCGCGGACGACGACGTTCGTGTTCTTCGCCGACGAGGAAGCGGGGGGAGTGCACGGCAGCCATTGGCTCGTCGACCATCATCCGGGCTGGTTCGAGGGCGTCACCGACGCCGTCAGCGAGGTCGGTGGCTACAGCATCACGGTTCCCACCCCCACCGGGGAGCAGCGGGCCTACCTGCTCCAGACCGCCGAGAAGGGCATCGTCTGGCTGCGCCTGCACGCGCACGGCCGCGCGGGCCACGGATCCGTCCCCAACGAGGAGAACGCGATCGTCCGGCTCGCCGGCGCCATCGGGCGCATCGCCGCACACGAGTGGCCCCGCGAGTACATCGCCTCTGTCAAGCAGCTGCTCGACGGCGTCAGCGGGCTGACGCAGATCCCGTATGCCGCTGGGCTCGACCCGCTCCTCGGTGTCCTCGGCGGCGCGCAGGGCTTCGTGCGCGCGACCCTCCAGGACACGGCCAACGTCACCATGCTCGACGCGGGCTACAAGCACAACGTCATTCCCCAGACAGCCTCGGCCGCCGTCGACTGCCGCTTCCTGCCCGGTCACGAGGAGGCGCTGCTGGCGACGATCCGCGAGCTCGCCGGCGAGCACGTCGAGGTCGAGGTCGTCCACCGGGACATCGCCCTCGAGGCACCGTGGGACGGCGACCTCGTCGAGGCGATGAAGCAGTCGCTGCTGCGTGCGGACCCCGGCGCCGCGGTGCTGCCCTACTGCCTCTCGGGAGGCACCGACAACAAGGCGTTGGCCGGCCTCGGGATCCGGGGATACGGCTTCGCGCCCCTGCGGCTGCCCGCCGACCTCGACTTCGCCCCGATGTTCCACGGCATCGACGAGCGGGTGCCGGTCGAGTCGCTCCGCTTCGGGGCCCGGGTGCTCGGCGACTTCCTCCGGACCTGCTGAGCGCGGGGCCCGATTCTCACGCGGTGCGCTGGACGCGCATGATCTTGCGTCTGAGCCACATGCGGTGGACCCCACCCTCGTATCGGACCGAGCGGACCAGCTCCCACCGGCCGTACTCGGCGTGCTCACGCACCGCCTGACGTGCGGCGGCCTTCGGGGTGTGCCGGTCGAACGTCAGGACGCGGTACTCGTACCTGTAGTCAGGGTCGGTCATCGCCGACATTGTGACATCCCCGCGATCTCGGATCACGGAGGCGTGAGGTACCGTCACACGGTCCGGTCCAGGGGATCGGGGGGAAGGCCCGTTCGCGGGCATCGAACGGCCCAGGAGGGCATCTACATGTTGAAGAGGACCCGCCGCATCGCGGCAGCCGCCTTCGTCCTGCCCGTCGCGCTCCTCGCGGCGTGCGGCACGACCGAGGCACCCGCACCGACCACGAACCAGACGTCCGGCGCCGCATCGCCGACGTCGTCCGAACCGGAGGCCACCGGACACGGCGACAAGGCGTCGTTCATCGACGCACTCAAGGCCGGAAGCGCCCAGCTCACCACCGCCCACGTGGAGATGGTCATGGACGCCGACGGCGAGACCATCACGATGTCGGGAGACACGAAGGTCGACCCGAAGAATCCCGCCATGCAGATGTCCATGGACATGGGTCCCGACATGACCCTGGACATGATCCTCGTCGACAACGTCCTCTACCTCCAGGGCGTGCCGGGCCTCGACGCGGACAAGTGGGCCAAGATGGAGGTCACCGGTGAGATGGCCAAGGAGTTCGAGAAGTCACTCCAGCAGGCCGATCCCGCGAAGATGGCCGAGACGTACGAGAAGGCCGTCACCGACGTCAAGTACGTCGGCGAGGAGGACGTCGATGGTGAGAGCCTCCAGCACTACGAGGTGACGATGGACACCAAGGAGCTCGGCGACACCCTGCCCGACGACGCCGCGAAGCTACCCGACACCCTGACGTACAACATGTGGCTGGACGACGAGGACCGCATCCGCCAGGTGGTCTACTCCGTCGCCGGCATCGAGGCCGAGATGACCATGAGCAAGTACGGTGAGCCCGTGGACATCACGGCCCCACCCGCCTCGGACATCGTCGAGCTGCCGACGTCGTGACGACCCCACTGCTCTAGCGCCGGATGACACGGCCCGCGAACGTTGCCCGCGTTTGCGGGCCGTTCCCGTTTTGGAGTGCACCAATCGGTGTCATCGCCCGCGTGGGTCCACTACGGTCAAGTCATGACCGTGGAGCCCCGTGCCGCCCTGGAGCGGCTCATCACCGCTCTCGAACGCCACTACGAGGCGGCGGGGTCGACCAAGGACCCCGACCACCCGCTCGTCATCGCAGCCGCCCAGGACCTGGCCGAGGCGTTCGACGACTACGACGAGGCGCTCTTCGACGCCACCGAGGTCGCCACGCCCCTCGCGGTCTACGGCGATGACTTCGACGGCCACGAGGACGAGGACGAGGACGACGGCGTCTACACGGGTCTCGACCCCGACGAGTACGACGACGATGCCGACGACGACGAGGACGAGGACGAGGACCTCGACGACGGGGACGACCTCGACTTCGATGACGACGACGAGGACGAGGACGACGAGGACGACGAGGACGATGGCGTGAAGTCCGAGGTCTGACGCGCTCGGCCCGCACTCCTGCCCTGGCGGCGACCAGCGGTCAGGATCCGCTGCGGGGACTCATGGCCGCGCGGACACGTCGTCAAGGGCCTCGACGATCTCCGGCGGCAGGGTGAGCTCGAGGCTGGACAGTGCCGTCCGCAGCTGCGCGCCAGTGCGGGCACCGACGATCGGTGCGGTGACGCCGGGCTGGTCCCGGACCCAGGCCAGGGCCACCTCGCCGGGCGTGACCCCGAGGCCGCGAGCCGCCATGACGACCGCCTCCGCGACCTGCACGTTGTGCTCGTCGAGGAACCGTTGCGCGAAGTCGGGGAAGTGCGGCGAGGTGGCCCTCGAGCCCGCGGGCACCCCTGCCCGGTACTTGCCGGTGAGGACGCCGCGGCCCAGGGGCGACCAGGCCAGGACCCCGAAGCCCAGCGCCTCGGCGGCCGGCAGGACCTCCCGCTCCGGCTCCCTGGCCACGAGGGAGTACTGTATCTCGTTGGCCACCAATGGAATCCGTGCCTGCTCCAGCAGGCTCAGCGCCCGCGTGACCTGCCATCCCGAGTAGTTGGAGACACCCACGTAGCGGGCCCGCCCCGAGGCGACCGCCCACTCGAGAGCCGACAGCGTCTCGGCCAGGGGAACGTCGTCGGACCAGGTGTGCACCAGCCACAGGTCGACGTGGTCGGTGCGGAGGCGCTGCAGCGACGTGTCGAGCTGGTGCATCAGGGCACGCCTCGAGACATCCACCCGCCGCTCGTCGGCCACCCGGTGGATGCCGGACTTGGTGCAGATCACGACCTCATCGCGGGAGACGACCTGGTCGAGCATCTCGCCGAGCCAGGACTCCGCGTCGCCGCCCCCGTAGCCGTAGGCGGTGTCGATGACCTGGCATCCGGCATCGAGGAAGGCTCGGACGTGGTCCTTGGCCTCGTGCCGGTCGACCGAGTTGCCCCACGTCATCGTCCCGAGGGCGAGCGGAGCGATACTGAGGCCCGACGAGCCGAGACGCCTGTGCATGACCACGCACGCTAGTCCCTCGGGAGAGGCCCGCGGGCCCCCGGCACGCCGGAGGAGCCGTCGGTCACGCAGGGGCGTGCCTGACGTGCCGATAGCCTCGCCCCATGCGACTGGGAGTGAACCTCGGCTACTGGGAACGCAGCGCGGCGGCGCACGACATGGTGGCCATTGCACAGGAGGCCGACCGGCTCGGCTACGACAGCGTCTGGGTCGCCGAGGCCTATGGTTCGGACGCACCCTCCATGCTCGCGTGGATCGGGGCACTCACCGAGCGGATCCACCTCGGCTCCGCCGTCATGCAGATCCCGGCCCGGACCCCGGCGATGACCGGGATGACGGCGGCCACCCTCGACACGATGTCCGGGGGTCGCTTCCGCCTCGGCCTCGGTGTGTCCGGGCCGCAGGTCAGCGAGGGCTGGCACGGCGTCCGGTTCACCAGCCCGCTCGGGCGGACGCGCGACTACGTCGAGATCGTCCGTTCGGTCCTCCGACGGGACCGGGTGACCCATGCCGGACCGCACTACGAGCTGCCGCTGCCGGACGGACCCGGCAAGGCGCTCAAGCTGGGCTCGCACCCGCTCCGCGACGAGGTCCCGGTGTATCTCGCCGCCGTCGGCCCCCGCAACCTCGCCCTCACCGGTGAGGTCGCGGACGGCTGGCTGGCCATCTTCCTCAGCCCCGAGCACGCCCGCGAGCAGATCGACGTCATCTCCGCGGCTCGCCGGGCCGCGGGTCGCGGAAGCGGGGACGACCCCATGGCGGGATTCGACGTCGTGTCCGCGACGCCGGTCGTGCTCGTCGACGACGTCCGCGACGCAGCAGACCACCTCCGGCCGTACTGCGCGCTCTACATCGGCGGCATGGGGTCTCGGGAGCAGAACTTCTACAACCGCCTCGCCTCCCGGATGGGTTTCGAGAAGGAGGCCGCCACGATCCAGGACCTCTACCTCGCCGGTCGACACCGCGAGGCTGCCGCGGCGGTGCCGCTCGAGTTCATCGACGAGACGGCGCTGCTCGGCTCGCCACGGCGGGTGGTCCAGCGACTGCGCCGCTACGAGGACGTGGGTGTGACGACGCTGGCGGTGGCCACCGGAGGGCGGATGACCCGCGACCAGGCGACGGCCACCCTCGCGGTGCTCGCCGAGCTCATGCCGGACCGGGTGCGGTGACCTGCGGTCGGCGACCCCATTTCGTCGGGATAGGCTGCACGACTGTGCCCGGCCGGCAAGCACGGTTGACCAGGACGGCACATCGGCGTTCGTCAACCCAGAAGGTTCGTGAATCGTGGCTGACCTGAGCTACCTCGACGCGATCATCCTCGGCGTCGTGGAGGGCCTCACCGAGTACCTCCCCGTCTCGTCGACCGGGCACCTCACCATCACGGAGAAGCTGCTCGGGCTCGAGGTCGACGCGCCCGCAGTGACCGCCTACACCGCGGTCATCCAGCTCGGCGCCATCGCGGCGACCCTCATCTACTTCTTCACGGACATCGTCCGCTTCGCCCGGGCCTGGTTCCGTGGCCTCGCCGGGCCGGCCGGGCGCGCCGACCCGGACTACGGCCTGGCGTGGGCCGTCGTCATCGGCTCCATCCCGGTCGGCGTGGTGGGGTTCCTCGGCCGCGACCTCATCGCCGGCGACCTGAGGAGCCTCTGGGTCGTGGCCGCTGCGCTCGTGCTCTGGAGCGGGGTCATGGTGGCCGCCGAGCGAGCGCACTCGGCATACGAGCGCAAGGGCGCGGTCCGCGGGGAGCACTCGGTGACACCGGTCGACGGCCTCGTCATCGGTCTGGTCCAGTGCTTCTCCCTCATCCCCGGGGTCTCGCGCTCCGGGGCGACCATCTCGGCCGGCATCGCCCGGGGTATCGACCGCGTCACGGCCACGCGTCTCAGCTTCTTCCTGGCGATCCCCGCCCTCACCGCGGCGGGCGTCTTCCAGGCGGTGGAGCAGCAGGAGGACCTCGTCGCCCTCGGGGTCGGCCCGATGGTCGTCGGGCTCGTCGTGGCGTTCGTCGTCGCCTATGCCTCGATCGCCTGGCTGCTCCGCTTCGTCGCCTCCAACAGCCTGCTGCCGTTCGTGTGGTACCGCGTCGGGCTCGGCATCGTGCTGGCCGTCGTCCTGGCCGCGAGCTGGATGCCGGCCACCTGAGACGAGGACCCGCCGACGGTAGGGCCTGTGGACACCGGGGCCACTCGAGCCGGCCGTGCCTCGAGCCGAGGCTGGCGGGCACCGGGCGGAGGGTGCCGATGAGACTGTGCCCCCTGGGCGGGCCAACGGGCCCGGCCCGGTGTTCTCAGAGCCAGCCCGAGCGCTTGAACCTCGTCCACAGGTACACGCACGCCGCGGCCGTGAGGGCGAGGATGAGGAAGTACCCGTAGTAGTACTCCCGGCCACCGATGTTGACGCTCGCCACGAGCTCCGGCATGACCGAGAAGTTCATGCCGTAGATGCCGGCGACCATGGTGGGGATCGCGGCCATCGCCACCCACGCGGAGATCTTGCGCATGTCGGAGTTCTGCTGCACTGAGACGCTCGCGAGGTGGGCCGACAGGACGTCGGTGAGGAGCCGGTCGTAGCTCTCCACGTGGTCGTTGACGTGTCGCAGGTGGTCCGCGACGTCACGGAAGAGGTGGCGCACGTCCACGTGCAGCTCGCGGCCGCCGCCGCGGTCCATGTACGTGGCGAGCGCATCAGCCAGGGGGAGGGTCGCGCGCCGCACCTCGAGGACCTCCCGCTTGAGCCGGTAGATCGCGCTCGCGTCCCCGACACCGTCCGCCGTGAGGACCTGCGCCTCGATCTCGTCGAGGTCGAGCGCGAGCTCCTGGGCGACGTCGACGTAGTGGTCGACGACCGAGTCCATGACGGCGTGCAGGACCGCGAGCGGGCCGTGCAGGAGGCGGTCCTGCTCCTCCTCGAGCCGTTCCCGCACGTCGCTCAGCGGGTTCCCCTCGCCGCGCCGGACCGTGACGACGAAGCGGTCGCCGATGAAGAGCATGAGCTCGCCGGTCTCGATGTCACTCGTCGCCTCGATGTACCGAAGCGTCTTGAGGACGACGAAGACGGACCGCTCGTACTGCTCGATCTTGGCGCGCTGGTTGCCGGTCACGGCATCCTCGACCGCGAGGGGGTGCAGGCCGAGCTCGGTGTTGACGAGCGCGAACTCGTCGTCCGTCGGGTCCTTGAGGCCGATCCACAGGAAGCCCGGCGCTCCGGCGCGGAGGGTGGCGAGCTCGTCGCTCAGGTCGCCGCACTCGACCCGCTCGCCGTCGCGGTAGATGGCCTGGTCCACGATCACAGCCCTACTCCACCACAGGGACCGGCCGTATGCCGCTGGGTTGGCCGACGCGTCTACGCTGGCCGGGTGCCCACCGTCCTCTTCGTCCGCCACGGCAGGTCGGCGGCCAACACCGCAGGGGTGCTGGCCGGCTGGGCGCCGGGAGTGTTCCTCGACGAGACCGGGCAGGCCCAGGCGGCGCGGGTGGGCACGTCCATCGCGGCGGCCGAGCTCCCGGTCGTCGAGGTGGTGTCGTCGCCACTCGACCGGTGCGTCCAGACGGCCGACCTCATCGCTGCCCGGCTCGGCACCGTGCTGCGGTCGGTGCACGACGGGCTCGGCGAGTGCCGCTACGGCGCGTGGACCGGGCGAGCGATCCGGGACCTGGTCGCCGACCCTCTGTGGCAGGTCGTCCAGAACCGGCCGAGCCAGGCCCGCTTCCCGACTTCCGAGGACTACGCATCCGAGTCGCTGGCAGATGTCCAGGAGCGCGCCCTGCGCACCGTGCACGAGACCGATGCGCGCGTGCTCGAACGGCACGGTCCCGATGCGGTGTGGGTCGCGGTCTCGCACGGCGACGTCATCAAGGCGGTCCTCGCCGACGCGGCAGGAGCCGGCCTGGACGACTTCCAGCGTTTCGTCGTCGACCCCGGGTCGGTCAGCGTCGTCCGCTACACCAGCCGGAAGCCGTTCGTGCTCCGTCTCAACGACATCGGCGGCGACCTGACGGCGGTGCGCCCGGCGAGTGGCGCCGTTCCCGAAGGCGACGCGGAGGTCGGCGGTGGTGCAGGCACACCTGCTGCGTCCGCGCCCGGCGGCGGCGACGCCTCGGACGGCCCGTCCGAGGTCGGATAGGGTCGTCGGCATGACCTTCCAGGACTTCGACCCCGTCGCGCGCTTCGTCGCCGGCACGGTCGGGCCGGTCGGCAACCGGACCTTCTACCTGCAGGCCACCGACGGGAAGCGGGTCGTGACCGTGGCCGTCGAGAAGCAGCAGGTCTCGGTCCTCGCGGATCGGGTCAACGACGTCCTCGACCAGCTCGCTCCGACGTCGGCGATCGAGCCGGGGCAGCCCGGAGGCGCGCCCGAGGACACGGCGCCCCTGGAGACGCCCTTCGAGGAGGACTGGCGGGTCCAGACGTTGTCCCTCGCGTGGGACGAGGACCGGCAGCGGCTCGTCATCGAGTGCCATGACCACGACCCCGACGAGGTCGCGAGCGAGGAGGGGGAGCCCGGCGCCGCGGGTCTGACGGACCTCGAGGCGTCTCCCTTCACCCGCAACTCCCTGCGCGTGTCGCTCGACCCGGCACAGGCCCGGGCCTTCGCCCGGCGCAGCCTGTCCATCGTCGCTGCCGGACGTCCGCCCTGTCCCTTCTGCGGTGGTCCCCTCGACCCGACGGGGCACATCTGCCCGCGGGCCAATGGCTACCGTCGCTGACGGCACCTTCCGTCCGGTGGGCGAGGACCCGGTCCTGCTCGGTGACCTCGAGGTGGTCGGCCGGCTCCCGGACTCGTCCAACCTCGCCGTGCTCGTGCGGCTTCTCGGGGAGGAGGGCGCCCACGCCATCTACAAGCCGGTTCGCGGAGAGCAACCGCTGTGGGACTTCCCCGAAGGAACGCTGGCCGGGCGAGAGGTCGCTGCTCACCTCGTCTCGGAGGCGGGTGGCTGGAGCCTCGTGCCGCCCACCGTCCTGCGAGACGGCCCGCTCGGTCCGGGCTCCGTGCAGCGGTGGATCGGAGATCCCTTCGCGCCCCTCGCCGACGACCTCGTCGTGGACCTCGTGCCAGCGGGAGAGGTGCCGGACGGCTGGCTCCCGACCTTCTCCGCGGAGACCCCGCGCGGTGAGCCGGTCACGGTCGTGCACTCCAGTCGGGACGACGTCCGATCCCTCGCCGTGCTCGACGCCGTCATCAACAACTCGGACCGCAAGGGCTCGCACTGCCTCCGCGATGCGACCGGCCGCCTGTGGGCCATCGACCACGGCGTCACCTTCCACGCGAGCCCGAAGCTGCGGACCGTCCTGTGGGGCTGGGCCGACGAGCCCCTGGCCCAGGCTGACCTGGGCCGGCTCGCTCGGCTCCGGGAGTCACTGGACACTGCCGCCACGGGCCTGGCTCGGGAGCTGGAGGTGCTCCTGCCTGTCGACGACGTGCGCGCCCTGCACGACCGGGTCGATCGTCTCCTCAGGAGTCGGCGCCACCCCCGGCCGAGCCCGGCTTGGCCTGCTGTGCCCTGGCCCCCGCTGTAGCTGTCCTGGTGCTGCCCCGAAGCCGCGCTGAGCCACCATGCACGTCGCGCCGACCCGCAGGTGGGGGAGCGAGGGCAGCGGTCGGCCGGACGACGGATAGAGTCTGCGCGTGAAGAGTTGGCCCGCACCGTTCGTCCCGATCGTTCCCGGTCGATCCCCGCAGGTGCGAGTCAGGGACACGGTCAGCGGGGAGCTCGTCCCGGCGGCCCTGGGAGACTCGGCCTCGGTCTACGTCTGCGGCATCACCCCCTACGACGCCACCCACCTCGGGCACGCGGCGACCTACGTCACCTTCGACCTGCTCGTCCGCGTCCTGCGCGACAGCGGTGTCAAGGTCAGCTATGTCCAGAACATCACCGACATCGACGACCCTCTCCTCGAGCGGGCCGAGCGGGACGGCATCGACTGGCAACAGCTCGCGACCCGCGAGATCGGGCTCTTCCGGGAGGACATGACGGCTCTCGGGGTCCTTCCACCCGACGAGTACCTCGGCGCGGTCGAGAGCATCCCGACCTTCATCGCACCCATCGAGAAGCTCCTCGCCATCGGTGACGCCTACCTCGTCCCGGCCCCGGACGCCTCGCGTCCACAGGCCCATGACGTCTACTTCGACGTGAGCCGCGACCCGAAGTTCGGTTCCGTGAGCCGGCTCGAGGAGGCGGACATGCTGGCGGTCTTCGCCGAGCGGGGCGGCGATCCGGACCGGCCCGGCAAGCGCAACCGGCTCGACGCGCTGCTCTGGCGGGCGCACCGGGCGGGTGAGCCGGAGTGGGACGGCGGTCCGCTCGGACCCGGTCGTCCCGGCTGGCACATCGAGTGCGCCTGCATCGCCTGCAGCCACCTCGGCGTGCCCATCGACATCCAGGGTGGCGGCAACGACCTCATCTTCCCGCACCACGAGATGAGTGCCGCCCATGCCCGCTCCTTCAGTGGTCAGCCGAGCTTCGCGCGTGCCTACGTCCACCAGGGCATGGTCGGGCTCGACGGCGAGAAGATGAGCAAGAGCAAGGGCAATCTCGTCTTCGTCTCCGAGCTGCGCCGGGCCGGGGTGGACCCCATGGCGATCCGGGTGGCGCTCCTCGCGCACCACCACGCGCAGGACTGGATCTGGGAGGAGGCCGACCTCCGTGCCGGCCAGGCGCGACTGGACACCTGGCGCCAAGCGGTGTCGGGCAACGGCGGACCGCCCGCCGAGGCGACCATCGCCGAGGTGCGCGCCGCTCTCGCGGACGACCTCGACAGTCCCCGGGCCCTCGCCGCAGTCGACGCGTGGGCCGCGGAGGCCCTGAGCAGCGGCGGCGACGACCTCGGTGCGCCCGGTGTCCTGGCCCGAGCCCTCGACTCCGTCCTCGGCGTGCGCCTCTGACTCCGGGAGCAGCGGCTGGTCAGGTTCGCAGCGAGGAGCTCAGCGGCATACGGCCGCGGTGTTCCTGTGTTCCCGGCGGGCGAGCTCAGCGACCGCCCTGGTCGTTGTCCCGCCCGCGGAGGTACCTCTCGAACTCGCGGGCGATGGCATCGCCCATCGCCTCCGGCAGCTGGGCGGTGTCCTGGGCCTCCTCGAGCGACTGGACGTACTCGGCGACCTCGTCGTCGGACTGGGCCAGCTCGTCGACGCCCCGCTCCCACGCCCACGCGTTCTCCTCGAGGTCCCCGTGCGGAATCGTCACCCCGAGGAGCGACTCGATCCGACGGAGCAGGCTCAGCGTCGCCTTCGGTGAGGGGGAGCCGCCCGCATAGTGCGGCACCGCGGCCCACGCCGACACCGTCGGCACCCCTGCATCGCTCGCCGTCGAGCTGAGCACGCCGACGATCCCGGTCGGACCCTCGTAGCGGCTGGCCTCCACGTCGAAACGGTGGATCGACGCATCGTCCTCGGCCGTCGCCGTCACCGGTATCGGACGGGTGTGGGGGACGTCGGCGAGGAGTGCCCCGATGGTCACGATCGTCGACACCCCGAGGTGGCGTGCGAGCTCGAGGAGCTCCAGCGAGAACGCCCGCCAGCGCATCGACGGCTCGATGCCCTGGACGAGGACGACGTCGCGGTCCAGACCGGTCTCGGTCGCGACGAGGATGCGCGTCGTCGGCCACGACAGGACCCGCCTGCCGTCCTCGATCCCGACCCGCGGCCGGTTCACCTGGAAGTCGTAGTAGTCCTCCGGGTCGAAGGCCGCCACGAGCTCGGCCTCCCACACGTCGGACAGGTGTCGCACCACCGCGCTGGCGGCCTCCCCGGCGTCGTTCCACCCCTCGAAGGCGGCGATGAGCACGGGGTCGACGAGCTCCGGCACGTCCTCGAACTCCAGCACGTTGCCTCCTCTCACCGGGTGCGGGTGCGCCCTCCATCTCACCCTATGCCGCACCGGGGCCGCGTCACAGTGACTTCGCGGCGGGCTCGGGCGCCCTTCACAGCGTCCACCGTGCCTCCAGGGTGCGTCCACGCTCGGACCACACTGCGACCACACCCGAGGGCCAGGCCGCGTTCTCCCTAGAATTGGTCCTCCTGCCGACCCACGAGAGAAGAGCCGTGACCAACAGCACTGCGCTCACCACCGAGCTCACCACCGAGCTCACCAC
>NZ_JAJJPG010000005.1:55632-72427 GCF_032907665.1 Intrasporangium sp.
GAGCCGTGACCAACAGCACTGCGCTCACCACCGAGCTCACCACCGAGCTCACCACGGAGCTCCGCCCCGACGCGACCGCGATCCTCAGCGCCACCATGCGCGAGCGGATCATGGTGCTCGACGGGGCCATGGGCACGGCGATCCAGCGGGACCGTCCGGACGAGGCCGGCTACCGGGGCGAGCGGTTCGCCGACTGGCCGACCGACCTCCAGGGCAACAACGACCTGCTCACGCTGACCCAGCCCGAGATCATCTCGCGGATCCACCGCGACTACCTCGAGGCCGGCGCCGACATCATCGAGACGAACACGTTCAACGCGAACGCCATCTCGCTCGGCGACTACGCCATGAGCGAGCTGGCGTACGAGCTGAACCTCGAAGCGGCCCGGCTGGCCCGACGCGAGGCCGACGCCATGACGGCCAGGACGCCGGACCGTCCCCGATGGGTCGCCGGCGCCATCGGCCCGACAACGCGCACCGCGTCGATCTCGCCGGACGTCAACGATCCCGGAGCCCGCAACGTCACCTTCGACGAGCTCGTGAGCGCCTACTCCGAGGCCGCCCGCGGCCTCGTCGACGGCGGCGCCGATCTGCTCGTCATCGAGACGATCTTCGACACGCTCAACGCCAAGGCCGCCATCTTCGCCGTCGAGAACCTCTTCGAGGAGCACGGTCGACGCTGGCCCGTCATCGTCTCCGGCACGATCACGGACGCGTCGGGACGCACCCTGTCCGGTCAGGTGACGGAAGCCTTCTGGAACTCCGTCCGACACGTCCAGCCCCTCGCAGTCGGCCTCAACTGTGCGCTCGGGGCGAAGGAGCTGCGGCCCTACATCAGCGAGATGGCTCGCGTCGCGGACTGCTTCGTCTCCTGCTATCCCAACGCCGGACTGCCCAACGCCTTCGGCGAGTACGACGAGGCACCTGACGAGACAGCCGAGATCATCGGTGAGTTCGCCGCCTCCGGCCTCGTCAACCTCGTGGGGGGTTGCTGCGGGACGACCTCCGAGCACATCGCCGCGATCGCCCAGGCCGTCGACGGCAAGCCGCTGCGGGAGGTGACGCCGGTCGCGCCCGCGATGCGGCTGTCCGGACTCGAACCGTTCACCCTGACCGAGGACAGCCTCTTCGTCAACGTCGGCGAGCGCACCAACATCACCGGTTCCGCGCGGTTCCGCACCCTCATCAAGGACGGGGACTACGACACCGCGCTGTCCGTCGCCTCCCAGCAGGTCGAGAACGGCGCCCAGCTCATCGACGTCAACATGGACGAGGGGATGATCGACGGGGTCGGGGCGATGGACCGATTCCTCAAGCTCGTCGCGAGCGAACCCGACATCAGCCGGGTCCCCGTCATGGTCGACTCGTCCAAGTGGGAGGTCATCGAGGCCGGTCTCAAGTGCCTCCAGGGCAAGGGAATCGTCAACTCCATCTCCCTCAAGGAGGGTGAGGCCGCCTTCATCGAGCACGCCCGGCTCGTGCGCAAGTACGGCGCAGCGGCCGTCGTCATGGCGTTCGACGAGGACGGTCAGGCCGACAACCTCGAGCGGCGCACGGCCATCTGCGCCCGGGCCTACCGCATCCTCACCGAGGAGGTCGGCTTCCCCCCCGAGGACATCATCTTCGACCCCAACGTCTTCGCCATCGCGACGGGAATCGAGGAGCACGCCTCGTACGGTCTGGACTTCATCGAGGCCACCCGCTGGATCAAGGAGAACCTGCCCGGCGCCAAGGTCTCCGGTGGCATCTCCAACGTGTCCTTCTCGTTCCGGGGGAACAACCCGGTCCGCGAGGCCATCCACGCCGTCTTCCTCTACCACGCGATCCGGGCGGGGCTCGACATGGGCATCGTCAACGCGGGTGCGCTCGCGGTCTACGACGAGATCGACGCCGAGCTGCGGGAGCGGATCGAGGACGTCGTGCTCAATCGGCGGCCCGACGCCGCGGAGCGGCTCCTGGAGATCGCCGAGGAGTACAACCGCTCGGCCGGAGCCGAGACCGCCACCGAGGAGGAGTGGCGCTCGCAGCCGGTGCGGGAGCGGATCATCCACTCGCTCGTCAAGGGCCTCGACGGCCACATCGAGGAGGACACGGAGGTCCTTCGAGCCGAGATCACCGGCTCCGGCGGGCGGCCGATCGAGGTCATCGAGGGTCCGCTGATGGACGGGATGAACGTCGTCGGGGACCTCTTCGGCTCGGGCAAGATGTTCCTGCCGCAGGTCGTCAAGAGCGCCCGGGTCATGAAGAAGGCCGTCGCGTACCTCATCCCGTTCATCGAGGAGGAGAAGGCCAACGACCCCGAGCTCGCGAAGCAGAAGGACACCAACGGCACGATCGTCATGGCCACGGTCAAGGGCGACGTCCACGACATCGGCAAGAACATCGTCGGGGTCGTGCTCCAGTGCAACAACTACGAGGTCATCGACCTCGGCGTCATGGTGCCGGGCCAGAAGATCATCGACGCGGCCAAGGAGCACGAGGCCGACCTCATCGGCCTCTCCGGGCTGATCACACCATCCCTCGACGAGATGGTCGGCTTCGCTGCGGAGCTGCAACGGCAGGGCTTCGAGATCCCACTGCTCATCGGCGGCGCGACGACATCCCGTGCGCACACCGCCGTCAAGGTCGACCCGAAGTACGACGGCCCCGTCGTCTGGGTCAAGGACGCCTCCCGGTCCGTCCCGACAGCCGCCGCCCTGCTCAGCGCCGACCAGCGCGCCCGGCTCATGAAGGACGTCAAGACCGACTTCGACGCCCTTCGGGCCCGGCACGCCGCGAAGCATGACCGGCCCCTGTTGACCCTCGAGCAGGCGCGGGCCAACGCGACGCCCCTGTCCTGGGAGGACTACCACCCGCCCCGCCCCCACCTGCTCCTGCAGCAGGAGATGGACGTCTCGCCCGTCGTCTGGCACCAGGGCAAGACGCAGCACGTCCGGGTCTACCGGCACTACCCGCTCGAGGAGCTGCGGCGCTACATCGACTGGCAGCCGTTCTTCAACGCCTGGGAGCTCAAGGGGTCGTTCCCGGACATCCTCAACAACCCGGCAAGCGGGCAGGCCGCGCGCAAGCTGTACGACGACGCCCAGGCCATGATCGACCGGATCGTCGAGGAGCAGTGGCTCACGGCCAACGCCGTCGTCGGTCTCTTCCCGGCCAACTCGGTCGGCGACGACATCGAGGTGTACCTCGACGAGGAGCGGGAGACCCCGGTCGCTGTTCTCCATCAGCTGCGCCAGCAGGGACAGCACCGCGCGGGCATCCCCAACCGGAGCCTGGCGGACTTCGTCGCCCCGAAGGTCACGCGGTTGCGCGACTATGTCGGCGCCTTCGCCGTGACCGCCGGCCTCGGCACCGGGGAACGGGTGGAGGCCTTCCGCAAGGACCTCGACGACTACAACGCGATCCTCCTCGAGGCGGTCGCCGACCGGCTCGCCGAGGCGTTCGCCGAGCGGATGCACGAACGGGTCCGCAAGGAGCTGTGGGGCTATGCACCCGACGAGCACCTCGACAACGCGGCCCTCATCAAGGAGGAGTACGCCGGGATCCGGCCCGCTCCCGGCTACCCGGCCTGTCCGGAGCACACGGAGAAGGTGACGCTCTGGGAGCTGCTCGACGTCGAGGCGCACACCGGCATCCAGCTCACCGAGGGCATGGCGATGTGGCCCGGGGCCTCGGTCTCCGGATGGTACTTCTCGCACCCGGAGTCCCAGTACTTCGTCGTCGGGCGGGTCGGCCGCGACCAGGTCGCGGACTACGCGGCCCGCAAGGGCTGGACGATCGCCGAGGCGGAGCGGTGGCTCTCGGCCAACCTGGCCTACGACCCCGAGGACTGAGGTGGCACCCCCGTTCCCGGAGGAGGTGCACGCCGGGTCCGGCGGGTCACCGGCGACGTTGCCCGCGGGCGTGCTCTGGGACATGGACGGCACCCTCGTCGACACTGAGCCCTACTGGATCCTCGCCGAGCACGAGCTTGTCGCCGCGCACGGAGGAACGTGGAGCGACGCGCTGGCGCACCAGCTGGTGGGAAATGCCCTCGAGGTGTCGGCCCAGGTCATCATCGACCACGCCCGTATGCCGCTCTCGGTGCCCGAGGTCATCGACGCGCTCCTGCAGCGGGTCATCGATCAGGTCCGGGTGCGGGTGCCGTGGCGTCCCGGCGCCCGTGAGCTGCTCGACGAGCTCAAGGCGTCGGGAGTGCCGAACGTCCTCGTGACGATGTCGTGGCGCAACCTCGCCGACACCGTCGTCGAGAAGCTCCCGCCGGGGGTCTTCGTCCACGTGGTGACGGGCGACGAGGTCCGGCACGGAAAGCCACACCCCGAGCCGTACCTGCGGGCAGCCGAGCTGATCGGTGCTGATCCTGCCGCGTGTGTGGCCTTGGAGGACTCGCCGACCGGCGTGCGCTCGGCCGTGGCTGCCGGGGTCCCCACCATCGCCATCCCGAATGTCGTTGCCGTGCCGCCGGATTCGGGAGCCGTCAGGATCGCGAGCCTCGACGGCCTGCGAGCCCGCGACCTGCGATCGGTGGCCGCCGGCGTGTCCCCGGCACCGTCACAACAGTGAGGCAGTCCGCTCGCTCAGCCTCCGGAAGTTGAGCAGCTGACGCCTCATCATCACGAGGTCGCCCCACGCGAGCAGCAGCTGGCGGAGTCCGTCGAAGCCGTTGGAGGGTCGCGGTAGGAACAGGTCACAGCGCAGGACGCAGGTGCCTTGGTCGGGCATGGCGCGATAGACGAGGGTGACCGGGCCGAAGAGCCGCAGTGCGGCCCGGTCCGTCAGCTCCAGGGTGATCGCTCGGCCCGGCTCACAGGCGGTGAGAGTGAAGATCCCCGCGAACGTCTGACCGATCTCGACCTCGTCCGTCCGGGTCATCGTGCGGGGGCTGCGCCGCCCGAGGTTGTCGATGAGATCGTAGCTGTAGGGCGCGGCACGCAGCTGAGCCAGCCACGCGTAGACGACGTGCGGGGGCGCGTCGACGCGCACGGCACGCATCAGGTGCACCTCCCGATCCGCAGGTGTCGGCGGGGTTCTCGTGCGTCCGCCGTCGCCCCACGCCCACGGTAGGCCGGGGCGGGGCGGGTGGTGGGCTGACGGTTGCCGACTGGGCGTCATCCCGACGTCTCCCTTCCGAGGTCTCCCACCGCGGGAAGGGCGGTGTGGGCACCGGAGTCGTCAGCCATGCCAGTCGGGACGTCAGCCGCGTCCTCGGCGGGGGGACCGTCGGTTGCGACCCACGCGGTTGACCCACAGCCCGCGCAGGCTGGGCGGCGGCGCGCGCGGTAGGCCATCGCTGCGATGAAGAGGGCGACTCCCCACAGCGGCCACAGCACCGTCGGCAGCCAGGCTCCCCAGTCGGCCCCAGTCGCGGGCAGCTGCCCCGTGTCGCCCGAGGCCACGACGACGACGAAGGAGACCCCTGCCGAGGTCACTGCGGCAGCCACGACGACGGCCGGGCCGACGGCGAGACCGATCGGCACCGGCCTTCCTCCCAGCCACGGGACCCAGCTCGGGAAGACTTCGCCCCAGCGCGACACGAGTCCGGTCGTCAGGACGGCCCCCACCGTCGCCCCGCCCGCGAGGCCGAGCCCGGACCAGCGCAGGTCTCCCATGCCCTCGAGCATCTCGGGGCTGACGCCGAGGGGGACGCCGACGAACCAGGCGATCCGCGTGGCCGCATAGACGAGAGGGACGATGGCGGCGACGACCACGGCGCGGACGCCCCACCGCTGGAGCGCGTCCTCGGGGTCCGGGCGCGAGCTTCCGGTCACCCGGGGTGTTCCGGCCGCGCGCCGTGCACGCGCTGCCACAGGTGGCGCGGGCAGGCGGCCACACTCGGTGCAGGCCTGCCCAGCGACCCGCCGTCGGGCTGCGGCGGTGACGAGCAGGGCGATGCCTCCCACGGTGTGGGACAGGGACACGGCTGCCGACCAGACGGCCGACAGCTGGAGGTCTGTGGCTGATCCGAGCACGAGCGAGCCCAGGATCATCGGCAGGTAGCCGAGGAGGGCAAGCCCGCCGGCGTCGGCGACGAACACGGTGACGACGATGCCGAGGCCGAGCAGCAGGCGATCGGGCCACCGAGGACGCTGCTCGTCGGTGCCAGGCGTCGCTCTGGCGGCTGCGAGCGCGACGATGGCGAGGGCGGACAGGGCGACGAGCACCGATGCGGCGACGGGCCGGTCCTGCCGGGACAGGAGGCCGATCCCGCCCTCTCGCCACGGGTAGCCCCGGTCCGACGCGGTCCACAGCAGGCCCAGGGCCAGGGTGACGATCGACCAGGCGCCGGCCAGGCCGGCTGCGACCCGGCGCAGACGGCCATTCCTGGTGCGTTCCGGCAAGGGTGGAGCGGTGGTAGGGGTTGTCGTCATGGGACGAGCCTTGCCGGTGGCGTGGGCCGCGGCATCAGCCGGAGGTCGCGCGGAGGTCCATCCTGAGGGGGACACCCGGCCAGCCCGTGGCCGTATGCCGCCCAGCCCGCTGCCGCTTCCTGGTGCCGCTTCCTGGTGCCCGCCGTCACGTGCCGGGGCGCACCAGCCCGGTCTCGTAGGCGAGGACGACTGCCTGAACCCGGTCCCGGAGCCCGAGCTTCCCCAGGACGTGGCCGACGTGTGTCTTGACAGTTGCCTCGGAGAGGAACAGGCGCTGAGCGATCTCGGCGTTCGAGGCCCCCGTCGCCACCTCGAGCAGCACGTCCCGCTCTCGTGAGGTGAGCTGCTCGAGGATGCGTTGGGCCTCCCCGTCGTCGGTGGCGGGCGCCGTGACGAGATGGGCGATGAGGCGCCGAGTCGTCGGAGGCGAGACGACGGCGTGCCCGGCGTGCACGACGCGGATTGCGTCGACGATCTCCTCGGCTCGCGCATCCTTGAGCAGGAACCCGCTCGCCCCGGCGCGGATGGCCGCGAAGGCGTACTCGTCGAGGTCGAAGGTCGTCACGACGATGACCTTGGGTGCGGTGTCTCGCGAGACGATGCGCCGGGTGGCCTCGATGCCGTCGACTCGGGGCATGCGCACGTCCATGAGGACGACGTCGACCCGGTGACTGAGGCAGAGCTGCACGATCTCCGCACCGTCCGCTGCTTCACCGACGAGGGCGAGGTCGGGCTGGCTGCGGACCACCATGGCCAGGGCCGACCGCATGAGCTCCTGGTCGTCGGCGATGGCGACGCGGATCGGTGGTGCTGTGGTCACGGGGTCGTTCCTTCCGTTTCAGGACGCTCGGGCTGCTTCGGAATCCATGCCACGACGACGAATCCGCCGGACGGTGCCGGGCGGCCCTCCTCGAGCTCACCGCCGACGAGGGCCAGCCGCTCACGCATGCCGAGCAGGCCCCGACCGCGCGCATACTCACCGATCGGTCCCTCGGAGGGGTCGACCGGGAGGTCGCCGTCGTCCTGCACCCGGACTCGCAAGCCCTGGCGACTCCAGTCGAGTGTCACGGTCGCTCTGGCGCCGGGGCCGGCATGCTTGACGACGTTGGTGAGGCACTCCTGGATGACCCGGAACGCAGCCAGGTCGGCGGTGGCGGGCAGTGGTTGGCGGGTCCCCTTCTCGACGACCTCGACGGGTGTTCCGGCGCGCCGGACCTCGGTGACGAGGCGGTCGAGGTCGTCGAGTCCAGGCTGGGGGCCCCGGCTGACAGCCTCGTCCTCTCGGAGCACCCCGAGCAGGGAGCGCATCTCGCCGAGTGCCTGCCGACCCTGGTCCGCGATGGTCGAGAGGACCTCAGTGGCCCGGCCGGGCTCGTTCGCGACGAGCATGCGCCCGCCCTCGGCCTGTCCGACGACGACGGCGAGCGAGTGCGCGACGACATCGTGCATCTCCCGGGCGATCCGGCGTCGCTCGGCTGCGGCGGCCCGCTCCGCTTCGTGCTCGAGGTCCAGTCTGGCCTGCTCAACGGCGGCGAGCCGCTCTCGTTCTGCCCGCACCGCGCGCTCCTCGAGGGCGGCCACCCAGGCGATTCGCGTGGCGCGATAGCGGCCGAGCGCCCAGGCCGCCACGAGGCCGGCCACCACCGCGGCTGTGACGAACAGTCGCCAGGCCGCAAGACCGGTTCCCGGAGCCGTGACGTAGTCGCCGGCATTCCACAACCGGCCGAGGGTGATGACTCCACCGATGAGACCGATCCCCAGGGCGAGGTGGGGCAGGGGAGGGGCGGTCTGCGAGCTCACGGTGTAGAGCGACACGAAGAAGACCAGTCCACTGGGGAGCAGCAGCGCCGAGAACGGGCTGCCCACCGTGGCAGCGGCCTCACCCGCGAGATCCGGCGCGAGGGCGAGGACGAGCATCACCACGGCGGCGACCGCGAAGGTCCCGACCGGCCACCGGGAGCGGACGCCGACCGCCGCGTGGAGCACGACGAGGACAGCAACGACGAGACTGCGCCACCAACCCGTCAGGTCAGAGGCGAGGACGGCCGACAGGCTGCTCGTGAGCAGCACCGCGGCGAGCAGCACCGCCAGACCGATGTCGGCGAGGTCGGCCATCGCGCGGGGCGGCGGGCTCTCACGTCTCACGGGTCGATCGTAGGAGCCGGCCGACCCCGGCTCCCTCCGGGCGCGGGCATCGGCTCCCCGCGGGGCCGGCGTCGCATCCGGGTCAGCGGTGCTGCACCGACCAGGCCGAGGCGTGCGCGGCGTCGGCGATGGCGTCCGCGACCTCGACGTGGCCCGCCGTGATGAGGCCGGTCGTGACCCGGATGTGGGGCTCGTGGTGGCGTCCGTCGACGACGAAGGGTCCGCCCGGAGCGACGGCGATGCCCTGGCTTCCCAGACGCACGACTGCGGCGGCCTCGTCCCTCACTGGGACCCAGATGTTGAGTCCGTCGGTGCCGGGGACACGGATGCCGAGCTCAGCGAGCCGGTCGGTGACGAGCCCACGGCGGCGGGCGTACTCGGCCCGCGCGGTGCGAACCCGGCTCCTCGACGCGTCGTCGGTGAGCAGCGCCGCGAGGGCCCGCTGGAGCAGTCGGCTGGTCCAGCCCTGGCCGAGTGCTCGTGCGTGCCGGATGGGGGCGAGCAGCGCGGCCGGACCGCTGAGCGCTGCGAGCCTCAGGTCCGGTCCGTAGGACTTGCTGAAGCTGCGGATGTGCAGGACGCGATCGGGCAGCCACTCCCCGAGAGTGAGATCGGGCGAGGAGGCGATGTCCCCGGCCGAGTCGTCCTCGATGACGAGGCATGCGGTCGGCGCGAGCACGGAGGCCAGACGCCTGGCCCGGGTCGGCGTCATCGACACGCCCGTGGGGTTCTGGCCGCGGGGCTGGATCACGATGGCGACGGGGCCGCGGTGGAGGCGGTCGCCCACGTCGTCGAGCACGGGCCCACTGTCGTCGAGCCGCACCGGATCGACGACCACACCCCGATCCTCGAGCAGGTCGAGCAGAGGTGGGAATCCGGGATTCTCGACGATAACCCGGTCTCCCGGTCGGAGCAGGGTTCGCGTGATGAGGTCGAAGGCATCCATCGCGCCGTCGACGACGAGCAGGTCGTCGACGGCACCCGGCCAGTCCCCGAGCAGGACCTCGCGGAGCTCGGGCAGCACCGGGTCGTCGAGGTAGCTGCTGGGGGCCGTCGCACCGCGGAGGCGGTCGAGGACGAGCCCGAGGTCGGGGAGCAGCTGGGGATCGGGGACGCCCGTGGACAGGTCGAGGCGGCTGCCGGCCTGGTGGCGCAGGGCGGTCGTGTAGCGCTCGCCGCCGCGGCCGCTCGGCGCGATCGTGGTGCCTCGTCGCCCGTCCGACCGGATCGAGCCGGATCGCGCGAGCAGCTGCCAGGCTGCGCTGACCGTCGTGGGCGAGACCATGAGCTCCTCTGCCACGCGACGGATCGGCGGCAGGCGGTCACCGGGAGCCAGGACCCCGTCACGGATGGCCCGGGACACCGCATGGGCGAGGCCCTTCGCCGTCGGTGAGTCGAGACGCTCCTCGAGGGCGGAGAGCAGTTCGCGCACAGTTTGTACTGTAGCGATGGACCCTTTGTATGGCCACCTGGTGGCACGTAGCCTGCCTTCATGAGCACCCCCATGCCTGCCCTAGCCCAGCTCGAGCACTGGGTGTCCGGGACCCGGACCCCGGGCACCTCCGGTCGGACCGCGCCGGTCCACGACCCGGCGACCGGTCGGACGACGGCCCTCGTCCCGCTGGCCTCGGCGGCGGAGGTCGACGCAGCTGTCAAGACGGCGGTCGCTGCGGCCACGGACTGGCGGACCAGCTCGCTCTCCCGCAGAGCCGCAGTCCTGTTCGCCTTCCGAGAGCTGCTCCACGCGCGCACCGAGGAGCTTGCGGCGATCATCACGGCCGAGCACGGCAAGGTGCTCAGTGACGCAGCGGGCGAGATTGCCCGAGGTCTGGAGAACGTCGAGTTCGCAACGGGGATCCCGCAGCTGCTCAAGGGCGGTTTCAGCGAGCAGGCATCGTCAGGGGTCGACGTCTTCAGCATCCGCCAGCCACTCGGCGTCGTCGCCGGGATCACGCCGTTCAACTTCCCGGCGATGGTGCCGCTGTGGATGTGTGCCAACGCCATCGCCTGCGGAAATGCGTTCGTGCTCAAGCCGAGCGAGAAGGACCCCTCTGCCGCGCTGTTCCTCGCCGAGCTGTGGAAGGAGGCCGGTCTCCCCGATGGCGTCTTCACCGTCGTCCACGGTGACAAGGAGGCCGTGGACGCCCTCCTCGACCACGACGACATCTCCGCCGTGAGCTTCGTCGGCTCCACGCCGATCGCCAAGTACATCTATGAGCGCGGGACGGCCAACGGCAAGCGGGTCCAGGCCCTCGGTGGCGCCAAGAACCATGCCCTCGTGCTGCCTGACGCCGACATCGACCTCGCGGCCGACGCCATCGTCTCGGCCGCCTACGGTGCGGCGGGGGAGCGCTGCATGGCCCTGTCGGTCGCGGTCGCCGTGGGCGGCGTCGCCGACGACCTCGTCGAGGCGATCAGCTCGCGCCTGCCGTCCCTCACGGTGGGCCCGGGCAGCGAGCCGGGCACGGACATGGGACCCCTCATCACCAAGGAGCACCGCGACCGGGTCGCCGGCTACATCGGTGCGGGGGCCGATGCCGGCGCAAAGGTCGTCGTGGACGGCCGGGAGCAGGACGTTCCGGCGGACGGCTTCTTCCTCGGCATGACCCTGCTCGACGAGGTCACACCGCAGATGACCGTCTACACCGACGAGATCTTCGGGCCGGTCCTGTCGGTCGTCCGCGTGGACACGTTCGACGAGGGCCTGGCCCTGATCAACAACAACCGCTACGCCAACGGGACCGCGATCTTCACCCGTGACGGTGGCGCCGCCCGTCGCTTCCAGAACGAGGTCCAGGTCGGCATGGTCGGCATCAACGTGCCGATCCCCGTGCCCGTGGCCTACTACTCCTTCGGCGGGTGGAAGGACTCCCTCTTCGGGGACACCCACATGTACGGGCCCGAGGGGGTCAACTTCTACACCCGGGGCAAGGTCGTCACGCAGCGCTGGCCGGACCCGGCCACGTCGTCGGTCGACCTCGGCTTCCCGCGGACCCGCTGAGCCGAGGAGCACTCGTGACTGACACCGGAACCACCATGTCCGCAACCACCGCGTCCGCCACGTCCCCGGGCTCCTTCACGGAGCGGATGGACGCCCTCGACGAGGCGACGGTCCGCTCCCTCGACCGCTCGCACGTCTTCCACTCCTGGTCCGCCCAAGGTCTCATCGACCCGTTGCCGATCGCACGCGCCGAGGGCTCGTACTTCTGGGACTACTCCGGACGCCGCTACCTCGATTTCAGCTCCCAGCTGGTCAACATCAACATCGGCTACCAGCACCCGAAGGTCGTCGCCGCGATCCAGGAGCAGGCGGCACGGCTCACCACGATCCAGCCGGCATTCGCCAATGACGTCCGGAGCGAGGCGGCACGGCTCATCGCCGAGGTCGCCCCCGACGGCCTCGACCGGGTGTTCTTCACCAACGGCGGCGCCGAGGCGAACGAGAACGCCATCCGGATGGCGCGCCTGCACACCGGGCGGCACAAGGTGTTCGCGACGTACCGCAGCTACCACGGCGCCACCGCCGGGTCGATCACGCTGACGGGCGACCCCAGGCGCTGGCCCTCGGAGCCCGGGCAGCCCGGGATCGTCCACTTCTGGGGGCCGTACACGTACCGCTCCGCCTTCCATGCGGAGGACGACGAGCAGGAACGCGACCGCGCGCTGGCGCACCTGCGCGACACCCTCATGGTCGAGGGCCCGCACACGGTCGCGGCGATCATCCTCGAGACGGTCGTCGGCACGAACGGCATCCTCGTGCCTCCGGACGGCTACCTCGAGGGCGTGCGGGCTCTCTGTGACGAGCACGGGATCATGCTCATCGTCGACGAGGTCATGGCCGGCTTCGGGCGCTGCGGCGAGTGGTTCGCCATCGACCGCTGGGGGGTCACCCCCGACCTCATCACGTTCGCCAAGGGGGTCAACTCGGGATACGTGCCGCTGGGCGGGGTCATCATCTCCGACCCCATCGCCGAGACGTTCCGGGAGCGGGCCTATCCGGGCGGCCTGACCTACTCGGGCCACCCGCTCGCCTGCGCGGCCGCCGTCGCGTCGATCACGGCGTTCCGCGAGGAGGGCATCATCGACAACGCGCGTCGGCTCGGCGAAGAGGTCATCGGGCCGCGGTTGCGAGAGATCGCCGCGAAGCACCCCAGCGTGGGGGACGTCCGTGGTCTCGGCGTCTTCTGGGCGGTCGAGCTCGTGCGGGATCGCGACACCCGCGAGCCGCTCGTGCCCTTCAACGCCGCGGGGGACGCCGCCAAGCCGATGGCCGCCTTCACCGCCGCGTGCAAGGAGCGGGGACTCTGGCCGTTCACCCACTTCAACCGGACCCACGTCGTGCCCCCGTGCACGACGACGCCGGCGGAGGCGGAGGAGGGGCTCGCCGTGCTGGATGAGGCCCTCGCCGTGGCCGACACGTTCACCACCTGACTCTCAGCCGTATGCCGCTGGGCCCGGTCCCCGGGTCCAGCGGCCTCACGCGAGTCTGTAGATGGCACGGGCTCCCTTGGGCTGCAAGGAAACCCAGCAGCATACGCCCTCAGTCGTCGATCACGACCAGTCCACTGGCCGCGGGATCGACCGCCCTCGAGGCAGCGTCCGCGGGCAGCTCCGGGGGAGTGCCGCCCCACGCCGGGCACAGCGCCCGGTGCTCGCACCAGTCGCAGAGCCGACTCCGGCTCGGTCGCCAGTCGCCGAGCTCCGCAGCCCGCTCGATGGCGGCCCACAGCGCCTTGATCTTCCGCTCGACGCCGAGCAGGTCCTGCTCGTCCGGCTGGTAGCGGACGATCTCACCGTTGCCGAGGTAGACGAGCTGCAGGAGGCGGGGGATCTCGCCGCGCAGGCGCCAGAGCACCAGCGCATAGAACTTCATCTGGAACAGGGCCTTGCCCTCGAAGCGCTCGGCCGGCGACCGACCGGTCTTGTAGTCCACGACCCGCATCGCACCGTCAGGCGCGACGTCGAGCCGGTCGACGTAGCCACGCAGGACGAGACCGTCGAGCTCGGTCTCGACGTAGAGCTCCCGCTCGGCGGGCTCGAGCCGCGTCGGGTCCTCGAGGCCGAACCACGTCTCGAGGAGCGCGCCTGCGCCCGAGAACCACTCATCGGTCCGGCCGTCGTGCTCGGCGAGCAGGGAGAGCATCTCCGGCTCCTCGGCCGCGATCCGCTGCCACTCCGCGGGGACGAGCGAGATCGCTGCGTCGAGGGTGCGCTCGGAGGTCGGCAGGTCGAAGAGCCGCTCGAGCACGGCGTGCACGAGCGTGCCGCGGGCCGTCGCTGCGGTCGGTGGGGACGGCAGCTTGTCGATGACGCGGAAGCGGTAGAGCATCGGGCAGGTCATGAAGTCCGAAGCTCGGCTCGGCGACAGCGCGGGGACCATGAGGCGACTGTATGACGACCCTCCGACAGTCCCGCGCCGCACGCGCCGGTGCCGTGCCACCGAGCCGGCCGCCCGCATAGGCTGCACGGCATGACCTCACCTGCGCCAGACGGGACGCGACACGGCTGGCGCGTCGGCAGCATCGCCGGGACGCCGGTCTTCATCGCGCGGTCCTGGCCGGTCATCGCGGTGCTCATCATCGTCGTCTTCGGGCCGGCCCTGGGGCGAGCGGACCGCAGCCCGTCCTACGGCTACCTCGTCGCGGCCGGCTACGCCCTGCTCCTCCTCGTCTCCGTGCTCGTCCACGAGGCTGCCCACGCCCTGGCGGCACGGGCCCGGGGGCACTCCGTGGGCCGCATCGTCGCAGACGTGTGGGGCGGGCACACCGTCTACGACGCCACCCGCTCGACCCCGGCGACCACCGCCATCGTCGCCGTCGTCGGGCCTGTGTCCAACCTCGCCCTCGCCGTCGTGGCGTGGGCCCTCGAGGCCGGCGTGTCCAACGAGACCGCGTCGACGCTGCTGCTCATCGTGGCCCGGGCCAACTTCCTCGTCGGTCTCTTCAACCTCCTGCCCGGCCTGCCGCTGGACGGTGGACAGATCGTCAGTGCCGCAGTCTGGCGCCTCACCGGTCGGAAGGGGTCCGGCCTCGTCGCGGCCGGCTGGTTGGGCAGGGGCATGGCGGCCGCAACGGTGCTGTGGTTCGTCGGACGACCCCTCATGGCGGGCGAGAGCATCGCGCTCTTCGAGGTCGTCTGGCCCGTGGCCATCGCGTTCTTCCTCTGGCAGGGCGCCACCCAGGCCATCAGGGCCGGTGCCATCCACGACGCCACCGCGGGCCCGGTCGACGAGGTCCTCGACCCGGTGCTGCTCCTCCCGGCCACGACGACCCTGGCCGACGTCGGCCGACGGGGGTCGGGCGATGCGGGTCCCACCTGGGTCGTCGCGGCGGACCAGGGCGGGTGGCCGTTCGGCCTGTTCGACCCTGCCGCCGCCGCGGAGGTCCCGGCCCCGGCCCGGGCGACGACGCCGCTCGGCGCGGTCGTCACGGCGCAGCCGGTGGACTGGGTGGTCGCGCTCGGTGCCGATGCCGTCCTCACGGACCTCGTCCGGGTGATGAGCGAGCGCAGCCTGCCCGTGGTGCTCGTCGTCGACGACACCACCCGGCGGGTCCTCGGCCTGGCCACGGCGGACCGGGTCAACACCGTCGTGGGAGCCGCTCTGGCGCGTCGCAGGCGGGGCTGAGCGGCCGACGCTGCGAGCACGCTGAGCCGCCGACGCCGGTGCGCCGACGCGGGTCCGCCCGGGACGGCGTCGTCCACAACCCCCGGCCCCGACCCCCGGCCGTCCACAGCACCCGCCAGGGCCGACTCCCGAGCGCCCACGATGGAGCAGGCTGCTCCTGCGCCTCGCGGATGTCGGGCGTCGAAGGGAGCGAAGCGATGAGCACACGAAGGGCAGGAGCAGTGCCGGCGCCCACTCCGGGCGTCGGGGCCCGGACGCCGGGTCCGGAGCGCAACGAGATCAGCCTCTGCGGCCGGTTGAGCGCGCCGGCCGAGGAGCGGACCCTGCCCAGCGGAGACGTCATCGTCACTCTTCGCGTCGTCATCCCGCGCCTCGGCACGACTCGGCGACCGGGCCTGAAGCGACAGGGCGAGGCGCGCCCGGGCCAGGTCGACACCATCGATGTCGTCTGCTGGAGCGCACGCAGCCGACGTGCGGCGCTCCGGATCGCGGCCGGGTCCACCGTCGAGGTCGAGGGTGCGCTGCGGCGTCGGTTCTTCGGGACGCCCGCCGGTCGCCAGAGCCGCTACGAGGTCGAGGCGGCGAGTGTTCGACGGCTGGCCGATGACGGTCCCACCGCCACCTAGACTGTCCTCCCATGACCGACGCCGCCCGGCCCGCACAGCCGCCATCGCCCACCGTGGCGCACCATCGGCGGGGCGCCTTCGAGGTCGGAGAGCGCGTCCAGCTGACCGATCCCAAGGGGCGGCTGCACACCATCACGCTCGAGCCGGGACGTGAGTTCCACACCCATCGCGGCTTCCTGCGCCACGACGACCTCATCGGTGCGCCGGACGGCTCGGTCGTGACCAACACGGCTGGGGTGGAGTACCTCGCCCTGCGGCCGCTGCTCAGCGACTACGTCATGTCGATGCCCCGGGGGGCCGCCGTCGTCTACCCCAAGGACGCCGGGCAGATCGTGCAGATGGCCGACATCTTCCCGGGGGCCACCGTCGTCGAGGCCGGCGTCGGGTCGGGGGCTCTGTCGATGTCGCTCCTCCGGGCGGTCGGGCAGAGCGGCCGGTTGCTCTCGTTCGAGCGGCGCGAGGACTTCGCCGAGATCGCCCGTGGCAACGGCCGGGCCTTCTTCGGTGGCGACCACCCGGCCTGGACGATCACGATCGGCGACCTCGTCGAGGCCCTGCCACGGACGGTGGAGCCGGGCTCGGTCGACCGGGTGGTCCTCGACATGCTCGCGCCGTGGGAGTGTCTCGAGGTCGTCGCCGATGCGCTCGCCCCCGGGGGCGTGCTCATCTGCTACGTCGCCACGACGACGCAGCTGAGCCGGGTCGCTGAGGGGATCCGCGCTCACGGCGGCTTCACCGAGCCGAGTGCCTGGGAGACGCTCGTGCGCGGATGGCACCTCGAGGGCCTCGCCGTGCGACCCCAGCACCGGATGCACGGGCACACGGGCTTCCTCGTCACGACGCGTCGCCTCGCACCAGGGGTGGTCCCGCCCGAGCGGAAGCGGCGTCCGGCCAAGGGCGCTCACGGACCGGCCGATGACCTGGACGCCGGAAGCGGGGACACCCACCCGGTCGATGCCAGGTCGGCCGCCGCGGCGTCGGCCGCCGCGGCGTCGGCTGAGAGCTCCGCGACGGCCCACGAGATGGCCCCC
>NZ_JAJJPG010000006.1:0-4391 GCF_032907665.1 Intrasporangium sp.
CACACCCAACAACGACGCCAACACCCCGACTGGAACGACCCCCCACCCTTCTGAGCCCACTCCCCCGGCTGACGACCGCATCAATGGACCGGGGTGTGCACGGCGGGATCTCGTCACACAGGCAGGCGAAATCGCTTGCGGGACAGTGGCTCAACCAGGCCGTCGGCGACCAGGGAGTCGAGGCAACGCATCAGCTGCGAGCGGTCGGGCCCGGCTCCCTCGAGGGCCGTCAGGGGAAGCGGCGCGTGCTCGTCGCGCAGCCTGCGCAGGATCTCGCCGCGCACCTGTCGGTCGGTGCCGTGCCACGCCTGTCCCCGTCGTGGAGGCCCGTCGTAGGGAGGTCGCCCGGCCGCCCTCCAGGCGCAGAGGTCGGCGACCGGGCACTCCTCGCACCGCGGCCCGCGCGCGACGCAGACGAGGGCGCCGAGCTCCATGACGGCGACGTTCCAGACGTTCGCCTCCCGCCGCGCAGAGGGGGCCGTATGCCGCCCCGCAGGCATCGCGTGCGTGGCGAGCTCGGTCTCGGACCGGGTCAACGTCGGGGCCGGTAACGCCTTGCCCTCGACCGCCCGGGCAAGGACCCTGCGCACATTCGTGTCGACGACGACCTCCGGGATGTCGAAGGCGAAGCAGGCCACCGCTGCTGCGGTGTAGGGCCCGACCCCCGGAAGGGCGAGCAGCTCGGCCGGAGTGCGCGGCACGTCGCCCCCGTGCCGCACGACCATGAACGTCGCGGCCTCGTGAAGTCGCAGGGCCCGACGGGGGTAGCCGAGGCGGCCCCAGGCGCGCACGGCGTCACCGGGGGCGGCTCCGGCGAGGCCTGATGGCGTCGGCCACCGCGCCATCCACTCCCGCCAGACCGGTTCGACCCGGGAGAGCGGCGTCTGCTGCGCCATGACCTCGGAGAGGAAAACTCCCCAAGGGCTGCACCCGGGGCCGCGCCACGGGAGATCCCGACCCGCTTCGGCGTACCACGTCGTGATGCGCTGCCTCAGGACGGAGAGCGGAACGTGGCCGAGCGGCATGCGGACACGGTAACGCCCGCGCGTCGGCCGAGACCGTCGCCTCAGACGTAGCGCTCGAGGATCGACGACTCGGCAAGCCGAGACAGTCCCTCGCGAACCGCCCGGGCCCGCCCCTCTCCGACCCCCTCGACGAGCATGAGGTCCTCGATGCCGGCGGCGAGCAGCCGCTGCAGCGACTCGAAGTGGTTGACGAGCCGCTCGACGATGGCGCTCGGCAGTCGCGGGACCTTGGTCAGCAGGCGGTAGCCCAACGGGCTCACCGGCGCGTCGAGGCTGTCACCGACGACGGAGAAGCCGACCGCTCGCGCACCTGCGGACAGGTCGAGCAGCTCGACGGCGTTGAGGGCCTCGAGGTTGGCGAGGGCCTCCTCCGCCGTGAGCTCGGACTTCGTCGCCGGCAGGTAGTCGCGGATGACGAGCTCGCGGTCGTTGCCGAGGCCGCCGACGAGCTCCTCGAGCTGGAGGCTGAGCAGCCGGCCGTCGGTGCCGAGCTCGACGACGTAGTCCCGGATCTCCTCTGAGATGCGCCGCACCATCTCGAGGCGCTGGAGCACGGACGTGACGTCGCGAATCGTCACGAGGTCCTCGATCTCGAGCGCCGAGAGGGTGCCGGTCACCTCGTCGAGACGGGCCTTGTAGCGCTCAAGGGTCTGGAGCGCTTGGTCGGCTCGGGACAGCGTCGTCGGTGAGCCCTCGACGACGTGCCGCTTGTTGCCGACGTAGAGGGCAACGACACCCATGGACTGGCTCACCGAGATGACGGGGAAGCCGGTCTGCTTGGCGACCCGCTCGGCCGTGCGGTGCCGGGTGCCCGACTCGGACGTCTCGATGCTCGAGTCGGGCACGAGCTGCGTGGCGGCCCGGAGGATACGGGTCCCCTCGCGGTCGAGGACGACGGCGCCGTCCATCTTGCACAGCTCGCGCAGGCGGGTGGCCGAGAACTCGACGTCGAGCGTGAAACCCCCGGTGCAGATCGCCTCGACGATCCGGTCGAAGCCGAGCACGATGAGGGCACCCGTGCGACCGCGCAGGATGCGCTCGAGACTGTCTCGCAGCTCGGTGCCGGGAGCGACCGCGGCGAGGGCCGCACGCAGCAGCAGCTCGTCGTCGTTCCTGTCCATCACTTCCCGTTCGGCCGGCCGGAGATCGCTTCCGCGTGAAGAGGGCGGTGGCCGCAGTCTAGGCGGTGTCGCGCGCCAATGCGGGAACCGTCCGCTGGACGCCGAGGCGGCGCATCGTCTCGATCGCCTCGGCGACACTACCGACCTCGATCACGTCGATCCCCTCAGGCACCGGGGTGTCGGCCCTGCTGCCCGTAGGCACGACGGCATGTCGGAAGCCGAGCCGGGCCGCCTCGGTCAGCCGTCGGCCGATTCCCGTTGCCCTGCGGACCTCCCCGGCGAGCCCCACCTCCCCGATGGCGATCGCGTCGACAGGCAGAGGTCGGTCGAGCACCGAGGAGGCGAGCGCGCAGATGAGGGCAAGATCGGCCGCCGGCTCAGTGACCCGGACGCCGCCCACTGTTGCCGCGAAGATGTCCTGGGCACCGACCGGCGCCCCCGCCCGTTTGTCGAGGACCGCGATCACCATGGCGAGCCGGGCCGCGTCCAGTCCACTCGACGTCCGGCGGGGCGACGGCAGCGTGGACGGCGCGACGAGCGCCTGGACCTCGGCGACGAGGGGACGCCGGCCCTCGAGGGTGACCGTCACGCAGGTTCCCGCCACCGCGTGCGCGCGGTCGGAGAGGAAGAGTCCGCTGGGGTCCGCGAGGCCGACGATGCCGGCCTCGGACAGGTCGAAGCATCCCACCTCGTCGGTCGGGCCGTAGCGGTTCTTCACCGCACGGACCAGTCGCAGCCGCGAGTGCCGGTCGCCCTCGAACTGGACCACGACGTCGACGAGGTGCTCGAGGACTCGTGGCCCGGCGATCGAGCCGTCCTTGGTGACGTGGCCGACGAGAAGGACGGCGATTCCGCGGTCCTTCGCCGCCCGGATGAGGCTCGCCGCGACCTCGCGCACCTGCGACACGTTGCCGGCCTGTCCCTCGACGTCGGCGCTCGCGATGGTCTGCACCGAGTCGACGACGAGCAGCTGCGGGGCACTCGCCTCGACGTGCCCGAGGACTGTCGCCAGATCGGTCTCGGCGGCGAGGTAGAGCGTGTCGGCCAGCGCGTCGATCCGCCCGGCCCGTGACCGGACCTGCGCGGCGGACTCCTCACCGCTGACGTACAGGGCGGCGGCGCCCTGCCGCGCCGCGCGGGCCGCGACGTCGAGCAGCAGCGTCGACTTGCCGATGCCCGGCTCGCCGGCCACGAGCACGACGGCTCCCGGGACGAGACCGCCGCCGAGCACCCGGTCGAACTCGGCCACTCCGGTCGGCCTGGCAGCGGCGCTGGTGAGGTCGACGTCGGCGATCCGGACCGCCGGTCGCGTCACCGCGGCTGGGACGGTGCGGGGCGCGCCGGTGGCACCGGACTCGGCGACGCTGCCCCATGCCTGGCACTCGCCGCAGCGGCCCACCCACTTCGCCGTGCTCCACCCGCACTCGGCACAACGGAAACGAGCGGGGCGTCGGCTGGTCGACTTCGTGGCCATGGCCGCCACGGTAGAGGTCGGCGGCGACAATGCCGAGGCGACAGGCACGCGCTCCGGTCGTGGGATCATGGACCCATGGAATCCGTCCTGCCCTACGTCCTCGCGCTCCTCCCGACGGTGGGTGTCACGTGGCTCTTCTACGTCATCATCAAGAACATTCTCGAGGGCGACAGACGTGAGCGAATTGCCCTCGCGAAGTGGGAGGCCGAGCGCGACGCCGAGGCCACGCGCATATCTGCCGAAGAAAAGTAGAAACTCGCACATCCCAACTGGGTCCATGTTTCGTCCCCAATTGCGACCCCCATTCCTCTGCATTGGTAATTGCGTGTAAATTGGCCCTCGCCGCGAATGCGCAGCATTCTCGGCAGACAATTGCCATCACGACACCAGATGGAGAAACATGGCTCAGCGAGTGGAAGTCGTCCTCATCGACGATGTCGACGGCGGCAAGGCGGACGAAACCGTCTCCTTCGCAATCGACGGGGTCTCCTACGAGATCGACCTCAGCGAGAAGAATGCGCGAAAGCTGCGCGACGCACTGGCATCCTGGACCGGGCACGCACGTCGCAGCAGCGGCGGGCGCGGACGACGCCGCTCGTCCTCCGGTGGAGGGGCCAAACGGTCCGACCTCGCCGCAGTTCGCGAGTGGGCTCGGTCCAACGGGTACCAGGTGTCCGACCGGGGCCGGATCTCCTCGGAGATCCAGGCGGCCTACGACAAGGCCCACTGACGCGACGGCGACACTGCCGTTCACGTCGGCACCCTCGAGGG
>NZ_JAJJPG010000006.1:4491-7199 GCF_032907665.1 Intrasporangium sp.
CCTCGAGGGCCGGCGATCTGGGCGGCCAGGTCGCCGAAATCCTCGACCCGCTCGAGGACCTCGTCCGACCGCAGCTGGCGCAGCTCCTCGCCGTCGGCCCCCGCCTCGACCTCGTCCCAGCTGCGAGGCGCGGCCACCGTCGGCGCCTCCCGACCACGGAGCGAGTAGGGGCAGATCGTCGTCTTGGCCGCGACGTTCTGGCTCCAGTCGAGGAAGATCTTGCCCGGGCGCAGGTCCTTTGCCATCTTCCAGACGACGAGGTCCGGATGCTTCCTCGCCAGCTCCTGGGCCAGCTGCTGGACCGTGTCCCTGATCTCATCGCTCGTGTGCGCGGCGCCCGGCAGGCTCGCATAGAGCTGCATCCCCTTGCTCCCGCTCGTCACCGGAACGGGATCCAACCCGATCTCGGTGAGGCGCTCGCGCACGAGGACGGCGACCACCGACACCTCGCGCAGGCCGGTCCCAGGCCCGGGATCGAGGTCGATGACGAGACGGTCAGGGTTCAGGGCGACGGCCTCACGCCCCACCCCGTCGAACCGCCACTGAGGCACGTGCAGCTCGAGGGAGTTGAGGTTGGCGAAGAAGGTGAGGCCGGCCAGGTCGTCGATGAAGGGAAAGACCGGGTCGCGCCCCGCCCGTCGAATCCAGTCCGGTGTCCCGGCCGGCACGTTCTTCTCGAAGAACTGCATGTCGCCGACGCCGTGCGGATATCGGATTCGGGTGACCGGCCGGTGAGCGAGATGGGGGAGAATCACGGCCGAGATCCGGGCGTAGTAGTCGATCACCTCGGCCTTGGTCGTGCCCGTTGCCGGATACATCACCTTTTCGAGACTGCTCAGCTTCATCCGTCGTCCGTCGACCTCGACGGTGACCTTCGTGGCCGGATGCTGTCGGGGCGGCCCGGGCATCAGGCACCCCCGGGGACGAGGTCGTCGACGTCGTCGGGGGTCAGGTCCTCACGGAGGCGCTTGAAGGCAGGCTGCCGCAGCCGTCCCTGGTGGCTCAGCCCGAGGGACTCGACATCGGCGACGATGAGCGGCTGCACCCACCGCGCCCCGATCGCGTCCTCGGGTGGGACCTCCGTGGCGAACGGTGACTCGTCGAGCTCCAGAGGAGTCAGACTGCGCCGCAGCGCGTCGCCGGCCTTCCCGGCCAGACCCGCACCGACCCGGCCGAGGAAGCGGAGACCGTCGGGTCCGGGCACCCCGACGAGCACCGCACCGAGCCGGTCCCGCACCGTCCCCGTCGACTCCGGTCGCCAGCCGCCGATGACCACCGACGTGCTGCCCCGATGGGGGGACTTGAGCCAGTCGGGTGAGCGGACGCCGGGACGGTAGATCGAGCTGATCCGCTTGCTGACGATGCCCTCCAGCCCCTGCTCCCTCGTCGCCGAGTGGAGCACGTGCCCGTCTTCGAACGTCGGCGGCGTCTGCCACCTCGCACTCTCGAGCTCGAGGCGCTCCAGGGTGGCGCGGCGGTCGGTCCACGCGCGCCCGAGCAGCTCGACGCCGTAGAGCCGGAGCAGGTCGAACGTCATGAGGGTGACCGGGCTGCGCTCCGCGAGGAGCAGGGCGCGTCGCGGATTGGTCACGTGGAAGCGCTCCGCGAGCAGGCCGAAGGACGGCTTGCCACCGTCGAGGCACACGATCTCGCCGTCGAGGAGCATGTCGGCATATTCCGACGAGAGGCCGGCGAGCTCCGGAAAGGCCACCGTCACGTCGCGCTCCGTGCGTGAGGTGAGCCGGATCGACCCGTCGCTGACGTCGACGAGCACCCGCATTCCGTCCCATTTCACCTCGTGAATCCAGGCGTCCCCTGACGGAATGGTCAGAGTCGGCGTCGCGAGCATGGGGCGCATGGGTGCATTCTTGTTCTCATGCGAGCCATCTGGAAAGGCGCAGTCTCCTTCGGACTCGTCAACGTCCCTGTCCGCCTCTTCTCCGCGACGGAGAACCACGACGTGCAGTTCCGGCAGGTCCACGAGAAGGATGGAGGACGCATCAAGTACCAGCGCGTGTGCTCGATCGACGGCGAGGAAGTGCCGTATTCCGACATCGCCAAGGGGTACGAGACCGCGGACGGGCAGATGGTCGTCCTCTCGGACGAGGACATGAAGACGCTGCCCTCGCGATCGTCCAAGGAGATCTCGATCGAGAAGTTCGTGCCCGCGGACCAGATCGACCCGCTCCTGTTCGACCGGTCCTACTACCTCGAGCCCGACAAGACGGGGCTCAAGCCCTACGTCCTGCTCCGGGACGCCCTCGAGAAGGCGGACCGGATGGCTCTCGTCACCGTCTCCATCCGCACCCGGATGACGCTCGCGGTGCTCCGGGTCCGCGAGGGGGTCATCGTGCTGCAGACGCTGCTCTGGGCCGACGAGGTGCGCCAGCCGGAGTTCGACTTCCTCTCCGAGGACACGCACGCCACGGACAAGGAGCTCGCCATGGCCTCCTCGCTCGTCGACTCGCTCGCCGGAGACTACGAGCCGGAGGAGTTCGAGGACGACTACTCGGAGGCGGTCGAGGCGCTCGTGGCGAGCAAGATCGAGGGTGGCGAGCTCAAGGAGGCTCCCGCGCCCGAGGCCGAGGAGAGCGAGGTCGTCGACCTCCTCGCAGCCCTGCAGCGCAGCGTCGACAAGGCGAAGGCGGCCAAGTCCGGCTCTGCTGCGAGCGCCGCGAGCGACGAGGCCGAGGGCGACGAGGCCGAGG
>NZ_JAJJPG010000006.1:7299-68624 GCF_032907665.1 Intrasporangium sp.
GCGACGAGGCCGAGGGCGACGAGGCCGAGGAGAAGCCTGCGAGGAAGTCCACAACGAAGAAGTCCACGGCGAGGAAGTCCACGGACCAGGCCCCGGCCAAGAAGACCGCAGCCAAGAAGACCGCGGCGAAGAAGGCGACGACGAAGAAGGCGGCCAGCAAGCGCAAGGCCAGCTGACACGACACGTTCGTCACGCCGGGGCGAGGGACCCGGCGGGGACAGGCGCCGGTCGGCAAGGATGGGGCCATGCAGACCGTTTCGGTTGAGGAGCTGAGCTCCAGGGTCCAGTCACTGCCACCCAACCCGCGCATCGTCGCCAGCGGGAACATGGCCATCCCGTGGGTCGGCGTGAGGGTCCTCGACGAAGCCCTCCCCTCCTACATCCTCCACGCCCTCAACGCCCCGCCCGGCCTGCCCGAGCGAGAGGGCGTCACCGTCGAGACCTGCTTCGTCGGGGCCGGTATGCGCCGCCATCCCGCTCTGCGCTACGTCCCCTCGCGACTGTCGCTCGTGCCACTCCTCTACTCGCGCACGCTCCTGCCGGACGCGGTCCTCATCCACTGCGCGCCGCCCCGGGACGGGCAGCTGAGCCTCGGGGTGGAGGTCAACGTCCTGCCGGCGGCGATCGACGCCTGCCGGGCGCGCGGCGGCCTCGTCATCGCCGTCATCAACGACCGGATGCCGTACACGTTCGGCGACGCCCAGGTGCCCCTCGACCACGTCGACGTGGCGATCGAGGTCGACGAGCCGCTCGTGACCCACTCCGCAGGGACGCCTGACGAGGACAGTGCGACGATCGGCGAGCGGGTGGCCTCGATGGTCCTCGACGGCTCGACGATGCAGCTCGGTATCGGCGCCGTGCCTGACGCGACGCTCAACGCGATCACCGGCCGCAAGGGCATCCGGGTGTGGACCGAGATGTTCTCCGACGGCATCCTCGCGCTCGACGCGGCTGGGGCCCTCGACCGCGATCATCCGCTCGTCGCGTCGTTCGTCTTCGGCAGCCAGGACCTCTACGACTGGGTCGACGGCAACGCGTGGGTGCGGATGTTGCGCACGGAGAAGACCAACGACCCGGGACTCATCGCCCAGCAGCGCCGCATGACCTCCGTCAACACCGCCCTCGAGGTCGATCTCTTCGGCCAGGCCAACGCGTCCCGCATCAACGCGCGGATCCATTCGGGCTTCGGCGGCCAGACCGACTTCATCGTCGGCGCGCTCCACTCCCCCGGCGGCCAGTCCTTCATCGCACTGCGCTCCTGGCACCCCAAGGCCGACGTGTCGACGATCGTGCCGCTCGTGGACGAGCCCGTGACGAGCTTCCAGCAGAGCGCGATCGTCACCGAGAACGGCGTCGCCAGCCTCTGGGGGCACGACGAGCGTGAGCAGTGCCGGGACCTCATCGACGAGTGCGCTCACCCACGGGTGCGCGAGGAACTGTGGGAGGAGGCAGCAGCGCTAGGGCTCGCCTGAGTCCCAGCCACCCCCTGAGGGCCGTATGCCGCCCAGCCGGCTCAGCGGCATACGACACCTCCCGTCGTGGTCGGCGCAGGGCCGTTCTGCTCAAGGTCTGGACCCAGTGGAGTTGTGTCGGCGAGGCACTGACTGGAATGGTGGCTGCGAGTGATCTCGTCTGATCGCATCGCGAGCCCTCGCTATGTTCCGGGATCGTCGTCGCCTCGACCACCGTGCGTCGCTCCAATGGCGGACGGCCCGTCGCCTTCACAGCGGGAAACAGAGGTCCGAGCACGGCCCACGCCTCATCAGAGATCACGTCGCGCGACGCAAGCCCGACGACTGCGAAGACCCTCAGGCAACACCCGGCGAGGCTGACCGTGACTCGGTGCCCGCCCGCACCACGAAGCGTCTACTGGTCAGGATCGGTGAACGAGACCGGCTTGCCGGTGGCGTGGGCATATGCGATCTCCCTGCTCGTGGACTCGCCGATGTACCCGCCGGGGTTGACGACCAGAACCCGGTCAGCCAGGTCGATCTTGCGCAGGTGGAGGGAGTCCAGCGCGGTCTTCTGCTCGTTGGTGATCAACTCGTCCGCTTCGCCTGGCGCGACGACGATGACACCTGCGAAGGTCAGATCACGGTTCGCCGCACGCATCTCGTCCACGAACCGGGTAGAGCCGCAGATGCAGACGATCTCAGGTCGGTCGGGCACGGCTCAGTCCTTCGGTCGAACAGGAAACCATCAGTCTGCGCATAGACATCACGGACGGGCATACGAGCCAACAGTTTATGCAGCGAAATGGACACCCATGCGGCTGCACCGTCCTAGGCGGGAGGCGTGGCCCGCACTGGCAATGACGCTGCTCGACGCCGAAGTCTGGGGGAATCCGGCTCACCAGCTTCCTTGAGCAACACGGCCTAGGCTGACGCCATGAGCGCGACCGACCGACCCGTCGCAGTCGTCACCGGGGCCACGCGGGGCATCGGCCGCGCAGTGGCCGAGGACCTGGCCGCCACCCACCATGTCGTCGTCGGTGGCCGGACTGACGCTGCGGTCGAGCGGGCTGTCGATGCGCTTCCGTCCGCCGAGGGCTTCGTCGCCGACCTGCTCGACTGTGGGCCCGGCGGTTCGCTCGAGGCCGCCCTCACTGAGCTCGTGCCGCGCCTGCCCCGGGTCGACGTGCTCGTTCACTCCGCGGGAGTCCTGCACCGCGGCACGGTCGCCGATGTGCCGATGTCCCACTGGGAGGCGTCGATGCGGGTCAACGTCGTTGCGGTGGCAGGGATCACGCGCGCCCTGCTCCCCGCCCTCCGTGCCGCCCAGGGTCTCGTCGTGGCCATCAACTCGGGGGCAGGGCTCGCGGCATCCCCCACCATGGGGCCGTACACCGCCTCGAAGTTCGCGCTCCGTGCCTTCGCCGACGCGCTGCGCGAGGAAGAGCGTGGGTCCGGCGTGCGGGTCACCTCCATCCACCCCGGGCGTGTCGACACCGACATGCAGCACGAGATGATCGACTTCGAGGGCGGGCCGTACCAGGCCGAGGACTACCTGCACGTCGGGTCCGTCGTCAGCGCCGTGCGGTTCGCGGTCGCGGCCACCCTCGAAGCGAGCATCGACCAGGTCGTGGTGCGACCACGCGGCTTCCGGGCCTGACCTCGACGGCGTCACCTCAGATGCGACTGGCGCCCCGTGTCGGGACGATCGCGAACTGCGCGAACGCCAGGGCCTCGACGAGGGCCGCCTCCCGTTGGTCCGGCGTCATCTTGCGGGTCCCCACCTCGACGATGACGTCGCCCGACCAGCCGATCTCCACGAGGTACTCGAGCAGCTCACCGCACGGCTGGGTGCCCCGCCCCGGAACGAGGTGCTCGTCCTTGTACGACCCGAGCCCGTCGGCAAGGTGCACGTGGGCGAGGCGCTCCCCCAGCTCACGCGCCATGTGCATCGCGTCCGAGCCGGCCGTGGCCGTGTGCGACAGGTCGAGCGTCACGTTGTCGTAGGGCTGGTCGACCGGATCCCAGTGGGGGAGGTAGGCGAGCATCTCGCGGCGCGCGGTGCGCCACGGGAACATGTTCTCCACCGCGAGCCGGATCCCTGTGTCGTGCTCGCGCAGGGCGATGCCGTCGACGAAGCCGGCGGCGTAGTCGCGCTGCCACCGGAAGGGCGGGTGCAGCACGACGATCGTCGCTCCCACCTCGAGCGCGAGCTCGATGGACCGGTCGACCTTGTCCCACGGATCGGTTCCCCACACCCGCTGGGTGAGCAGCAGGGTCGGGGCGTGCACGGAGACGATCGGCAGTCCGTGGTGGTCACTCAGGGCGCGCAGGGCGCCAGGCTCCTGGGTCACCGGGTCCGTCCACACCATGACCTCGATCGCTTCGTAGCCGAGTCGCGCGGCCGTCGCGAAGGCGGTGGCCGCGTTGTCGGGATACATCGCGGCCGTGGACAGCCCGATGCGGATCGTCATGGGGTTCATTCTGCGACACTGCCGACGCGAGCACCGATCGAGTCCACGTGACGCGTCACACGCCGGCGACCTGCTCCGGGCGACCTCCGGCGACCTACTCCGGACCGAGGTGGTCGAGACGACGGAGGATCAGCCCCTCCCGCAGGGCCCACGGGCAGATGTCGAGCCGGTCGATGCCCAGCAGGTCCATCGCGGCCTCGGCCACGAGCGCACCCGCAAGCATCTGCTGCGCCCGTGCCTCGGAGACGCCGGGAAGCGCCGACCGGGACGCGGCGTCGAGGCCCTTGAGCTTGTCGACGATCGTCCCGAGGTCGGCGCGGCGCAGCTCACGGGGGACGAACTGGCCTTCGTCGCGCGGAGCCGCCCCGGCGATCCGCGCGAGCGCACGCATCGTCTTCGACGTGCCCACTGCGCGGTCGGGGGCGCCGGCCGTGAGCAGCGGCCGCACCTGACGGGCCAGGGTCGTGCGGATGTACGAGCGGACGGCACGAGTCTCCTCGGCCGTGGGCGGGTCGCCGACGAGGCGCTCCCGGGTGAGGCGCCCCGCCCCGAGCGGGAGACTGATCGCGGCATCGGGGTCCTCGTCGATGCCCGCCGCGAGCTCCAGCGAGCCGCCTCCGATGTCGATGACGAGCAGGCGGCCGCTCGACCAGCCGAACCAGCGGCGCACGGCGAGGAACGTCACCCGGGACTCGTCCGCGCCGCTCAGCACCTCGAGGGCAACGCCCGTCCGCTCCCTCACCCGCGCGATGACCGCGTCACCGTTGGGGGCCTCACGCATCGCCGAGGTCGCGAAGGCGAAGAGGTCCTGGACGCCGTGGTCCTCGGCGATCTCGAGGCACTCCCGCACGAACTCGACGAGCCGGTCTGCCGTGTCGTCGCTGATCAGGCCCTCCGGGGTGAGGTTCTCCGACAGGCGCAGGTCGATCTTGTGCGAGAAGGCCGGGAGCGGGTGGGCACCCGGATACGCGTCGACGACGAGGAGGTGGACCGTGTTGGACCCGATGTCGATGACGCCCAGGCGCATGGTGCGACAGTAGCGGTCTCCGGTGAACATCCCCTGAACGAGCACCCCCGACACCCCCGGGTCGAGTGGCCACAAACACCCGGTCGAGTGGCCCCGAACCGAACGCCACGTCGAGTGGCCACAAACACCCGGCTCAGTCCCGGTCGAGTGGCCACGAATGACAGGGTCGTCAGGGTGTGCGTCGGCTGAGGGTGAGCGCGGCCAGGGCAAGGGCGAGGACGATGAAGCCCACGACGATGGCCATCGACGAGACCCCGGCGCTCGTCACGTCGGTGTGTGCGGTGACCTCCTTCATCGCGTCGACGGCGTAGGACAGCGGCAGCACGTCGGAGACGAGTCCGAGGAAGTCCGGGAGCTGGTCGCGGTCGACGAGGAGCCCGCACAGGAGGAACTGGGGCGTGATGAAGGCCGGCATGAACTGCACGGCCTGGAACTCGGTCCGCGCGAAGGCGCTCGCGAGCAGTCCGAGGGCGGTCCCGAGGACGGCGACGAGGACGGCGACGAGCACGAGCATCCAGAGCGGCCCGACGACGTCGAGGTCGCACACCCAGATGGCGAAGGAGGTGGCGAGGAGGGCTTGGACGACCGCCAACGCGCCGAAGGCTCCGGCGTAGCCGAGCATGAAGTCGCCCTTGCCCATGGGTGTCGTGAGGAGACGCTCGAGCGTGCCCGACTGGCGCTCACGCAGGGTCGCCACCGACGTCACGACGAACATGACGATCATCGGGAAGACCCCGAGGAGCGCCGGGCCGATGGCGTCGAAGATGGGGGTGTTCTCGTAGATCCAGGCGATGAGCCCGATCGAGACCATGGGCACGACCATGATGAGGCCGATCGTGCGGTGGTCGGTGCGGAGCTGCCGCAGGACGCGTCCCGTCGTCGCGAGGGTCAGGCCGAGGTTCACCAGATCTCCCCTCCGCCCGTGGCCTCCACGAGGGCGAGGAAGGCGGCGTCGGCGTCGGACTCGCCCGTGCGCTCGAGCAGCTCTGCCGGTGTCAGGTCGGCGAGGACCCGGCCCTCCCGCAGGAGCACGAGACGGTCGCAGCGGGCCGCCTCGTCCATGACGTGGCTCGACACGATGAGCGAGCACCCCTGCTCGGCGAGGTCGCGGAAGTGGTTCCACAGGTCGCGGCGCAGCACCGGGTCGAGACCGACCGTCGGCTCGTCGAGGACGAGCAGCCCGGGGCGCCCGACGAGGGCGCAGGCCAGCGAGACCCTCGACTCCTGCCCGCCCGAGAGGTTGCGGACGAGGACGGCGGCGTGGTCGGTGAGGTCGACCTCCGCCAGGGTGCGGGCGACGGTCTCGCGCAGCCCGCGCCCGGTGAGGCCGACGGCCCGGCCGAAGTAGGCGACGTTCTCCCGGATCGTGAGATCCGGATAGACGCTGGGCGACTGCGACACGTAGCCGACCCGGTGCCGCAACGCCGGCGACCCGGCCGGGTGGTCGAGAACCGTGACCGTTCCGGACTCGACGACCTGGACCCCGACGATCGACCGCATCAGCGTCGACTTGCCTGAGCCGGACGGGCCGAGCAGCCCGACCACCTGACGTGAGGGGATCTCGAGGGACAGCTCCGACAGGACCTGTCGCTTGCCGCGCACCACGGTGAGGTCGCGGATGACGACCGCCGGGCTCCCGTCGGTGCCGTTCATGCCCTGAATCTACTGGCACGCGGGAGCATCGGCCGGGAGTCCGGGCACGTTGACCGGCAGGTCGCTCGGATCGACAATCGAAGTGTCCGGTCCGCCTCGGATCGACGGACCCGTATGTGAAAGAGGGTCGATCCCATCATGAAGCGAGGGATGCAACTACAGGATCTGCTGCCTCTCATCGCCGGCGTCTACGCCTTCCTGTCGCCGATCTGGACGACGACAACCGACCGGGCGACCATGACCATGGTCGCCCTCGGCATCATCACGGCCCTGGCCGCGATCGCCGAGCTGGTCCGCCCGGATGTCATCCCGCTCGAGGGCCTCATGGCTCTGCTCGGTGTGGCGTTCTTCGTCTCGCCCTGGGTCATGGGCTTCACCGGCACCAGCCCGATGGCCTGGACCGCCTGGATCATCGGCGCCGTGACGTTCATCGTCGGGGCCGCCGACATCCAGCTCACGCGGATGCACCACCGGGACACGATGGCAACGTCGCACTGAGGGCGAGGGAGTCCGGAGCACCCACCCGGCCAACCGCCGGGCGGGTGCCCGCATGGCGACGTAGGGTGTGGCGGTGGCCGAAGCTCCGCTTGACCTCCCCCGCGTGTGGGTCGAGTTCACCGACCCCGCGGACGCTGGACAGCGCTTCCGCTGCGACCTCACCTGGCTGACGAGCAGCTGGACCTGCATCTTCGGCAGCGGCTGCCAGGGCATCTACGAGGGCCGGCCCGACGACGGGTGCTGCACCCTCGGGGCGCACTTCACCGATGACGACGACCTCGAGCGCGTCGCCGCCGTCGTCGCTGAGCTCGGCGAGGACGAGTGGCAGTACCGGGACGTCGGCTCGGCCACTGGCCGCCGGAAGGACTGGTCGGAGAAGGAGGACGGGGCCCGCAAGACGCGCGTCGTCGACGGGGCGTGCATCTTCCTCAACCGGCCGGGCTTCCCCGCCGGCGCCGGTTGCGCCCTGCACCAGCACGCCGTCCTCACCGGGGCCCAGCCGCACACCGCGAAGCCCGACGTCTGCTGGCAGCTCCCGATCCGGCGCACCTACCGGACCGTGGAGCTGCCCGACGAGTCGAGCTATCTCGAGGTGACGATCACCGAGTACGACCGGCGCGGCTGGGGTCCGGGCGGGCACGACCTCGACTGGTACTGCTCCGGCAACTCCGAGGCGCACGTCGGCCGCGAGCCGGTCTACCGCTCCAACGCCCCCGAGCTCATCGAGCTGATGGGCCCGGCCGCCTACGAGGAGCTCGCGATCCGCGCGGAGGCACACCTCGCCCAGGTCCGGGCGGTGCGCGCCCGTGGCGCCCGCAAGCTGCTGCCCCTCATCGTGCATCCGGCGACGATGGCTGCGTCGCCTCCCGGGGGACCCACCGGATGACCGGGGCCATCCCCTCCCCCAACATCTGGGACACCCCCGACGTCTACGAGATCGAGAACCGCGGCGTGGACCGGCCCGGCGTCATCGAGGCGGCGATGCGCAGGATTCTCGACTGGGCGGGGCGGGACGTCGTCGACATCGGGTGCGGGTCCGGCTACCACCTGCCGATGTTCGCCCGGACGGCTCGCTCCGTCGTCGGCGTAGAACCTCACCCACCGCTCGCTTCCCTTGCAGCACAACGAGTTTCCCGTATGCCGCTGTGCTCGGTCCGTGAGGAGGGCGCCGCCTCGATCGGGGTTGCGGATGCGTCGTTCGACGTGGCCCATGCCCGCTGGGCCTACTTCTTCGGGCCCGGATGCGAGCCCGGGCTGGCCGAGCTGGACCGGATCATGCGACCCGGAGGCGCGGCGTTCGTCATCGACAACGACGCCACGCGGTCGACGTTCGGTGCCTGGTTCCGCCGGGCCCTGCCCTCCTACGACCCGCGGGCGGTCGAGCGGTTCTGGCGGCGGCAGGGTTGGTCACGCGAGCGGCTCGACATCCGATGGGACTTCGACTCACGCGAGGACTTCGAGGCAGTGGTCCGCATCGAGTTCGCGCCGGAGCACGCCGACCTCATCCTCGCGGAGCACCCGGACGCCATCGGGGTGGACTACGCCGTCAACCTCTGGTGGCGCGGCTACTGAAGCCCGCGGGGCGGGGCACGGGGAATGAGCCCAGCGGCATACGGCCTGGTGGTGTGGTGACGATCAGTCGACGAGATCGAGCGCGAGGTCGACGATCGGGGAGCTGTGCGTCAGCCCGCCCACCGAGACGAAGTCGACCCCCGTCGCCGCGTACTCCCGCACGACCTCGAGCGTGAGCCCGCCCGTCGCCTCGATCTCGACCGGCTCGGGGAGAGCCCGCAGCAGTGCGACCGTCTCGCGGAGCACGTCGACCGGCATGTTGTCGCACATGATGAAGCGTGCCCCGGCGTCGTAGGCCTCCCGCGCCTCGGCCGGCGTCGTCACCTCGACCTGGACGTCCACGTCGGGGAAGCGCTCGCGCACGAGGGCGTGCGCGGCGCCGACCGACCCCGCGGCCAGCTTGTGGTTGTCCTTGATCATCGCGACGTCGTAGAGGCCGAGGCGCTTGTTGGTCCCGCCCCCGGCGCGGACGGCGTACTTCTCCAGCCAGCGCATCCCGGGTGTCGTCTTGCGCGTGTCGAGGACCATCGTCGACGTGCCCTCGAGCGCATCGGCCCAGCGGCGCGTGTGCGTCGCGACGCCGGAGAGGCGGCAGAGGATGTTGAGGATGGTCCGCTCCGCGGTGAGGACGACCTGCGTCCTGCCGCTCACCCGGGCGACGACGTCACCCCGCTCGACCCGGCTGCCGTCCGGGCGGACGACCTCCACCGCGGGGACGGGAGCGCCGATCGTCGCGGCGACGGCCTCGAGGACCAGGCTGATGACCGGTCCTCCTGCGATGACGCCCGGTGCCCGCGCGACGATCGCCCCGGCGCGCTCCTGGTCGGCCGGGATCGTCGCGAGGGTCGTCACGTCGAGCCCGTCGGGGCCGAGGTCCTCACGCAGGGCAGTGGCGACGAGCTCGCGGGCCCACGCGTCGGGGAAGCCGGAGAGCCCGTCGGCCGTACCAGCAGTCATTCCAGGTCTCCTGTCGAATGTGCTTGGGCCACAGCATGTCTCGGGGTGGCATGATCGAGGTCGAGGCCGTCCAGGTTGGATCGGGGCACGTCGACGCGATGGGCCGCGAGGTGGCCGTCGGGTCCCCGAGAGACCACGATGTGGTGCAGGAACCGCGCGTCGTCTCGCTCCGGGAAGTCCTCCCGCACGTGGCCGCCCCGGGTCTCCTCCCGGAGCAGCGCGGCGTGGGTCAGGGCCCGACCGAGGTGGAGCAGATTCGTCGTCTCCCAGCTCTTGGGTCCGCAGACACGGCGGGTGTCCTTCTCCGCCGCCCGCGCCGCGACTGCCGCGAGCGCCGCCTCGGTCTGCGCCAGGGATCCTGCCGAGCGCACTGAGCCGGCACCCGCCGTCATCGCCCGCTGGACGGCCAGGCGCCTCTTGCCCCGGACGAGCTCCCGCACGGGCGGGTCCGGGTCGGGGATCGGTGTGGTCGGCGGCAGCTCGCCCGCCCCGAGCCGTGCGATGAGGTCGTCCGCGGTCCGGCGGGCGAAGACGAGCCCCTCGAGGAGCGAGTTGGAGGCCAGCCGGTTGGCGCCGTGCACGCCGGTGCACGAGGTCTCTCCGCAGGCATACAGGCCCTCCACCGAGGTCCGGCCACGGAGGTCCGTGCGCACTCCGCCGCTGGCGTAGTGCTGGGCGGGGGCCACCGGGAGCAGCTCGGTCGCCGGGTCGAAACCCAGCTCACGGCAGCGGTCGACGATGGACGGGAACCGCTGCTCGAGGAACGCGGCGCCGAGATGCCGGCAGTCGAGGTAGACGTGGTCGGTCCCGGTCTCACGCATCCGCGTGATGATGGCGCGTGAGACGACGTCGCGGGGCGCGAGGTCGGCGAGGGGGTGCTGGCCCTCCATGAAGCGAACGCCGTCGCCATCGACGAGGAAGGCGCCCTCACCGCGGACCGCCTCGGAGATGAGCGGCTGCTGTCCGGTCGAGCCCTCCCCGAGGTAGAGCACCGTGGGGTGGAACTGCACGAACTCCAGGTCGGCGAGCTCGGCTCCGGCCCGGAGCGCCGCCGCCATCCCGTCGCCGGTCGCGACGCTGGGGTTCGTCGTCGAGGCATAGATCTGGCCGAGCCCACCGGTCGCGAGGACGACGGCTCTCGCGTGCGCGGCGCCGACGCCGTCGACCTGCCCCTCGCCGATGACGTGCAACGTCACCCCGCAGACGCGCCCGTCCGCGTCGGACAGGAGGTCGACGACGAGGGCATGCTCGATGACCTCGATGCCCGGGTCGTCGCGGACCCGGTTGAGCGCAGCGATGAGGGCGCGGCTGATCTCGCGTCCCGTGGCATCGCCCCCCGCGTGGAGGATCCGGTCGCGGTGGTGGCCTCCCTCGCGGGTCAGGGAGATCTTGCCGGTCTCGCCACGGTCGAAGTCCGCGCCGATCGCGATGAGGTCCCAGACCGCATCGGGCCCTTCGTTGACCAGGGTGTGCACGGCCTCGACGTCGCAGAGTCCGACGCCGGCGACGAGCGTGTCGTGGATGTGCTCCTCGGGACTGTCGTCGGGCGACATGACCGCCGCGATCCCGCCCTGAGCCCAGGCCGTCGAACCCTCGTCGAGAACGGTCTTCGTCACGAGGAGCACCCGGGCGACGCGGCGGCGCAGACGCAGCGCGGTGGTCAGGCCGGCGATCCCTGACCCGACGACGATGACGTCAGCGGTGGCCGTCCAGCCGGGGGCGGGGGCGCGGAGGCGTCGTGGGATGCGGATGCCGCTCGCGCTCATCGCCGCCCTCTCTCGTGGTGCGTCACGTCCATACGGTATGCCGCTGAGCCGGCTCGCGCGCCGTCGGCTCACTCCCAGCCCTCCCGCCGCTCCCTGCGGCAACACGCCCGGCACTTCGCAACTCACCCCGGATATTTCCGGTGTCTGTTGCGAAGTGCCGGGCGTGTTGCGGTGGCATGAGTCAGGGATGGTGGTCGTGGTCCTCAGCGGGCGCCGGCCGTGACGGCGGAGGTCCGCAGGCCGAAGCCGTCGGGCACGTCGCCCGCGTCGTGGCCGACCTCGACGATCCGGTTGTCCCGGTCGACGAAGACAACCTGCGGCTCGTGGGACCGCGCCTCCTCGTCGTCCATGCACGCGTAGGCGATGATGATGACGGTGTCGCCGGGCGAGATGAGTCGGGCGGCTGCGCCGTTGATGCAGACCACCCCGGAGCCGCGTTCGCCCTCGATGGCGTAGGTCGTGAGCCGGTTGCCGTTGTCGACGTCGACGACGTCGACCTGCTGGCCGGGCCAGAGGTCGGCCGCGTCCATGAGGTCCCGGTCGACGGTGAGCGAGCCGACGTAGTGGAGGTCGGCCTGGGTCACTGTCGCACGGTGGATCTTCGAGTGGAGCATGAAGCGCTGCACGGGGCGGTCTCCTAGTGGTCGGCGAAGGTCTCGCGGGCGCCGCCGCCCGGGCCGACGAGCACCGGGACGTTGTCGATGAGGCGTGTCGTCCCCACGCGCGCGGCCACGGCCAGCAGGGCCTCGCCGTGGTACCACTCGGGGACGTCCTCGAGGGTCTCCGGATGGACGAGGACGAGATAGTCGACGAGGGCGAGCGGCTCGCGCACGAGCACCGCCCGGGCGGCCCGGCGGATCGCCGAGGCGCCCTCGACCGCGGCGTCGGCACCGGCCTGCAGCGCCCGGGAGAGCGAGAGGGCGACCTCGCGGTCGGACGGGGTGAGATAGGTGTTGCGGCTCGACATCGCGAGCCCGTCCGCCTCGCGCACCGTCGGGACGGAGACGACCCGGACCGGGAAGTCGAGGTCCCGGACCATGCGCCGGATGAGGAGCAGCTGCTGGGCGTCCTTCTGGCCGAAGTACGCCGACGTGCACCGCGTGAGGTGCATGAGCTTCGCGACGACGGTGAGCATGCCGTCGAAGTGGCCGGGCCGGGACTGCCCCTCGAGGACGTCGCCGAGCGGGCCGGCCGAGACCCGCACGCCGGGGTCACCGTCGGGGTAGATCACGTCCGGCGTCGGCGCGAAGACGAGGTCGACCCCCGCCGCGGTGCAGATCTCGAGGTCCGCGTCGAAGGTGCGCGGGTAGCGCGACAGGTCCTCCCTCGGCCCGAACTGGAGCGGGTTGAGGAAGATCGTCACGACGACATGGGCGTGCGTCTCCCTGGCCCGTCGGATGAGGGTGGCGTGGCCCTCGTGCAGCGCCCCCATGGTCATGACGACCGCGACATCGCCGTCGTCGAGCTCGGCCCGTGCCGTGCGCAGCTCGTCGCGGGTGCGGGCGACGACCGGACGAACCGGTCCTGTCGCGGCCGACGGGGCCTGCTGGTCGCCCGTCGTGCCCGTGGGGCCTGTGGTCTCCGTGGTGTCCGAGGTCACGAGTCGTCCTCTTCGTCGGCGAGCAGCTGGAGCAGCGGGTCCGCGGCGGATGGCCGGAGCCGGCCGCTGAGCAGGGCCCGCTGGGCCGTGGCCCGAGCCAGCGCCAGGTAGGTCGGCCGGATGTCCGGGGCGACCTCGCGGAGCAGCCCCACGTGACCGGCAACGGTACCGGCATCTCCCCTCGCCACCGGACCAGTGAGGGCAGCATCACCCTGCTGGAGGGTGTTGGCGAGGGCCGCCGACAGGAGCGGCTCGAGGATGCGCGAGGGCTCCTCCACTCCGGCGTGGCGCAGCAGCTCCATGGACTGGCTGACGAGCGTGACGAGATGGTTGGCGCCGTGGGCGAGGGCGGCGTGGTAGGTGAGCCGCTCGTCCTCCGGGATCCACACCGGCTCGCCGCCCATCTCGATGACGAGGGCCTCGGCGAGCGGGCGGGCCAGGTCCACGGTCGTCACGCCGAAGCAGCAGTCGTGGAGGCGCTCGAGGTCGATGGCGGTGCCGGTGAAGGTCATGGCCGGGTGGAGGGCGAGGGGCACGACGTCCCGCTCGGCGGCGGACTCGAACACGGCGATCCCATGGGCCCCCGAGGTGTGCATGACGAGCTGGCCCGGGGTGAAGGTGCCGGTGGTCGCGAGTCCGGCGACGACCTCGGCCAGCGCGTCGTCGGGGATGGCGAGCACGACGAGGTGTGCACCGGCGACGACGTCCGGGATCGGTTTGACCGGCACGCCGGGCAGCAGGGCGGCGGCGCGCTCGCGGCTCGCCTCGCTGACCGCGGTGACGCCGGTGACGTGATGCCCGGCACGGACGAGTGCGGCCCCCAGCACGGCGCCGACCCGCCCGGCCCCGACGACGCCGACGTCGAACCGTGCGGGGCGGTCGTGCGGAGTAGTCATCCACGGCACGGTATCGCCTACAGTCCGTTCCCGTGGATCCCGTTCCCTGGCGCGAGGCGTGGCACACGGCGCTGTATGCCGCTGGGCGTGGTTTCTACGTCACGCGCGGCGGGCCGGCCGCCCACTTCACGACCGCGACCCACGGGGTGACCGGTGCCGTCCTCGCCGAGGCCCTGCTCCGCCTGTGGTCGCGAAGGCACCGCGGGGGTCCTCCCGCGGTGGTGGTCGACGTGGGCGCCGGGCGTGGCGAGCTGGCCACGCACGTCGCGGATCTGCTCGGGGCCCGGGCCGGGGTCGTGGCCGTCGACGTCGTCGACCGGCCGGAGGGCCTCGACCCCCGCATCGAGTGGGTCCGCGCCGCGGGCGGGGCACTGCTCCCGGACGCGCTGGAGGGACTCTCAGGTGCTCTCGTCGTCGCCCACGAGTGGCTCGACGTGGTCCCCTGCACGGTGGCCGGGGTCGACGACCGCGGGCAGCTGCGCGAGGTGCTCGTCGACCCGGCCACCGGGGACGAGCACCTCGGGGGTGGCCTGTCCGGGGAGGACCTCGACTGGGTGACGGCGCACTGGCCCGACGCGCGGCCGGGCGAGCGGGTCGAGGTGGGCCGGGCCCGCGATGCGGCCTGGGCCGAGCTCGTCGGCCGAGTCGAGTCCGGCGTGCTCGTCGCCGTGGACTACGGGCACCTCGCCGCGGACCGTCCGCGCAGCGGCACCCTGGTGGGCTACCGGTCCGGCACCCTGGTGCCTCCCGTGCCCGACGGCAGCTGCGATGTCACCGCCCACGTCGCGATGGACTCGCTGTGGGCCGACGGCCTCGCCTCGCAGCGGGACCTGCTGCGCGATCTCGGGCTGCGCGGGGAGCGGCCGGACCATGCCCTGGCCCAGAGCGACCCGCTGGCCTATCTGCGAGCGCTCGAGCGGGCCTCGGCCGAGGCAGAGCTCATCCGTCCGGGGGGCCTCGGGGACTTCTGGTGGGCCGTGAAGCACGTCGGAGCCGCCGACGTACCCTGAGCGCATGCGTCGGCTCGTCCTGCTCCTGCTCGCCCTCGGCCTCACTGTCGGGCTGACGTCCGGCCTCGTCGGGTCCGCACCCACGGCGCTGGCCCACGACGTGCTCGAGAAGACGACGCCGGGCGATGGGACCACCGTCGACCGGCTTCCCGCCGACGTCGTGCTCGTCTTCAGCCAGGAGCCGCTCGAGATCGGCCTCCAGATCATCATCACCGGACCGGCGGGCAACGCAGCCGAGGGGCTCGCGACGGTCCAGGGCCGCGAGGTCCGGCAGGCCATCGCCGCCAACGCGCCCGCGGGTGACTACACCGTCGCCTACCGCGTCACGTCCGACGACGGTCACCCGATCACCGGTTCCTTCGGCTTCTTCGCCCGGACCGGGCTGGACGGGTCGACCGCGACGGCCGGCCCCACCGTTGCCGCGCCTGCGGCGCTGGACCCCGAGGCCGAGGAGGCGAAGGACTCGCAGTTCGTGCCGATCGCCCTCACGGCGGCGGCCACCCTCATCGCCGTCGGCCTCGTCGTCGTGATCGTCCTCCGCACCCGCCGCAGGGTGACCTGACGGGCCGGGCAAAGCCGAGGCCCCGCCGCACGATCCGCTCGGCGACGACACGGCATACTCGACCCATGACCGAGACGACCGCGTCGCCCCGCCGTTCGCCACGCCAGCGCGCTCTCACGGTGGGGGTCGGCGCCGGAAGCCTCGCGACGGCCGACATGGTCCTCAACATCGGGCCCCAGCACCCGGCCACCCACGGCGTGCTCCGGCTGCGGATCGTCGTCGACGGCGAGCGCATCGTCAGTGCCGAACCGATCATCGGCTACATGCACCGGGGGGCCGAGAAGCTCTTCGAGGTGCGGGACTACCGCCAGATCCTCGTGCTGGCCAACCGGCACGACTGGCTCAGCGCCTTCTCCAACGAGCTGGGGGTCGTCCTCGGCGTCGAGCACATGCTCGGCATGGAGGTCCCCGAGCGGGCGACGTGGGCGCGCACCGCGCTCGCCGAGCTCAACCGTGTCCTCAACCACCTGATGTTCCTCGGCAGCTACCCGCTCGAGCTCGGCGCGATCACCCCGGTCTTCTACGCCTTCCGGGAGCGCGAGGAGCTGCAGGCGGTGCTCGAGGAGGTGTCGGGCGGACGGATGCACTACATGTTCAACCGCGTCGGCGGCCTCAAGGAGGACCTGCCCGCGGGCTGGCTGGGGCGCGTCGACAAGGCCATCGTCAACGTCCGCAAGCGGCTGCCGTCCCTCGAGCACCTCATCGTCGGCAACGAGATCCTCGAGGCACGCACGCGCCGCGTCGGGGTGCTGCCGCGCGAGACGGCGCTCGGCTTCGGAGTGAGCGGGCCGATCGCGCGGGCCAGCGGGGTCGACGTCGACCTGCGCCGGGACGCGCCGTACCTCGCCTACGGCGAGCTGTTCGTCAAGGGCGGCCCGGGCCGCGTCGTGACCCGTGACTCCGGAGACTCCCTCGCCCGCCTCGAGGTGCTCCTCGAGCAGACCCGGGTGAGCCTCGACCTCGCCGAGGCCTGCCTCGACCGGCTCATCCAGCTCCCCCAGGGACCGATCAACGTCAAGCTGCCGAAGGTGCTCAAGGTCCCCGAGGGTGCGATCTACACCGCGACGGAGAACCCCCTCGGCTTCAACGGATACTTCCTCGTGTCGCGGGGGGAGAAGACGCCGTGGCGGCTCAAGCTGCGCTCCGCGTCGTTCAACAACGTCTCCGTCCTCACCGAGATGCTCCCGGGGCAGCTCATCTCCGACATGGTGGCGATCCTCGGTTCGATGTTCTTCGTCGTCGGCGACGTCGACAAGTGAGGTCCCGTATGCCGCTGGGCTCGCTCCCGCGCGCCAGCGCGCTTCGTGCCGCGGCGGTGGCCGTCATCACCGCGACGGTGTGGGCCCTGGCGGCCTGCTCCGACGAGGACCTCGTCGACACGATCCCGCCTCCGCGGCCGAACCGGACGACGACGACCACCGACGGGCAGACGACCACACCGGCCATCACACCGGCAACGACCTCCCCGACGAGCTCAGCGACGAGCTCAGCGACGACTGCCTCAACGCCCGCCGGTCCGACGACGAGCGCGAGTCAGCTGTAGGGCACGCCGAGGAGCCGGGGCCTGCCGCTGAGCACGTCGACGACGATGCGGTCGCCGAGCGGCTTCTCCAGCTGCAGGACGGTGGGCGCGGAGAGGTACTGCGCGGTGCACATCGTGCCGGGTTCGGGCGGGGTGTGCGTGCCGCCGACGACGACGAGGTCGGCGAACTCGACGACGTGGCCCTGCAGGTCCCGGTCGCACGCGCTGTGCCCGATCTGGACCGTGATCGCCCGACCCGAGACCGCGTCGAGGGTATCGGCGGAGTTCAGTCCCGGCCCGGCCGGCGGCAGACCGGGCGGGGAGGCATCCCGATCCAGCAGCTGGAGCGGCCCCGGCCCCGTCGCGACGACGACGATCGGCCGCGACAGCCCGTCGCCGGTGAGGGACCAGGCGGGCACCGTGACCTCGCCCTCGTTCGTCGCCACCCGGGCCGTGGTCAGGCTCGCTCCGCTGAGCGTGATCCCGCAGTCGGCCTCCGGCACGCCGGCACAGGTGCCTGTGCTGTCCTCGAGGGCCCGGGCGAGCGCCTCCTGTGGACCGATGACGTCGACGGGACGCTCCGACCCGTCGGGCAGCGTCATCGTCGACACCCCGACCTGGTCCGCGGGGACCGACGGCGCGAGGGTCACCCGGCCGGCTGCCCAGGCGACCTTCTGGGCATCCGTGTCGAAGGCGAGGTCCGCCGTCCAGCCGTGGAGCAGAACGAGCCCGTCGGATCCCGTCGGGAGCCCGGCCCCGCGGACCGCCGAGGCGACCGCCTTCGCCCGATCCACGAACGCCTGCGGGGCGGGTGCAGCCGGCACGGTCGTGGACGGCAGCGATCCCGGTGTCGCGTCGCGACCGGTGGCCGGAACGCCGGCCGAGGGTGCGCTGGTCACCGTCCCTCCCGGGCCTGGTGCGCTCACCTCGCCGCAGGCACCGAGCCCGAGGACGACCGGAGCGATGACCGCAAGGAGAACGGCTCGGCGGGCAGGGCTGCGCTTCGGGTTCGCCATACCGGTCAGACCCGCGGGGAGCCGGGATCGTTGCATCACCGGTCCTCGACGTGGCCGTTCAGCTCGTCGAGCTCGTCCTCGTCATGCTCGTCCCGCGGGCGCACCCGGCACCAGCGCTGGACCACCATGCCCGCGACAGCGAGGGCGAGAGCCACCACGGCGTGCAGGGCGAAGGGCCAGATGCGGTCGCGCTGCGACTCGATGTCCGCGGCGGGCAGCAGGACGAGGACGATCGCGGTGTACCACCCCGTCAGCGCCGCGCCAGTGAGCGCCGCGGCCTGCCCGAGGACGAGGGTGCGAGCGGCCCGCAGCGGGCTCATCGTCGCCTCGCCCACGCCGTCGCGGAACCGGCGCACCTGCCAGCCCGCGACGAGCACTCCGCCGCCGAGGAAGAGCATCGCCGCTGCGCCCACCCAGCCGGGGTCCGGGACGCTCCGCCCGGAGCCCTCGACCCAGCGCATGACGAGCCAGGCCAGGACGAGGACGACGAGGCCGGTCAGGACGAGTGTCGTGACGCGGATGCCGGTGTGCGGTTTCACCACTGCTCCCATTCGGGTCCGGGCCGGATCCCCGACCGGTCCAGGCGTGCGAGGAGCTCGCCGATGGGCCGGATGTCGCTGTCCCCCGCGCCCACGCGGAGCCGACCCTCGGGCTCCGCCTCAGCCCAGGGAACGAGGACGAAGGCACGCTCTGCCGCTCGGGGATGCGGCAGGGTCAGGGCGTCGTCCGTGCTGACGACCTCGTGCCCGGACCCCGGCTCCCCGAACTGGATGAGGTCGAGGTCGAGCGTGCGTGCGCCCCATCGGACCTCCCGGGTCCGGCCGTGCGCGGCCTCGATCCGGTGCAGCTCGGCGAGCAGCGCCTCGGGACCCAGGGTCGTCCGCCCGACGACGACGGCGTTGAGATACGGCGGCTGCTCCGGGCCGCCGACGGGATCGGTCTCGACGATCGGCGACACAGACGTCACGGTGAAACCGGGCAGGGACCGCAGGGCGTCGACGGCGAGGGTGAGGGTGCGGCCGCGGTCGCCGAGGTTGGAGCCGAGCGCGATGACGGTGCGAGGTCCGTTGCGACGTCGGACCCGGACGGCGACGTCCGTGAAGGGATGGCCGACCGGCGCCTCGGGCTTGTGGACGACCACCTCGACGGCCTCGACGAGCGGGAAGGCGAGCACGTCGTCGGCGATCACCTCGGCCAGGCGCTCGATGAGGTCGAAGGGTGGCCCGGTGACCCGGTTGACGACGGCCGAGGCGACCTCGGCGTAGTTCACCGTCGCGGAGAGGTCGTCGGTCCGCCCGGCCCGGGACAGGTCGAGGGTGAGGTGGACGTCGACGACGAAGGTCTGGCCGTCCCGCCTCTCCGCATCGAGCACGCCGTGGAAGCCACGGGCCGACACGCCGGTGAGGACGATCTCGTCGTCGCTCATGAGCTCACCTCGGCGACTGCGTCGTGGTCGTCATGGTGGTCGTCAGGGCCGTCATGGTGGTCGTCATGGTCGTCACGGTCCGGCAGGTGGTCGAGCGCGGCAGCGACGACGGACAGGACGCGGACCGTCGACTCGACGTCGTGGACCCGGACGCACCACAGGCCCGCCATGGCGGCCATGACCGAGGTGGCCGTCGTCTCGAGGTCCCGCTGCGCGGCGGGCCGCGGCGCCTCGTCCTCGGCCCGGCCGAGCCGCCCGAGGAACGCCTTGCGCGACGCGCCGAGGAGGATCGGCTGGCCCAGCTCGTGCAGCTCGGGCAGCGCCGCGAGGATCGCCCAGTTGTGCTCGGCCGTCTTCGCGAAGCCGAGGCCGGGGTCGAGGACGAGGAGGTCCTCGCTCAGCCCGGCAGCCAGCAGCTCGTCCCGGCGGGAGCCGAGCTCACGGCATACGTCCGCCACGACGTCGTCGTAGACCGCGCGTGACTGCATGTCGGAACTGTGGCCACGCCAGTGCATCGCGATGTAGGGGACGCCCGCCTCCACGACGAGCGGGACCATGTCCGGGTCGGCGCGGCCGCCCGAGACGTCGTTGACCAGGCCCGCCCCCGCCTCGAGGGCCGCCGCGGCGACGGGGGCACGCATGGTGTCGATCGACACGACGGCCCCCTGGGCGGCGAGGTCCGTCACGACAGGAAGCACCCGGCGCAGCTCCTCCTCGAGCGTGGGCCGCTCGGCGCCCGGGCGGGTGGACTCGCCTCCGACGTCGACGATGTCGGCCCCGGCCGCGAGCACGTCTCGGCCGTGGGCGAGGGCGGCTTCCGGCTCGAACCAGACGCCGCCGTCGGAGAACGAGTCCGGCGTCACGTTGACGACGCCCATGACGAGGGTCCGGTCGCGCTCGGTGACGAGGGCGGCAGCGGCCAGGGCTGCGGCGTCTGTGGCGGTCATGACCGCCATTCTGTCGTCGGTGCGGCTGGAACGGTCACTTGTTGCCCTCGAGCATGAGCGCCATGGCCTCCGCTCGAGTAGCCGGGTCGCGCAGCTGCCCACGCACCGCCGACGTGATCGTGGACGCGCCCGGCTTGCGGATGCCTCGCATCGACATGCACAGGTGCTCGGCCTGGATCACCACGATGACGCCCTGGACGGCGAGGTGCTCGACAAGGGCGTCCGCGATCTGGGTGGTCAGCCGCTCCTGGACCTGTGGGCGGCGGGCATAGACCTCGACGAGCCGCGCGAGCTTGGACAGCCCCGTGACCCGGCCGTCCTTGCCCGGGATGTAGCCGACGTGGGCCACGCCGTGGAAGGGGACGAGGTGGTGCTCGCAGGTGGAGTAGAGCTCGATGTCCCGCACGATGATCAGCTCGTCGTGCTCGATCTCGAAGGTCTTGTCGAGCACGTCCGCGGCGTTCATGTCGAGGCCGGCGAAGATCTCGGCGTAGGACCGGGCCACCCGGGACGGAGTGTCCACGAGGCCGTCGCGCTCGGGGTCCTCACCGATGGCGAGCAGCAGCTCCCGGACGGCGGCCTCGGCCCTCGCCACGTCGATCGCCACGGATCAGCCCTTCTCGTCGGGTCTCACCGGCTGGTCGTCCGGGACCTCGACGACCTCGACGGGCGGGCGCTCCTCGGCCAGCGGGTGGGCTCCGACGGACGCGGCCTCGTCGATCTTCTCCTCGACCGTGGGGTCGGGAGAGGCGGGCGGGGGCAGGTGACCGTTCTGTTTGGCCGCGAGCTCCGCGGGCGTGAGGACCGGTGGCCGGTCCCCCGGGACCCGCGTCTGGGACGAGAGCCAGGTCGGCCGCTGCGGCAGCTTGACGATGTCGTGGAAGACCTTGGCGATCTCGGCCTGGTTGAGCGTCTCGCGCTCGAGCAGCTCGAGGACGAGGCGGTCGAGGACGTCACGGTTCTCGTTGATGGCCTCGTAGGCCTCGTCGTGCGCACCCTCGATGAGCTTGCGCACCTCCTCGTCGACGATGCCGGCGATCTCCTCGGAGTAGTCGCGCTGGTGGCCGTAGTCGCGGCCGAGGAAGACCTCGCCCTGGCTCTGGCCGAGCTTGATCGCCCCGATCCGCTCGCTCATGCCGAACTCGGTGACCATCTTGCGGGCCATGCTCGTGGCCTTCTCGATGTCGTTGCTCGCACCGGTCGTCGGCTCGTGGAAGACGATCTCCTCCGCGACGCGGCCGCCGAGGGCGTAGGCGAGCTGGTCGAGGATCTCGTTGCGGGTCGTGGAGTACTTGTCATCGACCGGCATGACCATGGTGTAGCCGAGCGCGCGACCGCGCGGCAGGATGGTCACCTTGGTCACCGGGTCGGTGTGGTTGAGCGCGGCAGCGACGAGGGCATGGCCTCCCTCGTGGTAGGCGGTGATCTTGCGCTCCTTGGCCGACATGATGCGGCTGCGCTTCTGGGGACCGGCGATGACCCGGTCGATGGCCTCGTCGAGGGCGCGGTTGTCGATGATCTTCTGGTTGCTCCGGGCGGTGAGCAGCGCGGCCTCGTTGAGGACGTTCGCCAGGTCCGCACCGGTGAAGCCGGGCGTGCGGCGCGCGACGGCAAGCAGGTCGACGTCCTCGGACATGGGCTTGCCCTGGGCGTGCACCTGGAGGATCTGGTGGCGGCCGAGCATGTCCGGCGCCTCGACGGCGATCTGCCGGTCGAACCGCCCGGGACGAAGGAGGGCGGGGTCGAGGATGTCGGGGCGGTTGGTCGCCGCGATGAGGATGACGTTGGTCTTGACGTCGAAGCCGTCCATCTCGACGAGGAGCTGGTTGAGCGTCTGCTCGCGCTCGTCGTGGCCGCCGCCCAGCCCGGCGCCGCGGTGGCGTCCGACGGCGTCGATCTCGTCGACGAAGACGATGGCGGGAGCGTTGGCCTTGGCCTGCTCGAAGAGGTCGCGGACCCGGCTCGCGCCGACGCCGACGAACATCTCGACGAAGTCGGAGCCCGAGATCGAGTAGAAGGGGACGCCGGCCTCTCCCGCGACGGCGCGGGCGAGCAGCGTCTTGCCGGTGCCCGGTTGGCCGTAGAGGAGCACACCCTTGGGGATCTTCGCCCCGACGGCGAGGAACTTCGACGGCTCCTGGAGGAACTCCTTGATCTCCTGGAGCTCCTCGATGGCCTCGTCGCAGCCGGCGACGTCGGCGAAGGTGACCTTCGGGGTGTCCTTCGTCGCGAGCTTGGCTCGCGACTTGCCGAACTGCATGACGCGGCTGCCCCCGCCCTGCATCTGTCCCATGAGGAACCAGAAGAGGGCGAGGATGATGATGATCGGCAGGATCGAGACGAGGAGGGACCCGAGCCAGCTCGGCTCCTCGATGAAGTCGGTGACCCCCTCCGGCGGAGCGGCCGTGTTGAGCGCGTCGACGACGTCCTCGCCGCGGGCCTCGACGTAGAAGGCGAAGACGGTCTTGGCGTCCTTGACCGTCTCGTCGGCCGACGTGTACGGCTGCTTGAGGGTCAGCTCCATCCGCTCGTTGTTGAGCAGCTTGGCCGACTCGACGTTGCCCGAGGTGATCTGCTTCATCGCCTCGGACGTGTCGATGCGGGGCGCACCGGCGTCCGAGAACATCATGCCGAAGACGAGCGCGCTGATGAGGACCATGATCCACACCAGTGGGGTGCGCAGAATCCGCTTTGCGTCCATGTACGTACGGGGCCCGACGGCCCCGGTCCTCCTGCTCGTCAGTGTGAGTGCACCTTCGCGTGCACCGGATCAACGTCCGGCGAACTACCAGTGTTCCGCATACCCGCCCGTCGTGCCCAACCAGCCCGGTCCTCGTCAGGGTGCCAGCGAGCCGAGCAGGGCACGCAGGCCGCGATCGAGCGCGTCACGGTCGGCCGGGCTGATCCCGCCGAGCAGTCCCTCGAGGAGGTCGAGGTGGGTGGGAAGGACCTCGTCGACGAGTGCCGAGCCCGCAGCGGTGAGCTCGACGACGACACCACGCCCGTCCGACGTGTCCGGGGCACGACGCACCAGGCCGCGTGTCTCGAGCCGGTCGAGGCGTTGGGTGATCGCCCCGGACGTGACCATGGCCGTCCTGACGAGGGACGAGGGGCTGAGGCGATAGGGCGGCCCGGCACGGCGCAGGGTGGCGAGGACGTCGAAGGCCGCCGGCTCGAGGTCGAACCGCGCGAAGTTGGCCTTGAGCCGCTGCTGGACGAGATGGCTCACTCGGCTCAACCGGCCGATCGTGCCCATCGCGGTCGTGTCGAGGTCGGGTCGCTCGCTCCGCCACTGGGCCAGCACCACCTCGACGCCGTCGGGGCGGGAACCCGACACCGATCGCTCGCTCGCCATCGTCGACCTCTCCGGGAATAACTTAGCCCTAAGGCAGTTTCTCTTAGCGTTAAGACACTACTATCCAGGAGCACTCATGAAGGTTCTCGTTCTCGGTGGCACGGGCTACCTCGGCAGCGCGATCGTGTCCGCGCTGCACCAGTCCGGTCACGATGCCGTGGTGGCCAGCCGGAATCCGAGGGCCGGCGACCGCTTCGCCGACCTCGGTGACCCGGCCTCGCTCGCAGCGACCGTCACTCCCGACATCGACGCAGTCGTGCACGCCGCTGCCGCGGACGCCGACTGGGACGTCCAGGCCGACGGGGTGCGGGCCCTGCTGCACGCCCTGCCCGGCCGACCCCTCGTCTACACGAGCGGGGTATGGGTCCTCGGGGCGACGTCCGAGCCGGTCGACGAGACGGCCGAGGTCCGGCCCATCGCGCTCGTCTCCGGCCGTCCGGCCATCGAGCGGCTCGTCCTCGACGGGGGCGGCGTCGTCATCCGGCCCGGCGTCCTCCACGGTGGAGGGAGGGGCCTGGTCGAGCTGCTCGATGGCAGGTATGTCGGCGCCGCCACGACGACGTGGCCGATGGTCCACGTCGACGACGCCGCCCGACTCTTCGTCACCGCCCTGGAGCGGGCCAAGCCCGGCACACTCCTGCACGCCGTCGCCGAACCCGGCATCCGCGTCGTCGACCTCGCCACTGCCCGCGGCGGATCGGCGAAGCCATGGGCGAACGCCTCGACCGACCTCGGGAGCGCCTTCGCCGAGGCCCTTGCCCTCAGCCAGGTGGTCACGGCACCCGCGGCCAGGGCCCTCGGCTGGGAGCCTTGCGAGCGGTCGGCGCTCGCGAACGCGGTGGCCCCAGCGGGTCCCGTGCGATAACCGGTTGCGAGGGCGTCCGGCGGGTTGGTGCACTGAGGTCGTCAACCCGTCAGGCGCCGGTCCGTCCGGCAGGCGCCTCCCCGACGAGAGAGGAAACGGGCATGCGCCACCCCTTCATGTCTCCCCAGCAGCAGGTCGACACCGCCTATGCAAAGGACATGAAGGACCGTGGAATCCGCACCACCCACCCTCGCGCTCGGGATCGTCGCCCATGTTGACGCCGGCAAGACCAGCCTGACCGAGCGGCTGCTGCATCGAGCCGGGGTCATCGAGGAGCCCGGCAGCGTCGACGACGGCAGCACCCAGACGGACACGCTCGCCCTCGAGCGCCAGCGCGGCATCACGATCCGCGCCGCCGTCGTCTCGTTCGAGCTGGGGCCTCCCGACGCGCCCACCGTCGTCAACCTCATCGACACGCCCGGCCACTCGGACTTCGTCGCCGAGGTGGAGCGCTCGCTCGCCGTCCTCGACGGCGCCGTGCTCGTCGTGTCCGCCGTCGAGGGGGTCCAGGCACAGACGCGGGTGCTCATGCGCATCCTGCGCCGGCTCGGCATCCCGACCCTCATCTACGTCAACAAGATCGACCGGCTCGGCGCGCAGGAGGCGAGCCTGCTGCACGACCTCGCCGACCGGCTCACGCCCCACGTCATCCCCCTCGGAACCGTGACAGAGCTCGGGACGAGCCGAGCGGCCTACGTGCCGTATGCCGCTGACGACGTCGCGCACGTTGCCCGCCTCACCGAGCTGCTCAGCGAGTCGGACGACCGGCTCCTCGCCGACGCCGTCGACGCCCCCGACACCGTGACGCCCGAGCGGCTCAGGCAGAACCTGGTCCGGCAGGCCCGCGCGGGTCTCGTGCACCCGGTGCTCTTCGGCTCAGCGATCACCGGCGCCGGGCTCGACGACGTTGCGGCCGCGGTGACGACGTACCTGCCGGCCTGTCGAGGCAGGGCCGAGGAACCGCTGGGCGGGACCGTCTTCGCCATCGAGCGGGGCGGTTCCGGTGAGAAGCTCGCGATCGTCCAGATGCGCTCCGGTGCCCTGCGGGTCCGCGACAAGGTCCGGTTCGGCGACGTCGACGACCGCGTCACCGCGATCAAGGTCTACGACCGCGGCGGGCTCGTGCGTTCGAGCGTCGCAACGGCCGGGCGGATGGCTCAGGTCGTCGGGCTCGAGACGGCGAGGGTCGGCGACCCGATCGGTGCCGCCGCTACCCGGTCCGACGGCTCGCACTTCTCGCCTCCCACCTTGGAGACGGTCGTCGAGCCGGTCCACGGGGAGCAGCGGATCGCCATGCACGCGGCCCTGACCCGGCTCGCCGAGCAGGACCCGCTCATCAACCTGCGGCACGACGACGAGCGCGGCGAGACCCACCTGTCGCTCTTCGGCGAGGTGCAGAAGGAAGTCATCGCCGCGGTGCTGGCCGCAGACCACGGGGTCGAGGTCCGCTTCCGCGAGACGTCCGTCATCTGCATCGAGCGCGTCGTCGGGGTCGGCGCCGCGCATGAGGTCATCGACGTCGACCCGAACCCCTTCCTCGCCACGGTCGGGCTCCGGGTCGAGCCGTCAGACGTGGGCAGCGGCGTGGCGTTCCGGCTCGAGGTGGAGCCGGGATCGATGCCGCCCGCGTTCTTCCGGGCCGTCGAGGAGTCCGTGCGTGCCTGCCTCCAGCAGGGGCTGCACGGCTGGCCCGTGCCGGACTGCGTGGTGACGATGACGCACTCGGGCTACTGGCCGAGACAGAGCGCCATGCACGCGACGTTCGACGCGTCCATGTCGAGCACGGCCGGCGACTTCCGCTGCCTCACCCCGCTCGTGCTCATGGCCGCCCTGTGCCAGGCCGGCACCCGAGTCGAGGAGCCGGTCCACCGCTTCGACTTCGACCTGCCGGCGACCGCTGTGGGCCCCGCCCTCGCGCTCCTCGCCCGCAACCGCGCCGTGCCGCACGAGACGATGGTGCGTGGCCGGGCGGCCCACCTCGGCGGCATTGTGCCGGCTGCACAGGTGCACGAGCTGCAGCAGCGCGTGCCCGCGCTCACCGGTGGCGAGGGCGACCTCGTGTGCACCTTCGCCGGCTACCAGCCGGTGACGGGCGAGATCCCGGAGCGGCCGCGGACCGACGCCGACCCGCTGCACCGTCGCGAGTACCTCCTGCGCGTCGCCGGCAAGCTCTGACCGCTCGGGTCAGTCCGACGTCGCGTCACTCGCGGCAGTCGGGTCAGTCGCGGTCCGGAGTGCCTCGAGGACCCGACGATCGATCCCGCCGGGCGCCAGTCGCGACTCGTAGTTCACCTCTCCGGCCCACGCGACCAGGGCGGCCTCGACCCCGTCGCCCTCGGGAGCGTGCCCGATTCGTGCGAGCCGCTCCGCCACCTCGTCGGCGAGGTCGCCCTCGAGGGGCCGGACGTCTTCCGGGCGCCCGAAGTAGAGCTCCCACTCGTCCAGGAGCCGGCCGAGCTCCCCCACCGGGTCGGCATGGTCGTCGACCCGGAGGTCTGCGGCCACCCCGCTGCGGTCGTAGCCCGAACCCGGCTCGACGGCCAGCACCGCCGCGCTCTGGCGTCCGCGCGAGTCGCCGCCGGCGGCGTCCCCGGCCGTGAGAGCGGCGAGCAGCCGCTGGGGGAAGGTCGAGCCGGCGGAGTCGTTCCAGGCGGCCTCCATCGCCTCGACGACCTCGGGTCCGACGAGGATGTTGCCCTGGATCGCGTAGGCCGACTCGCCGTCGTCGGCGACCCGGGCCACGCCGCCGCACCACGGGAGGCACTCGTCACCGGTGAACGTCGCTGCGGACTCGCGGCCGACGACACCGAGCTGGCGCGTCGCGCTCCCGGGGTCGGTCGCCGTCGCCGACGCCAGCGCCGACTCCGCATCCTCCCCCGCCTCGAGCCGCCCGAGCAGCTCCGAGATGTAGGCGACCCGCGCCCAGGACTGGGTCGCGACGGCGCCGACTCCGACCCGTGCAGCGGGAACGACGGCGCCCACGGCGAGGAACTTGCTCGCGACGGCCACGCCGTAGGCCTCGCCCTCGCGGGCCACGATCGAGAAGGTCATGGGCACCTCCTGTCGGGGGACCCGGTGAGCGAGCCCAGCGGCATACGGCCCAGGGGTGCCGTCATGTGTAGACGTGCGGAGCGAGCGTGCCCACGCACCGCAGGTTGCGGTACTTCTCCGCGTAGTCGAGGCCGTAGCCGACGACGAACTCGTTGGGGATGTCGAAGCCGACGTACTTGACGGGGATGTCCACCTTGACGACGTCAGGCTTGCGCAGCAGGGTGCAGATCTCGACGGAGGCCGGCTTGCGCGACTCGAGGTTCGCCTTGATCCACGACAGGGTCAGGCCGGAGTCGATGATGTCCTCGACGATGAGCACGTCCTTGCCGGTGATGTCCACGTCGAGGTCCTTGAGGATCCGCACGACCCCGGAGCTCTTGGTGCCGGAGCCGTAGGACGACACGGCCATCCAGTCCATCGGCGCCGTGCCGGGCAGGGCTCGCATGAGGTCCGCCATGACGACGACGGCGCCCTTGAGCACGCCGACGAGGAGCAGGTCCTTGCCCTCGTAGTCCCTCCAGATGTCAGCGGCGAGCTCGGCGAGGCGGCTCTGGATCTGCTCCTCGGTGAAGAGGACCTTGGCCAGGTCGTCTCCCATGTGCTCGTGGTCCACGAAGGCTCCTTGGTGCGGGTAGGTGGGTTCGGGGCCTATTCAACCCCAACCTCGATCCACGGCCGGCCCCTCAGTGCGTGTCGGCGGTCTCGCGGATCGGGCTGAAGCGGATCGTGCCGCCGGTGCGGGCCACGGCGATCCCGCCCGGGACATGGAGCGGTCCCTGCCCGTGCCACGACGTGAGGAGGGCGTCGAGGGACTCGACGTGCGCCGCGGAGACGTCGGAGATCGGCGCCCCGGCCTCCGCGGCGAGGATCCGCCAGACGCGGGTGCGGATCGCCCGCGGCAGCGCAGCCAGCGCCTCGAGGTCGACGCCCGGGTCGCCCGGCGCGGAGGGCAGCTCTGCCCTGGCCCGGACCGCGAGGCTCTCGAGGTAGTCGGCGTCCTCGCGCAGCAGGTCGGCGGAGCGCGCCAGCGCCGCCGCGAAGCCCGGCCCGAGGTCCCCCTCGAGGGCCTCGAGGAGGCGCCGCGCCCGGACTCGCCGGAACGACTCGTCTGCGTTGTGCGGGTCGTGCCACGGCTCGAGGCCGAGCGCGTGGCACGCGGCGAGCGTCGTCGCCCGAGGCAGGGCGAGCAACGGGCGGACGTAGCGGCCCCGCCGCAGGGGCATGCCGCTGAGCGAACGGGCGCCCGAGCCGCGGGAGAGACCGAGGAGCACCTGCTCCGCCTGGTCGTCACGCGTGTGTCCGAGCAGGACCACGCTGGCGCCATGGCGGTCGGCCACCGTGTCGACGGTCCGGTAGCGGGCGGCGCGGGCGTCTGCCTCGAGGCCGGCGCCGGTGACCCTCACCTCGGCCCGGACCATCTCGACGGGGTCGAGACCGAGGTCCCGACAGGTCCACGCCGCCTGCTCGGCGACCTCGCCGGACCCCTCCTGCAGCCCATGGTCCACGACGACGGCGCCGGCTCGCAGCCCCGCACGCGGCGCCTCGAAGGCGAGCGCCGCCGCGAGGGCCAGGGAGTCGGGGCCGCCGGAGCAGGCCACGAGGACGAGCCCGCCCTCCGGGACGTCGGCGAAATGGTCGCGGACGGCAAGGCGGGTCGCCGCGACCGCTGGATCAGGTCCCGTCATCGTTGACTGAGCCTCCTTCGTCAGCCGTGGACCCGGCGCACCCACGCGCCGGGGTCGAGGATCTCGGTGGCCTTCGGCAGGTTATCCGGAGTGGACCACACCGCGTTGAAACCCTCGCGACCGACCTCGTCGGTCACCGCGCGCACGAAGACGGCGCCGTCGCGGTACTGCCGCATCTTGGCCTCGATGCCGAGCAGCTTGCGCAGCAGCCGGTCGACCCCGACCGCGCCGCTGCGCCGGGCGTTGAACTTGCGACGGATCTCGTCGACGGTCGGGATGACGCTCGGCCCGACGTCGTCCATGACGACGTCCGCGTGCCCCTCGAGCAGGGACATGACGGCGGTGAGCTCCGCGATCCGCGCCTTCTGCTCCGGGGTCGCGAAGAGCTGCCCGATCCCCTCGCCCGACGAGATCACCCCGGGGAGGTTCCTCGCCAGCTGCTCGAGGCGCTTGCCCATCTCCTCGGGCGTCGGGGCAAGATCCACGGCGAGGGACTGGGACCGCGCGACGAGGTGGTCGCGCAGCCAGGGGACGGCGGTGAACTGGACGCGGTGCGTCTCCTCGTGCATCGCGACCCAACGGCGGAAGTGCTGGGGGTTGACGCGGAGCTTGCGCTCGACCTCGACGATGTTGGGCGCGACGAGGAGGAGCCGGGGCGTGCCACCCGGCGCGAGGTCGTACTGGCCGAGGATCTTGCTCGACAGGTAGGCGAGCATCCCGCCCATCTCGGCGCCGGTGACCTTGCCACCGATCGCCTGGGCGGTCGGGCTCTCGGGCGACCTGCGCTTGGCCAGGAGCTTGTCCACGACCGGGTCGATCATCGCCTTGAAGGAGTCGACGTTGGCGCTGATCCATCCCGCGCGGTCGACGATGAGCGGTGGTGGAGCGCCATCCGGGGCCCGCAGACGGCTGGTCTGCGCCACCGGCTCCTCGGCCTCGGCCGCCGCCGCGCGCAGGTCGGCGACGATCTCGTCCACCTCGTCGCTCGTGACCTGCGGTCCCGCCTTGACGACGGTGCGTCCCGTCCACTTCGCGAACTCGTAGTCGACGTATGCCGCTGAGCTCGCTCCCGCTCGAACGGCGGGATCCCGGGATGGTGGGCCGGTCAGGCCGTCCGGAGCGGGGTCGTGCACGGAGTCGGTCATGCCTGCCCTTTCAACGGTGGCGAGGTGGGCCCGTTGCCCCACCCAACGTCCGTTGTACCCCCGATCGTTCCCGCTCCACTCCGGCAGGCGGCCTGGCCTTGGCTGAAGGGCAGCGCGACCGGTCAGCGGCACCCGCAGTCGGCGAGGGCGGCGACGAAGCGGTCGAGGGCGTCTCGGGCATCCTCGGTCGGCGCGCCTGCGACGAGGCCGGCGAAGACGAGGAGGCGGCCGTCGTCGTCCACGACGGACCCCGCGAGCGAGTTGGCGCCGGTGAGGGTCCCGGTCTTCGCGCGGGCCCGCCCCGCGGCGGGTTCCGGCGCCTCCCGGTCGGTGATGAAGCGGTCGGCGAGGGTGCCGCTCAGGCCGGCGATGGGCATCCCCTCGAGGGCGGTGCGCAGGACGGGGTGCCGGCCGTCGTAGCCGAGGACGAGGACCTCGGTCAACAGCTCGGCCGTGACACGGTTCTCGCGGGAGAGGCCGCTCGCGTCGGCGAGGGTCGCTCCGTCGGTGTCGACGCCCAGGGCCGCGACCTGCTCGACGATCCAGGCGCCGACCTCGTCGAAGTCGGTGCCCGCGCCGTCACGGAAGGCCGCCTGGCGCGCGAGGATCTCGGTGAGCGTGTTGTCGGAGTCGGTGAGCGCGAGCGCGAGCTGGTCGCGGACGGGGGCCGACTCGACCGAGCCGAGGACGCGCGGGGAGGGCGCCGGCGTGCCTGTCGCAGTGGCAGTCTCGTCGGGACGGTCACCGGGTCCCGCGGCCGGGGAATCGCGCTCGACGGCCGAGACCGAGACGCCACGCTCCTCCAGCAGCGCGGCGAGGGCCTCCGCCGCCGAGCCCACCGGATCGATCGGCGCCGGGTCGTTGGCAGCGGCTCGCTCCGAGCTCAGCCCGAGCATCGCGACGGTGCCGACGATGCCGAGGCCGTGGAACGACTCGCCCCACGTCGGGGCATGGTTCGGGCCCGGGGCGTGCGACTCGTCGACCGACAGGGTGACCCGCTCGATCCCGGAGTCCGCCAGGGCCGCCGCGACCTGGTCCGCGAGGTCGGCCAGCCCGGCTCTGCCTGCCACGGAGTCCGGGTCTCCAGCGCCGGGGGCGAGCAGGCTGTCACCCCCTGCGACGAGGACGATCTCGTCCGCGGCCTCGCCCTGGCGCACCACGGTGGTCAGCGTCTCGTCGGGGGCGAAGACCTGACCGACCGCGGCCGCGGCGAGCAGCTTCGTCGTCGACGCGGGGATCCGCAGCTCGTCACCTCCCCGGTCGAAGAGGACCTCGCCCGACTGCCCGTCACGCACGACGAGCGCCGAGTCCGCGAGCGCGGGCAGGTCGAGGACGTCGGCGAGCGCTGTGCGCATACCCGCCGCGCTGGGCGCGGCCCGCTCTCCGGCGAGCGGGCCCAGCGGCATACGGACGGACGTCGACAGTGACGGCTGGGGGACGAGGGGCAGGGTGCGGGTGCCCGGGGTCTCGGTCGGAGGCGGTGGCGGGAGGGGTCGGGTCGTCAGCAGGCCAGGGACGCGGTCGGCGGCATCGAGCGCGGCATAGCCGACGACGAGCACGGCGGAGGCGGTCAGGGCCGCCGTCAACCGCCTCACGACGACGCCCCCTTTCAGGTCCACGAGCTGGTGGGTTTTCGCAGATCGGTGCCACCTACGCGACACTGTTGCCCGAGATTCTGTCAGGAAGGGCCCCGTCGACGAGCATGGGGTGAGCCAGCGAAAGGGCAACGACGTGGACTTCGACGTGACGATCGAGATCCCCAAGGGATCGCGCAACAAGTACGAGGTCGACCACGAGACGGGGCGGATCAGGCTCGACCGGTTCCTGTACACCTCGATGGCCTACCCCGGCGACTACGGCTACATCGAGGACAGCCTCGGCGAGGACGGCGACCCGCTCGACGCCATCGTGCTCATGCCCGAGCCGACCTTCCCCGGAGTGCTCATCCACGCGCGGCCCATCGGCGTCTTCCACATGGAGGACGAGGCCGGCGGCGACGACAAGGTCCTCTGCGTGCCGGTCGACCCGCGGATGAACGACCTGCAGGACGTCCGCGACGTCCAGGCCCACAAGCTCGACGAGATCAAGCACTTCTTCGAGCGCTACAAGGATCTCGAGGCCGGCAAGCACGTCGCGGCGGCCGACTGGAGCGACCGGGCCACGGCCGAGCGCGTCGTCCGCGAGGCCCTCGAGCGGGCCACGGAGGCAGGCCTGACGACGCACCGCTGGGATCGGCAGAGCTCCCACTGAGACGACGCCGCAGCGACGCCATGGGCGCTCGCTGACGGGCTCACTCGCACCCGGCACAGGCAGACGTATGCCGCCCACTCGGGCGAGTGGGCGGCATACGTCGTTCTGTGGCTGGCTGGACCGGGTCAGACCGGCTGCTTCTCCGCCGGCACGGGCTCGGTGTGCAGCGAGGACTCACGCCGCTTGGAGACGAGCACCGCAGCGACGATGACGAGCACCGCGACCACGGCGATGGCGTAGCGGACCACGTCGTTCGCGGAGTCGCCCACCGTCAGGGTGACGACGGCCGGTGCGATGAGCAGCGACACGAGGTTCATCACCTTGAGGAGCGGGTTGATGGCCGGACCGGCAGTGTCCTTGAACGGGTCGCCGACGGTGTCGCCGATGACCGTCGCCTCGTGCGCCGGCGAGCCCTTGCCACCGTGGACGCCGTCCTCGACGATCTTCTTGGCGTTGTCCCAGGCGCCACCGGAGTTGGCGAGGAAGACGGCCATGAGCGTGCCCGTCGCGATCGTGCCCGCGAGGTAGCCCGCGAGCGGGCCGACACCGAGGCCGAAGCCGACCGCGATCGGCGCGAAGACGGCGAGCAGGCCGGGCGTGGCGAGCTCACGGAGCGAGTCACGCGTGACGATGTCGACGACCTTGCCGTACTCCGGCTTGCCGGTGCCCTCCATGATGCCGGGGATGTCGCGGAACTGCCGGCGCACCTCCATGACGACCGCGCCGGCTGCCCGGGCCACGGCGTTGATGGCCAGGCCCGAGAAGAGGAAGACGACCGAGGCGCCGATGAGCATGCCGACGAGGGTGTCGGGCGACACGACGTTGGCGATGAAGAAGCCGGTCACGGCCTCGCCCGCCTCGGCCAGGGCCTGGCCGATCGCGTCGGAGTAGGAGCCGAAGAGCGCGGTCGCCGCGAGGACGGCGGTGGCGATCGCGATGCCCTTGGTGATGGCCTTGGTCGTGTTACCGACCGCGTCGAGCTCCGTGAGGATCGCGGCGCCCTCGTCGGAGACCTCGCCGCTCATCTCGGCGACGCCCTGGGCGTTGTCGGAGACCGGGCCGAAGGTGTCCATCGCCACGATGACGCCGACGGTCGTGAGCAGGCCGCAGCCGGCGAGCGCGACGGCGAAGAGACCGACGATGATCGAGCCCGAGAGCAGGAACGCGCCGTAGACCGCCCCGGCGATGACGAGGGCCGTGTAGACCGCGGACTCGAAGCCGACGGAGATGCCGCCGAGGATGACCGTGGCCGCGCCGGTGAGCGACGAGCGGGCGACGCCCTGGGTCGGCTTCGTCTCGGTGCCGGTGAAGTAGCCGGTGAGCCAGAGGATGATCGCGGCGAGGACGATGCCGATGATGACGGCCACGGTGGCGATGAGCGCCGGGTTGCCCTCCTGGTCCGCCACTCCCTCGAGGCCGAGGTCGGCGAAGGAGGTGGGCAGGTAGGTGAAGGCCGCGATGCCCGACAGGATCGCGGAGATCACCGCGGAGATGTAGAACGAGCGGTTGATCGTGACGAGGCCCGGCTCGCCCGCGCGCGCCTTGGTGATGTAGACGCCGACGATCGCCGTGAGGACGCCGATGGCCGGGACGATGAGGGGGAAGATGAGGCCCTTGGCGCCGAAGGCCGAGCTGCCGAGGATGAGCGAGGCGACGAGCGTGACCGCGTAGGACTCGAAGAGGTCCGCGGCCATGCCGGCGCAGTCGCCGACGTTGTCACCGACGTTGTCGGCGATCGTCGCGGCGTTGCGCGGGTCGTCCTCGGGGATGCCCTGCTCGACCTTGCCGACGAGGTCGGCGCCCACGTCGGCGGCCTTGGTGAAGATGCCGCCGCCGACACGCATGAACATCGCGAGCATCGCGGCGCCGAAGCCGAAGCCCTCGAGGACCTTGGGCGCCTCGCCCGCGTAGACGAGCACGACGACCGCAGCCCCGAGCAGGCCGAGGCCCGTCGTCGCCATGCCGACCGCTCCGCCGGTGCGGAAGGCGACCTGCATGGCCTTCTCCCGGCCGCCGTCGCCGTTGGCGGCCGCGGCGACCCGGACGTTGGCCCGCGTCGCGAGCCACATGCCGAAGTAGCCGATGGACGCCGAGAAGGCGGCACCGAGGAGGAAGAAGATGGACCGACCGATGCGCTCGCTCGTGGTCGTCGCCGGCAGGACGAAGAGCAGGACGAAGACGATGACGACGAAGACGCCGAGGGTGCGGAACTGGCGCGCCAGATAGGCCGCCGCACCCTCCTGCACCGCCGCCGAGATCTCCTGCATCTTCGGGGTGCCCTGGCCGGCCGCGAGCACGCCGGCCCGCAGCACGAAGGCGATGACCAGCGCGATGAGCGCCACGACCGCCACGCCTATGACGATTCCTTGGTCACTGCCGGTGACGACGATTTCCGCCGCGGTTAGGGAAGACATCGAACTCCTGATCCATGCAGCATGCATATTCCTGGGACCGGTCAACCCGTCGCGGACCGGCGCTGGTCAAACGCGTTTGCCGTCGGTCGCCCGACGTGACGCCGGTTACTCTAGGGCATGCCCCGCACGCCGCAAGAGGGATGCGGGCTACGTCTCACTGCCCGGTTTGCGATGGCCGATCCGGCGTCACCAGAGCACGGCCGCCACGGCGGACACCACGACGAGGAGCAGCACCGAGAGGACAGGCAGGAGCCGGCCGGTGAAGGGCGACGGCAACGGTCGATCGTGGTGGACGGCCCGGCGAACCCCGGAGGCGAGCCGGAAGGCCGTGGTCGCCGACAGGACCAGCACCGCGGCCGTGAGCGCAACGAGCGCCCACGCGTGGTGGCGCGCGCCGATGACGACGAGCGGAAGCGGCAGCACGGTGAGGGCGGCGGAGGTCCGCGTCCACGCGAGGGCGGTCCGCTCCGGCTGGAGGCCGGGGTCACGCACTCAGCAGCCCACCCAGGGCGATGCCGACGATGACGGCGGCGGCCACGACGACGGCGACGGCGACGACGTAGAGCCCGTTCGGCGGCGGGAGCGGCTCGGAGAGCCTCAGCGCCCGCTCGATCCGGGCCCATGAGCGGGCCGCGCGGATCGCGACGCCCGCTCCCCCGAGGGCGGCGCCCAGACCCAGCGCCATGGCCCACGGCGGCAGCGCCCCCGTGTCGGCGAAGGAGATGAGCGCGATCCCGCCCCCGATGAGGGCGACGGCGGTGCGCATCCAGGCCAGCGCGGTCCGCTCGTTGGCCAGGCTGAACCTCGGGTCCGGCTCCTCACCGACGCCGTAGACCGACCTGGGTCGGCGCTCGTCCGTGCTCACGCCCGGGTCGCCTGCTTCACTGCCGAGAGGGCCTCGCGGTCCACCCGCTCGAGGCTGTCGTCCCAGTCGTGGTGGCGCTTGACGAACGCGGCGACGTAGGGGCAGACCGGCACGATGCGCAGGCCCGCTGCTCGGGTCGCCTCGAGGGCCGCTCGGATGAGCGCGCCCGCCAGGCCCTGCCCGGAGTAGGCGTCGTCGACCTCGGTGTGGAAGAAGATCCGGCGGCCGTCGTCCTCGGTGTACTCCGCGAGACCCACGCGCCGCCCATCCACTGCGATCTCGAAGCGGCTGCGCGCGCTGTTGTGCGTGACGGTCTGGGCCTCTGCGTCTGTCGCCATGGCCCGAGTCTGCCTGACGGGTCTAGCGTGGTCGAGGTGAGCAACCCTGAGCGAAACCCCGCGGAGGTCGTCTGCGACGGCCGGCAGGAGGCGTCCGGTCGCGGCGCAGCCGTCGTCCTGCCCTACCGGAACGTGCCGCTCGGTGGTCCGCGAGCCATGCCGGTCCGGCGGAGCCTGCCCCAGCGCGAGCGCTCGCTCATCGGGGCCTGGTGTTTCGTCGACCACTACGGCCCCGACGACGTCTCCGAGACCGGCGGAATGAAGGTCCCCGGCCATCCCCACACCGGTCTGCAGACGGTCTCGTGGCTCTTCACCGGGGAGGTCGAGCACCGCGACACGACGGGGGCCCACGCGATGGTCCGGCCGGGGCAGCTCAACATCATGACGGCCGGCTCCGGAATCGCCCACTCCGAGTACTCCACCGAGGGGACGACGGTCCTGCACGGGGCCCAGCTGTGGGTGGCCCTGCCTGACGAGCACCGTTTCGCGCCGGCCGCGTTCGAGCACTACGAGCCGCCCCCCATCGACGTCGAGGGGGCCCGCGTCCTCGTCTTCCTCGGGACGCTCTTCGGCGAGACCTCGCCGGTCTCGATGTTCTCCGACCTCGTCGGCGCCGAGATCAACCTGCCCCCCGGCCAGCGGCTGGAGGTGCCCGTGGACCCGGCGCACGAGCACGGGGTCCTCTGCGACACGGGAACGCTCACGATGGGGGCCGCCGTGGCCAAGCCCGGCGAGATCGCGTTCCAGCCGCTCGGCGCCGAGCGGCTCACCCTCGAGGCGAGTCCGTCCGAGCCGACCCGCGTGCTGCTCCTCGGCGGGGCGCCACTCGGCGAGCAGATCGTCATGTGGTGGAACTTCATCGGGCGCACCCACGACGAGGTCGTGCGCTTCCGTGACGCGTGGCACCGCGAGCGCGAGACCGGCGGTGGCGTCCAGTTCGGCGCCTTCCCGGATGCGTGGCCGGACACGCTGCCCGCGCCCGAGCTGCCCAACGTCCGGCTCCGCACCCGCGGCTGAACCACGCCGCCCCGGAATCCCACACCGCCACCCCGCGTTGCCCACGGACGTGACCATGGACCTGCGCATCTTCACCGAGCCCCAACAGGGCGCCACCTACGACGACCTCCTCGCGGTCGCCCGTGCGGCCGAGGACCTCGGCTTCGGCGGGTTCTTCCGCTCCGACCACTACCTGCACATGAGCGGCGACGGTGGGCCCGGCCCGACGGACGCGTGGACGACCCTCGCCGGCCTGGCCAGGGAGACGTCGACGATCCGGCTCGGCACCCTCGTCACGTCGGCGACCTTTCGCCTGCCCGGGCCGCTGTCCGTGCAGGTGGCCGGGGTCGACCAGATGAGTGGTGGCCGGGTCGAGCTGGGACTCGGCGCCGGGTGGTTCGGAGCCGAGCACACGGCATACGGCATTCCCTTCCCGCCCGTGGGCGAGCGCTTCGACCGGCTCGAGGAGCAGCTGGCCGTCATCACCGGGCTGTGGGAGACGGCCCCGGGCCAGACCTTCACCCACGAGGGGACCCACTACCCGATCGCCGACTCCCCCGCCCTGACCAAGCCCGCCCAGCAGGGTGGAGTGCCCATCATCATCGGCGGGGCGGGGAAGCGACGCACGCCCGCCCTTGCCGCGCAGTATGCCGCTGAGTTCAACGCCGCCTTCCAGTCGGCCTCGGACTCGGGCGGGCTCTTCAGGCGGGTCCGCGCGGCGTGCGCCGAGCGCGGACGTGACGGTGACGAGCTGGTCTACTCGGCCGCCCAGGTCGTCGCGCTCGGCAACGACGAACCGACCCTGCGGCGCCGGGCCGAGGCGATCGGGCGTGAGGTCGACGAGCTGCGGAGGAACGGCCTGGCCGGCTCCGCCGACGAGATCGTCGACAGGCTCGGGACCTTCGCCGAGGTCGGCGCGAGCCGGGTCTACCTCCAGGTCCTCGACCTGTCCGACCTCGACCACCTCGAGGAGATCGCGGACGGGGTGCTGCGCCAGCTCCGCTGACCCGCGCCCCGTCGCTCTGCAACCCCCTGCAACACGCCCGGCAACCCGCAACCCACCCGGATATTTCCGGTGCCGGTTGGGGATTGCCGGGCGTGTTGCGTCGTCATCCGGTGAGTCGGGTGGCTGGGGTGCGCCGTCGCCCGTCACGCCGTCACGTCCGCTCACCCCTGGGGGTCGGGATCCTTCGGCACGCAGTCGACGATCGCCCTGGCGACGGTCTTGCTCATGTCGGGGTGGAACACGCTCGGGATGATGTAGTTCGGGTTGAGCTGCTCGTCGGTGACGACCGAGGCGATCGCCTCGGCGGCCTTGATGAGCATCTCGGTCGTCACGTCGCGCGCCCGGGCGTCGAGCAGACCCCGGAACACGCCCGGGAAGGCGAGCACGTTGTTGATCTGGTTCGGGTAGTCGCTCCGTCCCGAGGCGACGACCGTGGCGCGCTTGGTCGCCTCGTGGATGTCGACCTCGGGGTCGGGGTTCGCGAGCGCGAAGACGATCCGCTGCTCGGCCATCTCGTCGATCCACGCAGCGTCGAGGATGCGCGGCGCGCTGACGCCGATGAAGACGTCGGCCCCGCGGAGTCCGGTCCGCAGGTCACCGACGACTCCGCGCGGGTTCGTCTGCTCCGCGAGCGCTCGCCAGGCAGGCGTGAGCCGCTCGTCGTCGCGGTGGAGCAGGCCGATCCGGTCGTAGACGGTGACGTCGCGGGCGCCCGCGGCGAGGAGCAGCTGGACGATCGCCGAGCCGGCCGCCCCGCCGCCGGAGACGAGGATGCGGGCGTCGGGGAGCTTCATGTCGATGCACCGCAGCGCGTTCGTGAGGGCCGCGAGCACGACGATGGCGGTGCCGTGCTGGTCGTCGTGGAAGACGGGGATGTCGAGGCGCTCGCGCAGCTTGGCCTCGATCTCGAAGCACTTGGGAGCAGCGATGTCCTCGAGGTTGACGCCACCGAAGCCCGGCGCGATGAGCTCGACCGTGCGCACGATCTCGTCGACGTCGGTCGTGTCGAGGCAGATCGGCCATGCGTCGATTCCGGCGAAGCGCTTGAAGAGCGCCGCCTTGCCCTCCATGACGGGAAGGGCCGCCTTCGGCCCGATGTCGCCGAGCCCGAGCACCGCCGTCCCGTCGGTGACGACGGCGACGGCGTTGCCCTTGATCGTCAACCGTCGCGCGTCCTCCGGGTGCTCGGCGATGGCCATGCTGACCCGGCCGACACCTGGGGTGTAGGCCATCGCGAGGTCCTGGCGAGTGCGGAGGTTGACCTTGGGCTCGACGCTGATCTTGCCGCCGAGGTGGAGCAGGAAGACCCGGTCGGAGACCTTGTGGACGCGGACGCCCTCGAGGGTCTCGACGGCCTCGACGAGCTCGTTCGCGTGGTCGCCATCGGACGCGGACGCCGTGAGGTCGATGACGAGGGAGTCGGGGTGGGAGTCGACGACGTCGAGGGCGGTCGTGATGCCACCCCGTTCGGCGACCTTCGTCGCGAGCTCGCCGATGACGGCCGGATCCGTGCCCGTGTGCAGTCGCATCGTGATCGAGTAGGAGGCGGTGGTCGCTCGGGCACGCTGGATCGACTCGGTCACCGGATCATCGTCCCACGCCCGCGGAGGGGCCTTGCCGGGGAGCCGGCCCAGCGGCATACGACAATGAGGCAGTGACGACCACCGGGGAAGTGCACCTCGACCACGTGACCGGGCTGACGAGCGCCCAGGTGGCCGAGCGCGTCGCGCGCGGCGAGGTCAACGAGATCGCGGAGCGGACGTCGCGCTCGGTCGGCGAGATCGTCCGGGCCAACGTGCTGACCCGGTTCAACGCGATCCTCGGCGCCCTCTTCGTCCTCGTCCTCGCGACCGGGTCGTGGGCGGACGGCCTCTTCGGCATCATCCTCGTCGTCAACTCGGCCATCGGCATCGTCCAGGAGTACCTCGCCAAGCGGAAGCTCGACCGGCTCGCCCTGCTCCACGCACCGACGACGCGGGTGGTGCGCGACGGACAGACCCGGGACGTCCCCACCAGCGAGGTCGTCCTCGACGACCTCATCGAGCTGCGGGCCGGCGACGAGGTCCCCGCCGACGGCGTCCTGCTCACCTCCGAGGGTCTCGAGCTCGGGGAGGCCAACCTCACCGGCGAGTCCGACCCCGTCCACCACCCGGCCGGCGACGAGATCCTCTCGGGGACGAGCGTCGTGGCCGGCTCCGGCCGGTACCACGCACGGGCGATCGGCTCCGACGCCTACGTCAACCGGATAGCCGCCGAGGCGAGGAGGTTCACCCGCACGTACTCGGAGATCCAGGCGTCGATCAACACGCTGCTCCGCTACATCACCTGGGTCATCGTCATCGCGCTACCCCTGCAGATCTGGTCGCAGTGGAGGATCGTCGGGGACCAGGGGTGGGAGGCCGTCGTCCTCCGCTCCGCCGCCGGAGTCGTCGGACTCGTGCCGGAAGGCCTCGTGCTGCTCACCTCCGTCGCCTTCCTCCTCGCTGCGGTCCAGCTCACCCGCGACCAGGTGCTCGTCCAGCAGCTGCCCGCCGTCGAGGGCCTCGCCCGGGTCGATGTCGTCTGCCTCGACAAGACCGGCACGCTCACCGTCGGCGAGATCGCCTTCGAAGCGGCCCGACCCGTCCGCGATGCAGACGCGGACGAGATCCGTTGCGCTCTCGGTGCGCTCGCCGACGACCCGAACGCCAACGGCACCCTCGCCGCCGTGGGTGCCGCGCTGGCCTCGCCCGGATGGCGCCGCACGGCGGTCGTGCCGTTCAACTCCGAGCGCAAGTGGAGCGCAGCCTGCTTCGAGGAGCACGAGACGTGGATCCTCGGCGCGCCCGAGGTCCTGCTCGCCGACGAGGACCCGCTGCGTGACGACGTGGCTGAGCTGGCCAGCCGGGGTCGCCGCATCGTCCTGCTCGCGCGGAGCCGGCGGCTTCTCGACGAGCCGGTCCTGCCCGACGACCTCACCCCCGCTGCCCTCGTCACCCTCACCGAGCAGATCCGCCCCGATGCCCGGGACACCCTGGCCTACTTCGACGAGCAGGGCGTCGAGATCAAGATCATCTCCGGGGACAACCCGCAGACCGTGGCCGCAGTGGCGCGGGAGGTGGGGCTCGACCCCAAGGACCCTGTCGACGCGCGGACGCTCCCCGACGACCCGGAGGTCCTGCGCGAGGTCCTGGCCCGCTCGACCGTCTTCGGCCGGGTCTCGCCGGAGCAGAAGCGGTCCTTCGTCCACGCCCTCCAGGCCGACGGGCACGTCGTCGCGATGACGGGCGACGGGGTCAACGACGCCCTCGCCCTCAAGGACGCCGACATCGGCGTCGCCATGGGCAACGGCGCGCAGGCCACCAAGGCCGTCGCCGAGCTCGTCCTGCTCGACGGCCGCTTCGCGCACCTGCCGAAGGTCATCGCCGAGGGGAGACGGGTCATCGGCAACGTCGAACGGGTCGCGAACCTCTTCGTCGCGAAGAACGCGATGAGCCTGCTCGCCATCATCGCCGCCGCCCTCGCCGCGCTGCCCTTCCCCTTCCTGCCGCGCCACCTCACCCTCGTGTCGACACTCACCATCGGCATCCCCGCCTTCTTCCTCGCCCTCGGCCCGAACAAGCGGCGCTACCTGCCGGGCTTCCTCGGCCGGATCCTCCGCTTCGCCGTCCCCGCCGGGGCGATCGCCGGCCTCGCCGTCATCGCCTCCTACGTCCTCAGCGGCCGTCGCTACGGGGTCCCGCCGGAGGAGTTCGCCGCCCGGTGCGAGATCGCACAGCCGGGGGACGTCGGGATCGACCTCGCCTGTATCCAGCCGAGCACCGGCGCGACGATCACCCTGCTCGTCGTCTTCTTCTCGATCCTCGTCGTGCTCGCGCGCCCGTTCCGCTGGTGGAAGGCAGGGCTCATCGGGGCCATGGCGCTGCTCGCCCTGCTCGCCTTCGTCCTGCCGGTCGGCCACGAGTTCTTCGCCTTCGACGCGCCCTGGGCGCTCGTCTGGCCGTCCCTCGGCATCGGGCTGGTCGGCGCCGTGGCCATCGAGGCCCTGCACCGCTGGGCGGTGCCCCGGGCAAAGTCGTAGAATGGCGACGGCAAAGGGCATCGGGCGCACCTGTTGGGCGGGAAGGTGCGCATTCCGTGCACCTTGGAGCCGCTCGTGTCGCCCCTCGATTCCTACCGGAGGCTCTTCGGCCTGACCGGTCCCGCCTACGTCCTCGTCGCCTTCGTCGCCCGGCTGCCGCTGGCCATGAGCCAGCTGGGCACCCTGCTCCTCGTCGCCGGGACCACCGGGAGCTACGGCGCGGGGGGTGCCGCTGCGGGCGCCCTGGCCATCGCCAATGCCGTCGGCGCGCCCTTCTGGGGCGCGCGGGCCGACCGGCTGGGCCAGCGTCGCATCGTCGCCGTGCAGTCCCTCGCCGGTGCCGCCAGCCTCGGCGCGCTCCTCGTCGTCGCGAACTCCTCACTGCCATGGGTCTGGTCGGCTGTCGCGGGAGCGGTCACCGGCCTCTTCCTCCCACAGGTCGGGCCGATGGCACGGGTCCGCTGGCGCCCCATCACGTCGCGGTCCGGACGCAACGAGCCGCACCTCGTCGAGGCTGCCTTCTCCTACGAGGGGGCCGCTGACGAGGCGTCGTTCGTCCTCGGGCCCGCCCTCGTCGGGCTCGGGGTCTCCCTGGCCAGCCCGACCGCCGCACTCGCTGCCGCGGCCGTCGTCCTCGCCGCCTTCGGGACCTGGTTCGCCCTGCACGACACCGCGATCCTCACCCACAGCGTCGCGAGGAGCGGGACGGCCCCACGCGGACGGCTCCTCACCGTCGGACTCGTCCTGCTCTGCATCAGCCAGTTCGTCATCGGGACCGTCTTCGGGTCCGTCCAGACCGGCACGTCCGTCCTCGCGACCGACGCCGGCCAGCCGGGGCTGACCGGCTACCTCCACGCCCTGCTCGGCGTCGGCAGCGTGGCCGCGGGTCTCGGCATGGCCGCCCTCCCCCCGAGGTGGCCCCTGCCCCACCGTCTCCGGTGGTTCGCCGTGCTCCTGCTCGTCCTCTCCCTGCCGCTCCTCCTCGTCGACTCGCTCCCGACACTCGTCCCGACCCTGCTCGTCCTCGGTGTCAGCGTCGCGCCCTACATGATCACGACCTTCACGCTCGGTGAGCGGATCACTCCCCCGTCGCGCACCGGCGCGGCCATGACGCTGCTCGCCGCAGCGACCGGCCTCGGCTACGCCGTCGGGGCGGCGTTGTCCGGACGCCTCGCCGACTGGGGCGGTCACACGCCGGCGTTCGCCGTCACCGTCGTGGCCGGTCTGGTCGCCGTGGCAGTCTCCTGGGTCGGCGGCTCGGCGTTGCGAGTCGGCCGCGCCGGGCACGGCAGCGACCGCTGGGAGCCGGCCCAGCGGCATACGGCCCTCTGACGTCAGGACGCCTCGGCGTCCCGGCGCAGCTCACGCTTGAGGATCTTGCCCGACGCGTTGCGCGGGAGGGACTCGACGAAGGTGACCCGCTTGGGGAGCTTGAAGGAGGCGAGCCGGTCCCGGACGTGGGCGATGAGGTCGGCCTCGGTGACCTCCGACTTGGGGACGACGAAGGCGGTCACGGCCTCGACCCACTTCTCGTCGGGCTCCCCGACGACGGCGACCTCGGCGACCGCGGGGTGCGTGTAGAGGGCGTCCTCGACCTCACGGGACGCCACGAGCACACCGCCCGTGTTGATGACGTCCTTGATCCGGTCGACGACGAAGACGTAGCCCTCCTCGTCGATGCGGACGAGGTCGCCGGAGTGGAACCAGCCGCCCGAGAAGGCCTCGGCGGTCGCCCCGGGGTCGTCCCAGTAGCCGTCACAGAGCTGCGGCGAGCGGTAGACGATCTCGCCCGTCTCCCCCGCCGCGACGTCGTTGCCCTCGGCGTCGACGACGCGCGCCTCGACGAAGAGGACCGGACGACCCGCGGAGTCCGGGCGGTCGGCGTGCTCCTCCGGCCGCAGGACGGTCGCGAGCGGCGCGATCTCGGACTGGCCGAAGCAGTTGTAGAACCCCAGGGACGGCGCCTTGGCCTGGATCCGCTGGAGAACCGGGACGGGCATGATCGAGGCTCCGTAGTACGCCTTGCGCAGTCCGTCGAGGTCGCGGTCCTCGAAGTCGGCGTGGTTGGCCATCGCGACCCACAGCGTCGGCGCGGCGAAGAAGGAGCGGTGCCCGTCCTCCTCGATCCGCCGCAGGATCTCGGCCGCGTCGGGGACCTCGAGGATGGTGTTCGTCGCACCGACCGCGAGCCACGGCACGAGGAAGACGTGCATCTGCGCCGAGTGGTAGAGCGGCATGACGTGCAGCGGGTTGTCGTCCGCCGCGAGGTCGAGCGCGACGATGCACGAGAGGTACTCGTGGACGAGGGCCCGGTGGCTCATGATCGCCGCCTTCGGCCGCGACGTCGTGCCCGACGTGTAGAGGAACTGCGCCGTGTCCGTGTCGGCCACCTCGACCTCCACCTCGGGCACCTCGCCGGACAGCGCCACGTCGACGAGCGAACCGTCCGCGTCGCGCAGCGGGATGCGCCGCTCGAGCAGCTCCAACGCCTCCGGGTCGAGCAGGTCGAGATGGCCGGCGAGCGCCGGGTCGTGCAGGATCGCGCGACTGCCCGACTGGGTGACGAGGTAGCTCAGCTCCGGGCCGGTGAGGTTGTAGTTGAGCGGGACGTGGACCAGGCCCGCCCTGGCGCACGCGAGGAAGCCGATGAGGTAGGCGTCGGAGTTCTTGCCGTAGGCAGCGACTCGGTCGCCCTTGGCCAGGCCGAGGCCGAGCAGGTGCGCCGCCGCGCGGGTGACGGCCTCGTCGAGGGCGGCATACGTCAGCGTCCGCCCCCCGAAGATCGTCGCCGGCCGGTCGCGGAAGGTCCGGGCGCTGCGGCGGATGATGCCGTCGACGGTGCTGCTGCGGGTGATGACCGACATGGGGCTCCTTGGTCGTCGAGAGGTCGTCGGGGGTGTTCGTCGGGGTGTTCGTCGGTTGGGGTCTTCGGTGGTGCGCGGCTCAGCGGCTCACGAAGCGCTCGATGCGGCGTCGGGCCTCGGCCGAGGTCACCGCAGTGGCGATGGTGTCGACCTCGTCGGCCGCACTCCCTGCCCGGGTGACGTCCCAGGACGAGCGGATCAGCCGCTTGGCCTGGCCGAGCGCGGCCGTGTCCCCGGCCGCCCCGGCGGCGATCGACTCGGCCAGCTCGAGCGCCCGCTCGGGCAGGACAGCGTCGTCGACGACGTCGGTGACGAGCCCCCAGGTGGCGGCCTCGTCCGCGCCGAGGACGCGGCCGGTGACGGCGAGCGCGAGGGCCCGCTGCTGGCCGACGGCCCGCGGCAGGAGGTAGGAGACGCCGCAGTCCGGCGTGAGACCGATGCCTGCGTAGGCCATGGTGAAGCGGGTGGAGCGGCCGGAGAGCACGACGTCGGAGTTGAGCAGGACGGCGAGACCCGCCCCGGCAACGCTCCCCTGGACAGCTGCGATCACCGGCACCGGCAGGTCGGAGAGGCGACGCAGCTCGGCCTCGAGGGTGGCGGCGAGCTCACGCAGGTAGGCAGGCTGGTCGTGTGCGGCTGCGAAGGACCTGACGTCGCCGCCGCCGCAGAAGCGCGGACCCTCGGCCGTCACGAGTACGGCGCCGATGTCGGACCGATCGATATCGGCCTCGGCGCGGTCGAGGGCGAATCCCAGGGACCGCGCCGCCGGCAGGTCGAAGGCGTTCGACGCCTCCGGCCGCGCGAGGACGATCCGTCCGACCCGACCATCCTGCCCCGCGCGCTCGTAGCGCACGCCGCGCGGCTCGACCTCGCTCGTGACCGGATCCGTCATCGTCCGCCCCTTCCGCGCGTCGTCGGCGACGCCGCTGCGGCTGATCGTAGGACGTCCACGCAATCGGCGGACACGCCGGGTCCGACCCGTGGACGTGCGCGCGTCACCGGGGAAGGCGCATCCGCATGGCCGGCCAGGCCGTCACCGAGAACCCGAGCTCCTCGTAGAGGCCGGAGCCCTCCCCCGTGGCGAACAGCTCGAGCACCGAGGCCTCCGTCTCGTGCTGGAACCAGTCGAGCACGCCGACGACGCACGCACGGGCCAGGCCCTGTCGCCGCGCGTCGGGGAACGTCGCGACGTTGTTGAGCAGCCCCCACACGCCGTTGGGGTTGACCGGGGAGGGCATCTCGAAGCGGAGCGAGCCCATCGCCCCCGCGACCACCCGACCGTCGCGCTCCGCGACGACGGCACACGTATGCCGCTGGGCCGGCTCCGCCTGGAACCAGCGGACCGCGCCCTGCCGCCACCCGTCGTCATCGACCCCCGGGACACCCATCGAGGAGAACATCAGGGCACGCAGGTCGACGATGGCGTGCGCATCGGCCGCGGTGGCGCGGCGAATGACCGGGTCGCTCATGGCCCGTCATGCTGCCGCCACCGCGGCCGACCCGCCAACGAGATTCAGCGGGCGTCGAAGCGGTCGAGGTTCATCACCTTGTCCCAGGCCGCGACGAAGTCCCTGACGAACTTCTCCTGCGCGTCGTCGGCGCCGTAGACCTCGGCCATCCCCCGCAGCTGGGAGTGGGACCCGAAGACGAGGTCGACCGCTGTGGCCGTCCACCTCACCTCGCCCGTCGCGCGGTCGCGGCCGTCGTAGACGTGCTCGGTCGTCTCCGAGGTGCGCCACTCCGTGCTCATGTCGAGCAGGTTGACGAAGAAGTCGTTGGTGAGCGTCCCCGGGCGGTCGGTGAGGACGCCGTAGGGCGTCCCGCCGACATTGGCCCCGAGCGCACGCATCCCGCCGACGAGCACCGTCATCTCGGGAGCCGTGAGGCGCAGCAGGTTGGCGCGGTCGAGCAGCAGGGTCTCGGGGGGCAGCTTCTCGCCAGACCGGAGGTAGCTGCGGAACCCGTCGGCCTTCGGCTCGAGCACCTCGAAGGACTCGACGTCCGTCTGCTCCTGCGTCGCGTCGGTGCGTCCGGGCGTGAACGGCACGGTGATCCCATGCCCGGCGTTCCGCGCGGCCTGCTCGATGGCCGCGCAGCCGCCGAGGACGATGAGGTCGGCGAGGGAGACCTTCGTGCCGTCGGTCTGGGCGTCGTTGAACTCGCGCTGGACCCGCTCCAGGGTCTCGAGCACCGTCGCGAGCTCGGCCGGCTGGTTGACCTCCCAGCTGCGCTGGGGCTCGAGACGGATCCGGGCGCCGTTCGCGCCTCCGCGCTTGTCGGTGTCGCGGAAGGTCGCGGCCGAGGCCCAGGCCGTCAGCACCAGCTGCGGGATGGACAGCCCGCAGTCGAGGAGCCTGGCCTTGAGAGCGGCCACGTCCTCGTCCGAGACCAGCTCGTGGTCCACCGGTGGCACGGGGTCCTGCCAGAGCTGGGGCTCGGGGACCCACGGCCCGAGGTAGCGCGTGACCGGGCCCATGTCGCGGTGGAGCAGCTTGTACCAGGCCTTGGCGAAGGCGAGCCGGAACTCCTCAGGGTTCTCCAGGAACCGGCGCGAGATCTTCTCGTAGGCCGGGTCGAAACGCAACGCGAGGTCGGAGGTGAGCATCCGGGGCTCACGGCGGGGCGCACCCTCGAACGCGCCGGGCACCATGTCCGAGCCGGCGCCGTGCTTCGGGCGCCACTGGCTGGCGCCTGCCGGTGACTGGGTGAGCTCCCAGTCGTAGGCGAAGAGGATGTGGAAGAACTCGTTGTCCCACCTCGTGGGGTGGTAGGTCCATGTCACCTCGAGCCCGGAGGTGATGGTGTCCGGGCCCTTCCCCGTCCCGTAGGTGGACTTCCAACCGAGACCCATGTCCTCGATCGGCGCAGCCTCGGGCTCGGGGCCGACGTGGTCGGCCGGCCCGGCCCCGTGGGTCTTGCCGAAGGTGTGGCCGCCGGCAATGAGCGCGACCGTCTCCTCGTCGTTCATCGCCATCCGCCGGAACGTCTCCCGGATGTCACGGGCGGAGGCCAAGGGGTCCGGGTTGCCGTTCGGTCCCTCGGGGTTGACGTAGATCAGGCCCATCTGCACGGCGCCGAAGGGGGCGGCCAGCTCGCGCTCCCCGCTGTAGCGCTGGTCGCCGAGCCAGGCGTCCTCGGGGCCCCAGAAGATCTCCTCCGGCTCCGGGATGTCCTCCCGGCCGAAGCCGAATCCGAACGTCTCGAAACCCATCGACTCGAGGGCGCAGTTCCCGGCGAAGACGATCAGGTCGGCCCAGGAGATGGCACTTCCGTACTTCTTCTTCACCGGCCAGAGCAGCCGCCGGGCCTTGTCGAGGCTCACGTTGTCGGGCCAGCTGTTGAGCGGGGCGAAGCGCTGGGCACCGTCGCCCGCGCCGCCCCGGCCGTCCTCGATGCGGTACGTGCCCGCGGAGTGCCAGCTCATCCTGATGAAGAGCGGCCCGTAGTGCCCGTAGTCAGCCGGCCACCAGTCCTGCGAGGTCGTCATGACCTCGACGACGTCGCGCTTCAGGGCCTCGACGTCGAGGCTCGAGAAGGCCTCCGCGTAGGAGAAGTCCGCACCCAGCGGGTCGCCCAGCGGGTTGTGCTGGTGCAGGACCTGCAGGTTGAGCTGGTTCGGCCACCAGTCCTGGTTCGTGCGGGGGCGGTTGGGCGCCGGGGTCGGCGCCTCGATGACGGGGTTCTCGCTCTCGCTGCCGTGCTCTGACACGTCGATCCTCCTCAGGTCCTCGGCCCCCGGTCCCGGGGACCGGCCGGCCTCGTCGTCACGCCTCAGTCTCTCCGCTGGGCGGAAACGCATCAAGGGTGTGCGGACCCGGACGGAAACTGTCCGGTTCCCGTCCTACACTCACGCACATGGCCATTGGACGCTATCCCGGCATCGTGATCGACTGCCCCGACCCCGGCGCCCTGGCCCGGTTCTACGCAGCGATGCTCGACTGGAAGGTGGACGAGTCCCCCGGCTGGGCGAACATCCGGGCGGACTACGGGCAGTGCATCTCCTTCCAGGAGGTCGCGGCATACACGCCACCCGCGTGGCCGGCCCAGACGATTCCGCAGCAGATGCACCTGGACGTGCTCGTCGATGACCTCGACGAGGCGGAAGCGGCGCTCGTTGCCCTCGGTGCGACCCGGCACGAGCACCAGCCGAGCGATGCCTTCCGGGTGCTCCTCGACCCAGCCGGCCACCCCTTCTGTCTCTGCCTCACGTGACCGTCGGGGCCTCATGGGCCCGCGGCCGCTTCCGTATGCCGCTGCGCACGCCCCAGCCCGCCGCACGATGGTGACCGGGTAGGTTGGTGACGCCGATCGAGCGAGCTGTGGACGCATGCGACGGTTGATGCCGGAGGGAGCCAGCACATGGCCCGGAAGCGGACGACGAAACGCACGACCTCGATACCCGAGGGGCCGCTCGACGCGGAGCGACTGGCCAGTGTCGACGCCTGGTTCCGCGCGGCGAACTACCTGGCCGTCGGCCAGATCTACCTCATGGACAACCCCCTCCTGCGCGAACCTCTCACGGCAGAGCACGTCAAGCCTCGGCTCCTCGGTCACTGGGGCACCTCGCCCGGTCAGAACTTCCTGTACGCCCACCTGAACCGCGAGATCATCGAGCGCGACCTCGACATGATCTACATCAGCGGACCCGGCCACGGCGGCCCTTCGCTGGTCGCAGCGGCCTGGCTCGAGGGCACCTACGGCGAGCTCTACTCCCATGTCGGCCAGGGCTCGGACGGCCTGCGCACCTTGTTCCGGCAGTTCTCGTTCCCCGGCGGCGTGCCGAGCCACGTCGCCCCTGAGACGCCCGGCTCGATCCATGAGGGCGGCGAGCTCGGCTACTCCCTCGCCCACGCCTACGGCGCTGCGTTCGACAACCCCGACCTGGTCGTGGCGGCGGTGATCGGCGACGGCGAGGCCGAGACCGGACCGCTCGCAGCGGCGTGGCACTCGACCACGTTCGTCGACCCCGTCAACGACGGTGTCGTCCTGCCGATCCTGCATCTCAACGGCTACAAGATCGCCAACCCGACGATCCTGGCGCGCATCCCTGACGACGACCTCAGGGCGCTGTTCACCGGGTACGGCTACCAGCCATACCTGTTCGAAGGCGGGTTCGACGACGAGGACCACCTCGTCGTCCATCAGCGGTTCGCGGCGATGCTCGACGAGGTCCTCGACGAGATCGCCTCGATCAAGCAGCGAGCCGCCGACGGCACCCTCGAGGGACGGCCTCGTTGGCCGATGATCATCTTCCGCACCCCCAAGGGCTGGACGGGCCCGAAGGAGATCGACGGCAAGCCGGTCGAGAACACCTGGCGTTCCCACCAGGTGCCGATGAACCACGTTCGCGGCGACGAGGCCTACACGCGAGTCCTCGAGGACTGGATGCGCTCCTACGGGCCCGACGAGCTCTTCGGGGAGGACGGTCGCATCGTCGCGGCCGTCGCCGCCAACAACCCGGCCGGTGCCCGTCGGATGAGTGCGAACCCGCACGCGAACGGCGGAACGCTGACCCGCGACCTCACGCTGCCCGACTTCCGGGAGCATGCCGTCGACGTCCCGACCCCGGGCGGCGCTGTCGAGCAGGCCACGAAGGTCCTGGGTGGGTGGCTTGGCCACGTCGTCGACCGGAACCGGGAGAACTTCCGGGTGTTCGGCCCCGACGAGACCGCGTCGAACCGGCTCGGCGCCACGGTCGAGGCGGGCGACAAGGTGTGGTCGGCGGACATCCTGCCGACCGACGAGCACCTGGCCCGATCCGGCCGGGTCGTCGAGGTCCTGTCGGAGCACCTGTGCGAGGGCTATCTGGAGGGTTACCTCCTCACCGGACGGCACGGCGTCTTCAACTCGTACGAGGCGTTCATCCACATCGTCGACTCGATGGTCAACCAGCATGCGAAGTGGCTGAAGGTCACCCGCGACATCCCGTGGCGGGTGCCGATCCCCTCGCTGAACTACCTGCTGTCGTCGCACGTGTGGCGCCAGGACCACAACGGGTTCTCGCACCAGGACCCGGGCTTCATCGACCATGTCGCCAACAAGAGCCCTGACGTCATCCGCATCTACCTGCCGCCGGACGCCAACACGCTGCTGTCGACGTTCGACCACTGCCTTCGGACGAAGGACTACATCAACGTCGTGGTCGCCGGAAAGCAGCCGCAGGCGCAATGGCTCGCCATGGATGAGGCGATCACCCACTGCACGCGCGGTATCGGTATCTGGGAGTGGGCCAGCGCCGACAGCGGTGACGGCGAGCCCGACGTGGTCATGGCCTGTGCCGGCGACGTCCCCACCCTCGAGACTCTCGCCGCCGTCGACCTCCTTCGCCGGAACCTTCCCGACCTGCGGGTCCGGGTCGTCAACGTGGTCGACCTCATGCGGCTGCAGGACGAGAAGGAGCACCCGCACGGGCTGTCCCACCGGGAGTTCGACGCCCTGTTCACCGTGGACAAGCCGGTCGTGTTCGCGTACCACGGGTATCCGACGCTCATCCACCGGCTGACCTATCGACGCACGAACCACGACAACATCCACGTGCGCGGCTACAAGGAGCAGGGCACCACCACGACGCCCTTCGACATGGTGATGCTCAACGACCTCGACCGGTATCACCTCGTCATCGACGTCATCGACCGGGTACCCGGCTTGTCCGGCACGGCAGCAGGCCTGCGTCAACGGATGCTCGATGCCCGGCTGCGCGCCCGCCAGTACACCCGCGAGCACGGCGACGACCTCCCCGAGGTCAAGGAGTGGGTGTGGCCCGGCGCCGACGCGGAGGGAGTGCAGGGCGCCTTCAGCTCCGACACCGGTGCCGACAACGAGTGACGGCCGGCGAGGCGGGTGCGCCGCCGTGGCAGGATCCCTCTTCATGGAGCCCCGTGCGACTGCGTCCACACCCGCCGGTCAGACAGCGCTCCGCGATGTAGCGCGCGCGACGAATCTGCGTCGACTGACCCCGCTTGCCGCGGGGGCCGCTCTGGGCGTGGCGAACTCGGCGACCAATGCCCTCGGCTCCGCCTACGGTCCCTTCACGGCGACGCCGGGACAGGGGGTGCGCTGGTTGGAGTACGTCAGCTCCTGGCTCGGCACGCCGTGGGCGTGGGCCCTGTTCGCCTTCGGCGTGGGCTGGTTCATCCGGCACCTCGGTGCGTCGGCGCTGCTGGCCACGGGTGGCCTGGTGCTTGCGGTGCTCGCCTACTACGTCACTGACGCCGCCCTCGGGCTCAACGAGGCTCTGAGCATCCCGGAGATCCAGCTGTGGTCCGCGATCTCGGTCATCATCGGGCCGACCATGGCCGTGCTCGGTGCTCTCGCCAGACGTCCCCGGCTGTGGGCCCTGCTGCCGGCACTCGCCGCGCCGGCCCTCATGGTCTACTTCGGCCTCACGCGGCCGAGCGGCAACGCACAGATCATGCCTTGGGCGCAGCTGGCGGTGCTCTGCGGTGCCGGCCTGTTGGCGCTCACGTTCACGGTCCGGGCGATCCGGCTGCACCGGGCACGCACGGCGTAGGGTTCGGGGGTGGACGACCCTGCCGATGGCACCGCTCACAACAGGCCCTACGTCGTGCTGCACGTGGCCGTCTCGCTGGACGGGTCCACCGGAGGCTTCGAGGCCGACGTGGCCCGGTTCTACGAGCTGGGGGCGACGTGGCACGAGGACGTCACGTTGGCCGGGGCGGACACGATCCTGGCCCAGGAGTCGGCGCTCGCCGAGACCGAGCAGCCCGGGCCTGCACCCGACGGACCGACCTTGGCCGTCATCGACAGCCGCGGCCGCGTCAGTGCCTGGCAAGCCTTGCGCGACGCGGGTTACTGGTCACACGTGGTCGCGGTCCATACCGAGGCCACGCCGCCACGGAGACCTGGTCTCCCCGAGATCAGCGCCGGCACCGACCGAGTCGACCTTGCGGCGATGCTCCTCGCTCTGCAGGAGCGGTACGGCGCTCGCGTCGTCCGCGTGGACAGCGGCGGCGCGCTCAATGGCGCGCTGCTCAGCGCCGGCCTCGTTGACGAGGTCAGCCTCCTCATCCACCCCGCTCTCGCCGCCGGCGCGGAGGTTCCCACGGCGTCAGCCGATCGATGCATCGAGCCTCCGACCGGCCGCAGAGAGGGCCGGCAGCTCGGCGAGCAGGTCGAGCTCGTCTGCCATGGCGGCGTTGAGCCGAAGCAGCAGGTCACCGATCTGACGGTCCGTCCAGCGGTGACCGGCGATGATGTCGGTGACCTGGAACAGCGACGAGGACAAGGCGTCACGAGTTGCTTGGTAGCTTCCCAGGGCGTCGCGTTCGTCGGCCCCATCCACGAGCATGGAGACCACGGCACGGGTGAGCAGCTCTGCATCGCGGAGCGCGTCGGTGATGCCATGGGCGCTGAGCGGGTCCTTGAAGTAGCCGGCGTCGCCGACCAGCGCCCAGCCCGGACCCCACGGGCGGCGGACATACCCGCGGCACCCGGTGAAGGTGCGCATCGGCGGCGGGCTGGTGGTCGCGAGGCGACTCGCCATCTCGGGGTCGGTCTCGGCGAGGATCTCGAGCAAGGGGGCCGGCCCGCCGCGACCGATTCGCCCCGGGGTCGCACTGGCGAACACGCAGGACAGATCGTCGTTGGTGGGGATGATCCCGGACGCTGCGTCGGGGCGGAAGTTCCACTCATAGCCCTCGGTGCCGAGCCCGGGCCAGTACCCGTACGTTGTGGCGCCGCCGCCGGTGCCGATGCGCTCGACGGGAGCGAGGACGCGCTCGGCGATGGTGGAGCGGATACCGTCCGCGCCGACGACGAGGCGCGCCCGAGCGCGGAACCCGCGGCCATCCCGCCTCCGGCCGAGGACGCCGGTCACCCTGCCCGACGCTTCTCGCTCGACGTCGCTGACGGCGACGCCGAAGCAGAGGTCGGCCCCGCTCTCCGCTGCGGCGTTGACCAGGATCGGGTCGAGGACCGTACGGCGCGGTGCGTAGAGCGCGTCCACGCCGAAGGACGGTTTGATCTCCACTGGCACGACCTCCCCCGCATAGCGGAACGTGACCCGCTGCACCGGCGGTGTCCCAGCAGCGATCACGCGGTCCAGCAGTCCCCAACGGGTCAGCTGCAGCACGGCGCCGCGCATCAGGGCATGCGTCGACAGGGTGTCGGTGCCGCTCTTCGCCCGGTCGAGGACGAGCACCCGCAGTCCGGACCGGGCCAGGAGGAGTGCGGTGGCGGCACCCGCCACGCGGGCGCCCACCACCACGACGTCGTACCTCATTCCGCGTCGACCTCGATCGAGACCGGGACCCCGTTCGTCAGCATGTCGTAGACAGCGGAGCGGCGCCGCGACTGCTCGACGACAGCCCGGAGCCGGTCCGGGTCGTCGCCGTGCATCGTGAAGCGGACCCGGATCTGCTGGAAGCCGTTGCGGACCTCGTCGGAGAGGCCGAGGATCCCGAGCAGGTCGATGTCGCCTTCGACCTCGGTGGTGACGTCGGTGAGCTCGACGCCCCTGGCCGCGGCGATGTTCGCCATACCCGACGCCAGGCACGCTGCGAGAGCGTGGAGCAGGAACTCCGCGGGGGTCGGCCCGTTGTCCTTGCCGACCAACACCGCGGGGTGGTCGGCGCTGAAGGTCCAGGCGGACTGGTGCGCCATGTCCTGCTTGGCACCGAAGAAGCCATGAATCGTCGACTGGTTGTGGGTTCCGCTCACCCAGCGATTGGTGGCGTGGAAGGTGAACTTGGCCAGCTCGGGGTCAGCCTTCACCGCATCGAGGGTGGCGAACAGTGCCGCCGTGTCGACGCCGTTCCGGCTCGGGTGGTTGATCGTGGTGGTCATGGGTCGCTCCTTGACGTGGTCGGATGATGCCGGTTGACCCGACGACGGTCCCCTGCGGTGGGGTGGTGGCACATCCGTGGTCACCACGGATCTCGAGCACGGACCCCCGAGCACGGAGCTCGGCGCGGAGCTCGCCCGCCGATCGTGAACCCGGGCTGCGAGACGCAGCTCGGGGGCACACTGGTCACGTGGCGACGCTCGACACCGCGGTGACGGCGCGCGAGTCGGAGGTCCTGGCCCTCCTCGGCCAGCACCTGACGAACGCGCAGATCGCGCGGGCCCTCTTCATCTCGGTGCGCACGGTGGAGAGCCACGTGTCCGCGCTGCTGCGCAAGTACGAGGTGCCGGACCGGCGCAGTCTCGCCCGGCTGGCTGCGCCGAGTGCTGCGCCGGTCCGCGGTGAGCTGCCGGTGCCGGTGACACGGTTCCTCGGGCGGGACATCGAGCGCGCAGAGCTCACAGCAGCCCTGGCCGGCCATCAGCTCGTCACCGTGGTCGGGCCGGGCGGGGTGGGCAAGACTCGCCTCGCGATCGAGGTGGCTGCCGATCTGGCCGAGACGCGTCGGGACGGGTCGTGGTTCGTCGACCTGGTCCGGGTGACGGATCCCAGCGCGGTCCTCGCGACCGTGGCGGAGGCGGTGGGAGTGCCCGAGCGACGAGTGACCTCGCCGGAAGCGGCGCTCGTCGCGTCGCTGGCAGGCGGCGACGGGCTGCTCGTCCTGGACAACTGCGAGCATCTCATCGACCCGGTCCGCGGGTGCATCGACCTGGTGGCCCGTGCCTGCCCTGGAGTCACTATTCTGGCCACCAGCCGGACCCGCCTGATGCTTCCTCAGGAGTGGGTGTATTCCGTACCCGGGCTGTCCGTCACCGCAGACGGAGGCGACGCCGTCTCGCTGTTCGAAGCTCGCGCGGTACAGGCGACCGGCGAGGCGAGCCCGCCCGACCGAGCCCGCGTGGCCGCACTCTGCCTCGAGCTGGAGGGGCTGGCGCTGGCAATCGAGCTGGCTGCATCCCGCTATGCGACCCTTGGGCTGGATGGACTCGAGGCCGGCCTGCACGAGCGGTTGCGGTTCCTCACCGCCGGCGGCCATTCAGCAGACCGGCACAGCTCGCTGCGCGACACCATCGGCTGGAGCTACGACCTGCTCACGCCGACTGACCGGGCCCTCCTGCGCGGCGTCGCAGTCTTCGCGGCCCGGTTCGACGTCGACGCCGCCCGGGTGGTCGCCGTCCCGGGCTGGGACCACGCCGCGGTCGCCGACGGGCTGTCTCGCCTGGCCGACCACAGCCTGCTCCTCGTGGACCGCGGCGAGCCGACGAGCTATCGCCTGCTGGAGACGATCCGGCAGTTCGCCGAGGAGCAGGCGCGGGCTGCCGGCGAGCACGAGGCGCTCCGGGCCCGCCACGAGCAGTGGAGCCGGGCGGAGACGGCGGCGCTCCGCACCGTCGACGCCGAGGACGCGTGGTCAGTGCGTTTCGACCGGGTTGTCGATGACGTGCGCGCCGCCTTGCACTGGTCGGCGGCCGACGACCGGCGCCAGGCGCGGGCGGCTGCCTTCGCCGGGGAGTTCGCTGACGTGCTGTTCCTCCGTGGCCGCCCGACGGAGGCCCAGCACCGCTACGAGCAGGCTGCCGCCCTCGCGCCCCATTCGGATGACCGGATCCGTTTCCTGCGCCTCGCGGCCGGCGCGGCGGCAAGTCGCTATGCCGGTGACGACACGCTCCGGCTGCTCCGGGCCGCTGCGGACACCGCACTCGAGACCGGAGACCGTGCCGGCGCTGCCGTCGACCTGGCCTGGATGTCGATCTACGTGGACCGGCAGCCCGGGATCATGGCCCACGCGCGTCCCGGAGAGGCCGCGGCGCTGCGGACCGAGGCCGAGGCCGTCTGCGACGACTCCGTGCGGGCAGCGGCGGCGATCGCCACAGCCCGAGCGTGGGCCGCCGACTACCGGAGCCCCGATGCTCTCCGCCTGTCACAGAGGGCGATCCAGCTGGCGAGTGAAGCCGGCGACGGTCAGCTGGAGTGCGCTGCACTCGACTACGAGTGCACGATCCACCAGGACCTGGACCAGCCGCGCGCGGCCGGAGCCGCCATCGAACGTCGGCTGCAGCTGATCCGAAACCTGCCCATCGGGGCCGGAACCGGTTTCGAGCTCGTCGACACCCTGCAGATGGCCTGCGACATCAGCATCACCCTCGGCGAGCTCGCTGCTGCAGGGGGTTACGCCGACCGGCTCGCCGACCTCCCCTTCTTCCGCGACGAGCACCTCGGTATCGTCCGGCGGATCCTCGTGGACGCCCTGGCGGGCCGGTTCGACGACACCGTCCGACACGCGGAGCGGTTCCGCGTCGGCTGGGAGCGTGGTGGGAGGAACGCCGCGGCCGGTCTGGCCAAAGGCGCCTATGCGGCAGCGATGGTCCACGGCATGCTCGGTGACGACGAGCAGCGCACCCGATGGCAGCAGGTCACGCGCGACCTCGGCGTCGCGCCTGAGCTCCTCGAAGGCCCGGAGACCGGATGGGCGCCCACGTTCGATGCCCTGCTCGACCTCCACCGAGGCGCTCCCGTCCGCGCCCTCGGTCGGCTCAGCGCCGGCCTCGATGACTCGGAGCTGTGGAGGTGTCCGGCCATCGACTGGCGCCCTTGGTATGCGGCAGCCTGGGTGGAAGCCGCCGTGCTCGCCGATTCCACCGACGCCCTCACCCGAGTCGATCCGGCCCGGCGTGCGGCACGCGACAACCCCATCGCCTCGGCGATCATCAGTCGTGCAGTCGCGATCGCGACCGGCGACCGCAGCGCCGTCGAGGAGCTGGCGGCCACGTTCGCTGGACTGGGATGTCCGTACCAGGAGGCGCGCACCCGCGGGCTCGCCGCGCAAACTCGTGCCCAGTCAACATGACCGAAACACCTCGGGACATGCGGCATCGGCAGCATGCGCTTTGCGGGCCCCGTGCGGTGCTCCGTCCGGAGCGTCGTTGGCGCTGGTGAGGTTGCGCTCGCGCTCGACGAGAACCCTGAAGTCGCTGCGGCGAAGGCGCCGAAGGTCAAGACTGTGAACGAGCCCATTGCGTCGCCTCGAGCATCCCACGGGGCACCGGTTCGCTTGTCCGGAGGTGGTCGACCATGAGTCACGCATCCATATCCCGGGCCGATTGCTGGACTGGCCCTGGGCACGGTGGCGGCGATCGTCAACGTGATGACCCTCTGGCTCGGAAGGCGACAATCCACCATGAACGTCGTCGCCACCGTCATCACCGTGGCCGCCGCGCCCTTCATCGTGGGATTCGTGATCGGTGAGGGACTCGGCAGCGCCTGATCGGGCGTGGCCGCTGAGTCGAGCGGCGACCTGGACGGCCGGCATGCTCGGCAAGGATCGGTTGCGGTGCCCGCGCTGCACCCGGCCATGCAGGTCGTGGAGCACACAGCCCTGCGCTCGAGGTGGTCGAGGCATGCAGACGACCGTGCGGTCAGCTGCGCCCGCGGCGGAGCCTGGTCGTGCTCGTAGCGCGTATCGGACTGGTCGATCGGGAGTGGCCGGAACGCGACGCTTGCCACGCTGCGCCGATAGGCTTTCTGATCAGCAGGGCGTCCCGCGCCAGCGATCGGCACAGGGCCTGACGGCAGCGCGCGGGGGCGGAGGGATTGGTCGCGGCGAAGATATCTCCGGGGCTGTGTTGATTCGCGAGTCGCTCGTTCGACCTTGGGGTGCGAGGGCCGAGAGCCGGCCCCGTCGGGTGAGGAGAACACCATGCCGAAGTACATGCTGATCATGCGGGGCACCGATGAGTCGAACGCGGCTCTGATGGCCGGGTTCGAGGAGTTGGCTGCGTCGACTCACGAGTTCATCGGGGACCTGGCCAAGGCCGGCGTGCTCATCGCGGCCGAAGGGCTGGAGGACGCGGCCCAGGGCGTCGTGGTCGAGTTCAGCAGCGAGATCCCAGTGGTCACCGACGGGCCATACGGCGAGACCAGGGAACTGTTCGGGGGGTACTTCCTGCTCGACGTCGCTTCGAAGCAGGAGGCGGTCGAGTGGGCCAAGCGGGTCCCGGCGGTCACCGGGTCCAAGATCGAGGTCCGGCGGGTGGCCGGGGACGACGAGATGCCCCTGGACAGGGAAGGGTCCATCAAGGAGTCTGTCGGGAGCGAGGGCACGGCCCTGATCTGATGGCGACGGCCGACGTCGAGACCGTCTGGCGAATCGAGTCGGCGCGGATCGTCGCCGCGCTGACCCGGTTCACCGGCGACTTCGGACTGGCCGAGGACGCCGCTCAGGAAGCGGTGGCAGAGGCGCTGGTGTCGTGGCCGCTCACCGCCCCGGCAAATCCAGCGGGCTGGCTGATGGCCACAGCCCGGCGGCGGGCCATCGACGCGCTCCGACGTCGCACCGCCCTGCGGGACCGGTACGCCCTGCTCGCGGCCGGCTCGGTGGTCGACGACGACATCGACCCCGACCGGATAGACGACGACATCTTGGCTCTGATGTTCGTCAGCTGCCACCCTGTGCTCTCCCCCGAGGCCAGGGTGGCGCTGACCCTTCGCGTGGTCGGCGGCCTGTCCAGCGAACAGATCGCCCGCGCGTTCCTGGTACCCGTGCCCACCGTGCAGGCTCGCATCACCCGGGCGAAGAAGACGATTGCGGCGACCGGGGTGCCGTTCGAGCTGCCGCCGGCCAGCGAGCGCCCGGCACGGCTGGGCGGCGTGCTCAGTGTTGTCTACGTGATCTTCACCGAGGGGTCGACAGCGACGTCGGGCGACCGACTGCTGCGCCCCGACCTCGCGCACGAGGCGATCCGGCTGGCCCGCACGCTGGTCGCATTGCAGCCGGACGAGCCGGAGGTGCACGGTCTTCTGGCGCTGTGTGAGCTGACAGCCGCGCGCTTCCCCGCCCGGACCGGCCCCGACGGTTCGCCCGTCCTGCTCGAGGATCAGGACCGGCGGCGGTGGGACGTCTCGGCGATCCGCCGTGGGCTGGGCGCGCTGGCCAAGGCATCGACTCGCGGCCTCGGCCCGTATGGCCTGCAGGCTGCGATCGCGGCCACCCACGCGTCGGCGCCCTCGGCCGCGGCGACCGACTGGGACCGGATCGTGGTGCTCTATGAGGCGCTCGGGCGGATCGCGCCCTCGCCGATCGTCGAACTGAACCGGGCCGTCGCCGTGGCCATGGCCTCGGGTCCGGCCGCTGCCTTGGCCATCGTGGACGAGCTGATCGCCTCGGACCGGCTGCCTGGCACGCATCTGCTTCCGACCGTGCGCGGTGAGCTGCTGACCCGCCTCGGACGGCGATCGGAGGCGCGGGCCGAGCTGGAGCTGGCCGCGGGGAGGTGCGCCAACCAGCGCGAACGCTCAGTGCTGCTGCGCAAGGCAGCCGCGCTCGGGTGACTACTCAGCTCGGCCAACCGGACCGAGCGCGGCCAGGACGCCGTCGAACAATGACGTCGGGAACGCAACGTATCGCTCGGATCCGCCATTGAACTGGTGGTGACACAGCCGCGGTGGGCAGAAGACCCAACCTGAGCCGCCTCGTGAAAGAGAGGGGCGGCGCCCCACCAGGGCGCGACGCGTGCGTCACTCAGATGTCGATCATGCCGCGACAATGTTCACGAACCGTTGAGCGATGGGCTGCCGGTCCCCCAACGCGTGTGTCACAGACACGTTTGTCGCGGCTTGCCTCGGCGCACGGTCAGCAGTCCTCGCGAAGCCCTTCGGGTCATTCGCTTGGGAGTCCCTCCGGTCCCAGCAGGGCGATGTTGGGTGGCAGCTGCGGGACCTCAGCCCGGGTCCCAGGAGCGACCCCGTGCTCGATCATCCTGCGCAGAACATGGCCGGCCGCTGCCCGCTGCCGATCCCCCGGCTCGTAGACCGTTCCGGAAGCGTGCTCATTCCGACCGACCGGCTCCCCGGCCATGCGACGACGCCGGATGTCGGCTTCGACGGACTCGATCAACGCATGGAACTCAACCTCGTTGTCGACGGCCGCGACCACCACGTGACGCCGTTCCCGCCTCTCCGGGTCATAGCGATAGTGCCGCACCACGAACCGCCTGATCCCGTCATCCGCCGGGTCGACCATCCCCATGACCGAAGGCTAGGGCCGCGTCAGCGACTCCCGCCATCCCTGACAGCCGACCGGCCACGGAGGGTCGCGACAGATCTGCCTGAGCAGCGGAAACGCCCCCCGGCTGACCGGAGGGCGTCGCTGTCACACCTGGAGCCGCCTGTCGGAATCGAACCGACGACCTATTC
>NZ_JAJJPG010000007.1:0-46618 GCF_032907665.1 Intrasporangium sp.
CACACCAGACGCGCCACACCCAGCAGCCGCGACAGACCCCGTGGACCCGACCGGCAGGATCGACGCGACCGGCGCGAGCAGGCCCGTGGACCCGACCGGCGCGCTGGCGCAGGTGCCGGTCGAGGTGCAGCTGGTCATCACCGACCGCGCCCTGCTCGCCGGCGACGACAACCCCGCCCACATCCCCGGCTACGGACCCGTCCCGGCCGGCTGGGCCCGCGACCTGCTCACCCGGTCCCTCCACGACGAACCCGACCAGCCACACGCCCCAAACGACCCGACACGCCGGCGACAACGACATCGGGCCAAGGTCTGGCTGCGCCGCCTCTACACCCACCCCGACACCGGCACCCTGGTCGCCCTCGACTCCCGACGCCGCCTGTTCCCACCCGGCCTGCGCCGCTTCCTCATCACCCGCGACGGCACCTGCCGCACCCCCTGGTGCGACGCCCCGATCCGCCACGCCGACCACGTCACCGCCCACCAGCACGGCGGCCCCACCACCGACACCAACGGCCAAGGCCTCTGCACCCGCTGCAACCTCGTCAAGGAGCAACCCGGCTGGCACACCCAGGTCACCGACCCCGGCCCCACCACCGGCAGCCCCCGACCCCACACCATCACCATCACCACCCCCACCGGACACACCCACACGACGACCGCCCCACCCGTCCTGCCCGCACCCACCGGGCCGCCCGGAGTGCTGAGCTTCGCCATCGACCGCACCCGGGTCCCCGCCCCCGGCAGCCCGTTCGAGGTCCGCGTCACCGACCTCCTCGCGAGCTGACCCACAACCTGGCCCAGCGGCATACGGCACGATGGAACTCGTGACTGAGGATCCGCGCGCCTGGGTGCTGCACGTCGATCTCGACCAGTTCATCGCTGCCGTCGAGGTCCTGCGCCGCCCGGAGCTGGCCGGCAAGCCGGTCATCGTCGGCGGTCGCGGAGACCCGAGCGAGCGGGCCGTCGTGTCGACAGCGTCCTACGAGGCCAGGGAGTTCGGGGTCGGCTCCGGGATGCCGCTGCGGCTCGCAGCCCGGAAGGTGCCGGATGCCGTCATCCTCCCGGTGGACGCGGATGCCTACAACGCCGCGTCCGAGCACGTGATGGCCACGCTGCGAGGCCTCGCCAGCGAGCACGGACCAGTCGTCGTCGAGGTGCTCGGCTGGGACGAGGCGTTCGTCGGTGTGACGACCGACGACCCGGAGGCCTTCGCCCGACACGCCATGGCCGAGGTGCTCGAGGCGACGCAGCTGCACTCATCGGTCGGCATCGGGGACAACAAGATCCGGGCCAAGATCGCCACCGGCTTCGGCAAACCCCGCGGCGTCTTCCGCCTGACCAAGGACAACTGGCTCGAGGTCATGGGCGACCGACCCACGATCGACCTGTGGGGAGTCGGCTCGAAGATCTCGAAACGCCTGGCTGCCCTCGGCATCGAGACCGTCCGGCAGCTCGCCTACTCGGACGAGGAGGCGCTCGTCGCGGAGTTCGGCCCTCGAATGGGCGCGTGGTATCGCGAGCTGGGTCGCGGCCTCGGCTCAGCCGTGGTCGACGCCAGCCCGTGGGTCGCCAGGGGCCACAGCCGCGAGACGACCTACCAGCAGAACCTCACCACCCAGGACGAGATCCGTGACGCGGTCCGCGTGCTCGCCGAGCAGGTCCACGCCGACACCGCGAAGGAGGGTCGGCCCGTCTACCGGGTCACCCTGAAGATCCGCTACGCCCCCTTCTTCACCCAGACGAAGTCAAGGAAGCTCAAGGCGCCCACCCACGACAAGGACGACGTCGTGGCGGCCGCCGTGGCGCTCGCCGAGACGGTCGAGCCGGGTCGGGAGGTGCGGCTGCTCGGGGTCCGCGCCGAGATGGTCATGCCCGAGGAAGGCGACCCGGCCGAGCGGACTCCCATCCGCGGGCGGCTCTGAGAGCGGGAGCAGCCTCGCGCACTCGACGAGCGTCGTCAGCGGTCCCGAGGGCGGAGCCCCTCCCACCGCGCGAGTCTCTCGGCAACCTCACGCTCACGCTCGGCGTTGCGGCGAGCCCGATCCTGCTCAGCCGCGGCGGTCATCACGCCCCGGTAGACACTGACGATCGCGAGCGCCGTCGCACTGTAGGCCGCGATGGCCAGGACGAGCGCATTGCTTCCGCCGCCGAAGGCGGACCGGAAGAGGTGGAGGAACACTGCCGCCGCGCCGGCGACGGCGGCGAGGACGAACCACAGGATCGTCGCCCGGGTCACGGTGGAGTGCACGGCGTCACTCTCGCACAGGCGCGGGCACGGTGGGCAGGGAGCCTCCGTTGAGCCACAGGGGCAGCTGGTCGGCGAAGTGGTCGTCGCCCGCGATCCCTGACGACCCCATCGGGACGACCCACCGGCTCGCGTCACGGTCGGCGAGGTCCCACACATAGCGGGCCACCGGACCGATGTAGCAGCGATCCGTCACCCCCGGCGCGCTCCCGGCCGCGAGGACGCACCCCTTGTCGCCCGGCACGGGAGCGTCCGGCGCCGTCGGGAGGCCGCCGAGCCCGTCGAGGGCATGCACGGGGTCGAACCAGTGGCGATCGCCCCACACCGTCACCGTGTCCCCCTGGCGGGACACGCGCTCGAGGGCCTCGGCCACTCCGGCTGCCACGTCGATCCCGTGCCCGGCCGCGCCGTGCACCATCGCGTGCCAGCCGATCCCGACCTGGAGCGGCACGGTGAGCCAGGTGGTGAAGAGCCGGGAGTGGCCGGTCGGCTCGTGCAGCGGGGCGAGCGCGGGGTGCTCGGCGAGCCACTGGACGAGGGCGCTGCGCCACTCGGCGAAGACCGCCGCACCCCGGCTGTGCGGCAGACTCAGCCCGTCCCACGCGAGCAGCGCGTCACGCACGCCTGCCGCGGCGCCGGACACGCCTGCAGCAGAGACGAGCTCGCGCATGAGCGCAGCCTGCCCATTGAGGGTGTCGACGTGGATCGCGAGGAAGTCGTCGGCGGTCAGCCCGCGGCGCTCTCCGAGCAGCTCGCGGATCCGGGCGGCCCGGAACGGGGAGGCGTACTCCACGCCGAGCCCGCCGCCGCTCGCCCGGTCGTTGGCGCTGACCAGCACCTCCTCGACGGGCGTGGCTGCACCCTGTCGCCAGCCGGTCCACTCGTGCCTGGGGTCCCAGGCGTCGACCGGGACCTCCAGGTTCACCGCTGCGCGCTCGGCCACCCGCCCGACGACGAGGTGCCGGACCGCGCCGCTCGTGTCGGCGACGACGGCGCTGTTCACCGGCTCCACCCAGCGCGACAGTGCCGCCTCGACGTCGTCGACGGTCCGCGAGCGCAGGAGCGGCAGGAACGCGTCGAAGCCGAGGTCCAGGGTGACCTGGGCGGGGGTGCGAAGGCTGAAGCAGTCCGGACCCGGGCTCTCCGGGACCTCTGCCGAAGGCTCCAGCGCCGCATCAAGACCCTTCTCGAGCCCCGTGACCACCGGGCCCCGCTCGGTCGTCACGACGGGAACCTCGACCGGCTCGGCGCCGCGGACGACGACCGTGTCGAGCGTGCACGTCGCCGGTCCCCAGCCGTCGACGCCGAGCGCCTCGAGCGTGCCGTCGGATCGCCGTCTCAGCTGCTCCCGGGTGAGGTCCTGGTAGTCGGCCATCGCGTTGGTGATCCCCCAGGCGACGGAGCCGGCGTGCGCGAAGTGCTGAACGCCGGGCACCCCGGGGAAGGCGAAGCCGACGACGTCGAAGTCACTGCACGCGAGGCCGACCTGCTGGTAGCAGCCGGGCACCTCGATGGTCCGGTGCGGATCGCCACCGATGAGCGGAAGGCCGCTCGCCGTGCGTTCGCCGGTGACGGCCCAGGCGTTGCTGCCCGACTGGGTGACGCCCTCGGCGTGGAAGAGCGGCAGCCAGTCCGCGCCGAGCCGGTGCACCACGTGGTCGTTGAACAGCTTGGCCGGGAAGGTGCCGAAGAGCAGGTGCACTGCCCAGAAGATGCCGAGCGGTGTCCACGGTTCCCAGGGCCGTGGGCCGGCTGAGTAGTCGTCCAACCCCAGGAGGCGCAGCTCCTGGGCACGGTGCAGACCTGTGGCGAGCCGGTCGTTGACCCCGTCGACGTAGGCCGACACCCAGGCGCGCGTCTCGTCATCGAGCCGCTCGTAGCAGGCCTGCACGGTCGGCTCGAGCCGCACCTGACGGGCGAAGCGGTCCCACGGCAGGCCCTCCTCGCCGATGTACTCCGCCGTCCGCCCCTCCATCCGCCACCGGAACCACTCGAGCTGCCACGCGCGGTCCTCCGCCGTGACCTGTCCCTGGAGCCTGGCCAGGTCGAGGACGGTCGGCGCCGTGAGGTGCGGGATGCCGTGCGAGTCGCGGCGGACCTGACCAGTCATGTCGGACAGCATCACGGCAGGGAGCCTTCCACGTCCATGCCGATTCGTTGCCGGGCCAAGGCGCCCGGGGGTTGCACGAGCCGCCGCCACGGGGTCGGCGTGCGGCTAGGTTTGGTCCATGGTGCGCGGAGAACGCAACGTCCTGGGGGGCGACCTCGAGCTGTGCAGCGCCGACCCTCTCACCGGCTTCTACCGGGACGGGTTCTGCACGGCGGGGCCGGAGGACCGAGGGAGCCACACCATCTGCGTGGTCGTCACCGCCGAGTTCCTCGACCACCAGCACAGCGTCGGCAACGACCTCGTCACGCCACGCCCGGAGTGGCGCTTCCCCGGCCTCGCGCCGGGCGACCGCTGGTGCGTCGTCGCGACGCGTTGGCTCGAGTCCCACCAGGCGGGATTCGCCGCCCCGGTCATGCTCGCCGCCACCCACGAACGCGCCCTCGACGTCGTCCCGCTCCAGCTGCTCCAGTCGTATGCCGCTGACGTCCCCGACGATCCCAGCTCCCTCCTCTGACGGCAGGCCCACCGGAGCTCCCCCGCTCCGTCGAGGGGACGGGAGCGCGCAGGTTGAGAGCAATCTGACCATTTCTCCCCATGGAGGCCCTTGAGGTCCGACAATCAGGGATCGGCGCCTCGTGCCGTTCAGCCCCCGTCCCCGAGTGACGCCCGGAGGAGTCCATGCGCGTCGTTCGTGTCCGTGTGACGCGGGTGAGCGCTGCGCTGCTCGTGTCCACGGCAGTGGTCGTCGCCTCCTGCTCCGGCAACCCAGGGGTCGAGATCAGCCAGGCTCCCCGCGGCAGCGTGCCGACGCAGACGGTCACCGTCACGGTGTCGGCGTGGCGGACCGCGACCCAGACCGTGACCGCGACGACCACGATGGTCACCCCGACGACCGTCCTGGCGACGCCGACCGTGACCGTGACGCTGCCGCCGCGCCCCGTCGTGACCTCAACGGCGCCGTTCGACCAGGCGAGGGCCATGGCGAGCTACCAGGCGATCATCGGCGACATCACGGCTCTCGACGCCACCGGCGGTGCGGGAGCAAGCGCTGCCCTGCGTTTCGAGTCCCTCGCCCGCCATCTCACCGTGCTCGAGACGACGACTGCCCCGCCCGGGCTCGACCCGCCCAGCTTCTTCGGCCGGGTCGCCTCGCTCCGGCTCTTCGCCGACGCCGCCTCCGCGGAGGCGCTTGCCGGATCCCCGCAAGCACCCGCGCGCTACGCCGTGATCCGGTCCGAGGTCGCAGTCCTCCTGTCCATGGTCAACGGGGCGCTCCGCACGAGCCTCGCCCTGCCCACCCCACCGGCGACAACCGCCCCCTGAGGCGCCGTCCAGGGCCGTCCAGCGCCGACCGACACCCGCAGGCGCGCCGGCGTCGACCCGGCACGACTGAACCAGACCGGTCTCGGTGTCGTATCCACGTCCCACCACCCGATCTCACGGAGGGGCCTGCCATGCATCGAACCCGTTTCCTCGTCGCGGCCGCCGCTGTCGCCGCGTCCGCAGCACTCCTCGCCCCGGCCACAGCCTTGGCCGACGGGCGCCCGCTCTCCACCGATCTGCTCGGAGCCAACGAGCCCGGAGGGGGTGACCCGGACGGCATGGGCACCGCCGACGTCTGGGTCAACGTGGGCCAACGGGAGGTCTGCTACGCGCTCGCCGTATCGGGGCTCGATCCCGTCGTGGGCGCCCACATCCACAGCGCCCCAGCCGGCATCAACGGTCCGATCGTCGTTCCTCTCGAGGCACCGGTCTCCGGGACGTCCAGCGGCTGCGTGACGGTCGACCGATCGCTCGCCAAGGCGATCCTCAAGGCGCCCCAGGTCTTCTACGTCAACGTCCACACGACCGTCTTCCCGGGTGGGGCCATACGCGGCCAGCTCGGCTGACGCCCGCCCGAGCGGTCAGGGGCGGGGCAGGGCTCGGCCGAGCCGACGCGCAGCATCCGGGATGGCGTCGGCTTCGATGGTGCCGATGCCCATGACCAGCCCCTGCACCGGCGGCTGCTCGAGGTAGCGCGGCGTGAGCGCCTCGGTGCGCACGCCATGGCGCGCTGCCGCCGCGGCGATGGATCGGTCGTCGACGGACTGGTCGCGGAAGTGGACGCACACGTGGAGCCCGGCGACCGATGGCACGACCTCGAGCACGTCGTCGAAGCGGGACAGCTCGGCCAGCAGGCGACGCCGTCGCTCGCCGTAGACGCGGCTTGCCCGGCGCACGTGCGCCGCGTGATGGCCCTCGGCGATGAAGTCCGCCAGCGCGCCGTGCGTGACGACGTCGCCCTCCCACATGCTCACTCGCTTCGCCTCGCGCAGGGCGGGCTGCAGCGAGAGAGGGGCGACGAGATAGCCGACCCGGAGGGAGGGGAGCAGGGACTTGGAGAAGGTGCCGACGTAGATGACCCGGCCCTCGCGGTCGAGGCTCTGCAGCGGCTCGAGCGGGCGGTCGGAGAAGCGGAACTCGCTGTCGTAGTCGTCCTCGAGGATCACGGCGTCGTGGTCGACCGCCCATCGCAGCAGGGCAGCACGCCGGGACAGGGTCATGGCCACCCCGGTGGGGAACTGGTGCGACGGTGTGACGTAGACGATGCGTGCGTCGTCGGGCAGGGCGTCCACGACGAGGCCCTCGCGGTCGACCGGAATCCCGCGCACGACCGCCCGGTGGGTCGCGAAGAGCCGACGGGCGGCCGTGTAGCCGGGGTCCTCGACGGCGACGACGGTCCCCGGCTCGACGAGCACCCGTGCGACGAGGTCGATGGCCTGCTGGGCCCCGACGGTCACGATGACGTCCTCGCCCGAGCACACGACCGACCGGGCCAGGCCGAGGTGACGCGCGACCTCGTCGCGCAGCCGGCGGTGGCCGCGGCCGACGTAGGTGAGGTCCTCGAGCCGTGATCGTCTCAGCTGGGTCGACACGAGGCGGCGCCAGACCTCGAGCGGGAAGAGCCGGCGATCCGGCAGGCCCGCGTAGAGGTCGTGGACGCGGCCGTCGAGCGGACGCTCCGGCTCGCCGCCTGGGGTCAGCCACAGCTCGAGCGGTTGCACGGCGCCTGACCGGGCTCGCCGCTCCCGGTCCTCGGCGCCGGTCGCGAGCGCCACCTCCGAGACGAACGTGCCCGAGCCGGTCCGGCTCTCGAGGAAGCCCTCGGCCACGAGCCGGTCGTAGGCCGACGTCACGGTGCCGCGCGCCACTCCGAGCTGTTGCGCGAGGTCGCGGGTGGCGGGCACCCGGTCGCCGCGCGCGAGCCGTCCGTCGAGGATCGCCTCGCGCAGAGCGGTGTAGATCCGGGCGGTCCGGTCGCCCGGGGAGTCGAGGCTCACGTGGATGTCCACGAGGAGATCGTAATCGGACCAGCCGACTGCGGGAGAAGCGGACCTGCTCAGCGGTCCAACCACGACCCGAGCATGGAGTCATGGCACCCCGCACCCGACCCGTCACGGCCGCGGCTCGCCCACCGGGGCAGCCCGCCGGACCCTCGTCAGCGCCGGCGGCCCACGGCACGCTCACGGTCGCCCAGGGCACCGCCCTGTCCGTCGGAGCCGTGCTCGGCACGGGCGTCATCACCCTGCCCGCCCTCGCTGCGGCCGTCGCCGGCCCCGCCTCGCTCGTCGCGTGGGCTGCCCTCGTCCTCCTCTCGGTGCCGCTCGCCGCCACCTTCGCCGCGCTCGGCGCCCGGCTGCCGGACACGGGAGGGGTCTCGACCTATGTCCGGCGGGCGTTCGGGGACCGGGCTGCCGGGGCGATCGGCTGGTGCTTCTACTTCGCCATCCCGGTCGGGGCACCGCCGGCGGCGATGATGGCCGGCGGCTACGTCGCCGACGTCGTCGGCGGTGGGCGCGCGACGACCCTGGTCGTCGCGGTCGTCCTCATCCTCGGCACCGCGGCGATGAACGCCGTGGGGCTGCGGCTGTCGGGCCGGGTCCAGCTGGGCCTGGCCATCACCCTGGCGCTCCTCATGCTCGTCACCATGACGTTGGCCTTCCCGCACGGCGACCCGGATCACCTGGCGCCCTTCGCCCCGCATGGTTGGGGCGGTGTTGCCACCGCGGCTGCCCTCCTCGTCTGGGGCTTCGCGGGCTGGGAGGCGGTCGCGCCGCTCTCGGCCGAGTACCGCAACCCGCGCAGAGACGTCCCGCGTGCCACGGCAGTCGCTGTCGGCGTCGTCGGTGTGCTCTACCTCGGTCTCGCCTCGGCGAGTGTGCTCGTCCTCGGCTCCTCCGCGGGCCAGAGCGAGGCGCCCCTGTCCGACCTCATGGCAGTCGCGCTCGGTGAGGGCGCCCGCGTCCTCACCGCGGTGGCGGCGGTCATGCTGACGCTCGGCACCATGAACGCCTACTTCGCCGGCGCGTCCCGCCTCGGGGCCGCTCTGGCCCGCGACGGCGCGCTCCCCCGCCTGCTGGCGCGCGGCAGTGGCCCCGGTGAGGTGCCACGTCCCAGCCTCGCCGTGCTGACCCTCGGCGCCGGCCTGTCCCTCGTCGTCGCGGCCGTCCTCGAGCTGGGCCTCGCGCCCCTCATGCTCCTCACGACGGGGTGCTTCACCCTCGTCTACGTCCTCGGCACCGGCGCGGCGCTGCGTCTGCTGCCGAGGTTCTCCCCCGGCTGGTGGACCGCGGCCGTGGCTTTCGTCGCGGCCCTCGGGCTGCTCGCCGTCAACGGGGTGCACACGCTCTGGGCCCTGGGGATCGCCGCGGCCTCGCTGGCCTACCGGGCCCGCGGGCCCGCCAGGGTGACCGCGTCCTCCCCCTGAGCCCAGCGGCATACGGCCTCCACGACCCAATTGGGGCGAACCCATTGCGCCCGGTCACGGGGAAGGGCAGGCTCGCCCTCACAGTCTCAATGGGGAGGACCCACATGCACGTCTCACGACTTCGTGCAGTCGCAGCCGCAGCGGTCGGGGCGCTGCTGGCCGTGCCACTGCTCGTCGCGCCGTCCCAGGCGGCCGGAGGGCCCGCTGAGCGAGCCGCCGACCGACCGGGCAAGCCGCTCACCGTCATGACCCGCAACATCTACCTCGGCGCCGACATCAACCGTCCGGTCCGGGCGGCCCAAGCCGCGGCAGCCGCACCGGGCGCCACCCCGGAGTCGATCATCGCGGCTCTCGCCGTCGCGACGGACCAGACCCGGCGCATCGTCGACCAGACGAACTTCCCAGTGCGCTCGAAGCTCCTCGCGAGCGAGATCGCCTCGACCAAGCCGGACCTCGTCGGCCTGCAGGAAGTCGCGTTGTGGCGGTCGGGGCCGATCAACCCCGCGGCGATCGCCAACCCGAGCGCCACGACCGTCGACTACGACTTCCTCCAGATCCTCCTCGACGACCTCGCCGCTGCCGGCGTCGAGTACGAGGCGGTCAACATCGGCGAGCGGGCCGACGTCGAGGCGCCCGCCTTCACCGCGACGGGCCAGGACATGCGCAACGTCCGGCTCACCATGCACGACGTCATCCTCAAGAAGGCCGACAACTCGTTCCGCGTCACCGGGTCGCACGACGAGATCTTCGACGCCAACCTCCCCGTCTCGATCGCCGGAGCGGAGCTCAACTTCTCCCGCGGCTACCAGTGGGTCGACGTCCAGGCGGGCAGGCAGAAGCTCCGCTTCGTCAACAGCCACTTCGAGGCGTTCAGCTCCGACCTCGCACTGTTGCAGGCCAAGCAGACGGTGGCTGAGGCGACCGCGACCGACCGCACCACCGTCTTTGTCTGCGACTGCAACTCCGACCCGCTCAACACGTCGGTCAAGCCCATCGACCACGTCCCCCACAAGGCGCCCTACGACTTCATCACCGGTCCGGGCGGCTACACGGACCAGTGGCTCGAGTGGGCGCCCGCCGAGGAGGGCTGGACCGCGGGCCTGTCCGAGCTCGTCGACGACGAGACCCCCGCCAAGATCGACCACCGCATCGACATGGTCTTCTCCCACACCCTGGACGGGGAGCCGCTCGACGTCGACCGCGGACTCATCACCGGTGACGAGGTCGCCGACCGTGACCCCGCCACGGGCCTGTGGCCGTCGGACCACGCCGGAGTGCTCCTCCGCCTGCGCGGGTGGTGACCCGAGCACCGACGCACCGCAGCCGTATGCCGCTGAGTGAGCTCAGCGGCATACGGCTTGCTTTCGCGGTGACTGCACCCGGCAGGGCAGGATGGGCGCATGTCGACGCGCAGTGAGCACCAGGCCGTCGTCGAGCGAGCGGTCGCCGAGTACCGCGAGCGGCACCCTCGGCTCGTCGAAGCGACCGGCCGCTACATCGAGATGGTCCAGGAGCTGCTCGACGACGCGGGGATCAACTACCTCAGCGTGTCCGGTCGGACCAAGTCCGTCGAGTCCTTCAAGGGCAAGGCCGAGCGGCTCGTCGACGGGGTCCCCCTGCACCCCAACCCGATCGAGGACATCACCGACGCGATCGGCGTGCGCGTGATCACCTACGTCCAGGCCGACGTCACCGCGGTCGCCGACCTGCTCGCCCAGGAGCTCGCCGTGCTCGACGACCGCGACCTCGGGCTGGAGACGGCACGGGCCGGTAGGTGGGGCTACACGAGTCGGCACCTGCTCGTCGCCGTGGACGCCAGCCGCGTCGTCCCACCGGCCTACGAGCCCCTGCTCCGGCTCGCCGCCTCAGTCCAGCTCCGCACGGTGCTGCAGCATGCGTGGGCCGAGTTCGAGCACGACATCCGCTACAAGGGCAGCGTCCCCGAGGAGTACGCGTCCGACCTCGACCGGCGGTTCACCCTCGCCGCCGGCTTGCTCGAGCTCGCCGACCGGGAGTTCTCGGCGATCCGGGACCGCCTCCAGGTCGCCATCCCCGCCGAGCCGGAGCCCGAGCCCCACGAGCCCCCGGCCGGGCGCCAGATCGGGTCGCAGGACCTCGCCAGGTTCCTCGCGAGCAAGTACTCCGACGCGGGATGGTCGCGCACCGACCACTACGACTGGATCTCCGGCCTGCTCCGAGAGCTCGACATCACCGACGTCGAGACCCTCGACTCCGTGCTCGCACCCATCGACAGCGCCGACGTCACGGCCCGGATGGGCTACAAGTACCCGCCCGGCGCGGTGCGTCGTCTCGATGACGCCCTGCTCGCGTCCTTCGGCGCCCGCTACGCCGAGCTCGAGGGCAACGCGCACCGACGGGCGGCGCTCGAGAGCCGGCTGACGAAGCTGCGCGGATAGGGACGACCCGATCAGCACGGCTTGGCCCGGAGACTCGGGCCCGTCGGGAGCGGGCCCTGACGCTGCGCCCGTTCAGCCGCCGAGTCCTGGCATGCCCGGCAAGGAGGAGATGTGCGCCTGCCCGATCAGGACGCAGGCGAGGGCATTCCTGGCGTAGAGGACCCGACGTCCATCCCGTCTGGCATGCAGCAGCCCCGCCTCGGTCAGCACGGACAGGTGCCCGCTGACGGTTCCGGGGGCGAGCCCGAGGCGATGGGACAGGTTCGTCGTCGTGCGTGGCACGTCGAGCTGTTCGAGGATCGCGGTCCGCGACCTGCCGAGCAGCTGGACCAGGGGAGCCGGGCTGTCCTCACTGTCCGTGTCCCAGACCCGAGCAAACCCCCGCGCGGGATACGAGACCACGACGGCCCGGCTCCGCTCGACAACCACGACGTTCGGCCACCGGAACGCGGAGGGGACGAACCACAGCACTTCATGGTCATCTGTCCGCGGGCGTTGGACGGATTCGGTCGCGACCTGGATCCGGTCCGCACGACATCGGATCGCCGGGTCCAGATCGCCGATCGTCCGGCGCAGGCCGCACGACACAAGGCTCAGCGCCCGGTGCGAGATGTCAGCGCAGAGAACGGATTCCACCCGTTCCCACAGATCGTCGAGCACCGCGCTCCAGAACCCGCCGAGGGCGTGGCTCGCTCGACAGGCGAGGTCCTCCGCGTCCATGGTCGCGAGTCTGCTGCCCGGATCGAGGCGGTGCAGCACGGCCTGGTCGCCGACCACGAGGTCCAGCGGGGTGGTGGCCACGGCCGCGAGGCGATCGGCGGGGCACATCGGACCCGACACGGGTATGGGCGTCAACAGACTGGGCACCCAGCCGCTGCAGCGTGTCAGGTCGAGCAGCAGTCCGAGGTCGAAGTCAGGCCTGGCCGGAACCCGGGCGCGCAGGTGCCTGCTCATCGGGTACCCGCGAGCATGGCTGAGCACGGACAGTGCGGCCACCGCCTCCCACACCGGATCAGCCGCGAACTTGGCGCCTGCCAGGACCTGCGCCGTGAGACCGATCTCGATCATGTGGAACCCCCCGGATTGCTGTGCCCAGGTGCCGCCAAGCCCAGCTGTCACCCGGGCCGGCCTAGTGGTACACGATGGAGGCCACGTCCATGAGGAGTGCCTTGTACCACTTCCAGAGGTCGAGGGTAGGTTCGGGACGCGCAACCCGTCGAGTCCTTTTCGGGCACCGGGCACCCTCGTTCAGCACACCTGCTCGAGGATGCGAAGCAACAGGTCCAGCGCCCGGCGGTAGTCGCGCTCCGCCGGTGCCGCGTATCCGATGACCAGCCCGGGCCGCGCGTTGTCCGGGTCAAGATAGGAGGACCGCACGCCCCACAACCGCAAGCCCTCGGCCCGGGCCCGTTCGTACACGGCCCTTTCGTCGGTGCCTGCCGGCAGCGTGAGAAGGACATGCAAGCCTGCGGGCCTCCCCTCGAGGACGAACCCGCGTCTCGACAATCCGGAGTCCTGCAGAGCGCTGGTGAGCGTGGCGCGTCGCCGTTGGTAGGCCAGCCGTGCCGAGCGGACCGCCGCATCGTAGCCATCGCTGGCCAAGAACTCGGCCAGCGTCAACTGCGTGAGGACGTCGGTGTGCAGATCGGTGGCGACGCGGACGGCTTGCACATCCGGCACCCACTCGGGCGGAAGCACCATCCAGCCCAGGCGAAGTGCGGGCGCCAACGCCTTCGAGGCGCTGCCGAGGTAGATCACCTGGTTGGGGCCCAGTCCCTGCACCGTGCCCAGCGGGGAGCGACCGAACCGGAACTCGCCGTCGTAGTCGTCCTCCAGCACGATGCCCCCGGTGCTCGTCGCCCAGCCGAGCAGGTGTCGGCGACGAGAGGCGGACATGATCACCCCGGTTGGGAACTGGTGGGCGGGCGTGACGACCACGGCGCCGACCTGCCCCAGGTCCCCCGAGGCCAACAGGTCGGTGCGGGCTCCGTGCGAGTCGACCGGGAGGGGCACGACCTCGAGACCGCAGGTGGCCAGGACGTCTCGCTGAAGTGACCACATCGGTTCCTCGACGGCCACGCGGCGCGTCCCCCGGCGGCGAAGCACCGAGCCGAGGACGAAGGTGGAATGGATCGTGCCCGACGTGATGACCGTCGTGTCCGGAGTGGTGTCCACGCCCCGCGTTCTGCCGAGATAGTCCGAGATGGCTTCCCGCAGGGCGGGGACGCCCAAGGGGTGTCCGTAGTCGAAGACGCGCGGACCGGCGCTTGTCAGGGCCTTCCGCGAGGACCGCAACCACGCCGTGACGGGGAAGCGGGTCACATCCGGCACGCCGGGCCGCAGACTGAGCAGGTCGCGCTCTGCGGCGTTCACTGCACTCACGGCCGAGGGCCGGTCCGGCAGGCGCTCGACCACCGTCCCTGACCCCTGCGCTGCCGACAGGTACCCCTCCTCGACGAGCTGGGCATAGGCGGCTGCGACCGTGCCCCGCGACATGGCCAGCTGGTGAGCCAGCGCGCGAGACGAGGGAATTCGCGTTCCCGGTGCCAGCCGCCCACCGCGGATGGCGTCCCGGAGAGCGGTCTCCAGACCTGCCCGGCGACCCAAGCCCTCCGGCAGATCGAGGTCGAGGTTCACCCCAGTGCCGGCGGTGTCAGCCACGACTCGGACCCTACCTGCCCAGCAGGTCGGCAACCACACGGCCTAGCGCATCCCGGTCGCAGCGGCACATCAGTCAGATCACGATTGGGAATTCGGCGATGAATGAATCGTGGTGGGCCCTTTGGCTCGGCATCCACACTTCCGCGAGAAGTGCGGCGCCAGGAGGTTCACCCTACCTCGTCCGCTGCGCCTCGAATGCCGCCGCATCCCCGGCGACATCCTTGTGGCCGACCGCTACACAGGCGGCCGGCAGAGTCATCGAGGAGCCCTCCACATGAAACAACGAACCGCGAAGCGGCCGCTCATTGCGGCGCTCGTCGTCGCCGGCGTCGCCCTTGCCGGCTGCTCGTCCTCGTCGGCGGGCGACACGTCCGCCGATGCCAATCCCACCGACCAAGGGGCCGGCTGGCCCGAGACGGCCGAGATCTCCCTCGTGCCGGGCAAGCCCGGCGGCACCTTCCGGCTGGGCATCGTCGAACCAACGGCGATCGACCCGTACAACGCCCAGGAGTCCGAGGGGATCCTGGTCACGCAGTACCTCTTCAGCAGCCTCGTGAAGTTCGAGCCGGACGGCACTGTGGCCCCCGCTGTGGCAGAGAAGTGGGAGTCAGACGCGAGCTGTGCCACCTGGACGTTCACCCTGAAGAAGGGAACCACCTTCCACAACGGCGAGGAGGTCACCTCGGAGTCCTTCAAGCGCGGCTGGGAACGGGTTGCCGCCAAGACCGCGGCGTCAGACGTCGCGTACCACCTCGCGCCGATCAAGGGGTTCACCGAGATGAACGGCGGAAAGGCGGATTCCCTCTCCGGCGTCGACGCGACGGATCCCGGCGTCCTCAAGGTGAGCCTGGCCGAGCCGGACTGCGAGTTCTACCTGCGGACTGGGCACACCGTCTTCAGCCCCGTCCCCTCGGTGGCTGGGGCAGCCGACAACAAGCAGTTCAACGAGCAGCCGATCGGCAATGGCCCGTTCATGATGGACGGCCCGTGGCAGCACGATGTCGGTATCAAGCTGAAGCGGTTCGAGAACTACACCGTCGGCCCGAAGGCATACCTCGACGCGGTCGAGATCTCCATCACCGCGAACGGGAACCAGGACGAGTACGACGGTTTCAACAACGGCAGCTTCGACTGGGCCAGGATCCCCGTCCCGCTGCTCCCCCAGGCCCGCGCGGCGAACGAGAGCAAGGGCAACTGGATTCGCAAGAACACCAACGGGATGAACTTCCTGCTGCCCATGGTCACCCAGAAGCCGTTGGACTCGGCGGACGCGCGCAAGGCGATCTCGATGGCGATCGACCGGGACGCGATCATCAAGGGGATCTTCGGAGGCTCGCAGACAGCAGCCACCTCGTTCGTTCCGCCGGTGTTCAAGGACGCGTTCCAGGAGGGCGTCTGCACGGCGTGCACGTTCGACCTGGCCAAGGCCAAGGAGCTCGCCGCCAAGGCCGGCCTGGTTCCGGGGACGGAGCTCAAGTTCCAGATCAACACCGGCGGCGGCCACGAGGAGTGGAGCGCCGCGGTCAAGCAGCAGCTGGAGAAGAACCTGGGTCTCAAGGTGGACTTCAGTGCCGTCGAGTTCAGGGACATGCTGGAGAACCAGCAGCAGCCCGGCGCGTCCGGCATCTTCCGCCTCGCGTGGGGCGCCGACTACCCGACTCCTGGCAACTTCCTCGGCCCGCTCCTGTCCACCGCATCCATCGGTGCTCCCGCGGACAAGCCCGTCATCGGCGACAACCGAGGGCGCTACAGCAACAAGGCGTTCGATGACCTGCTCGCCAAGGCGCAGGCCACGAGCGACGCGGGCGCCCGGACCACGCTCTACCAGCAGGCCGAGAAGCTGGCCATCGGCGACGACCTCGCCCTGATCCCACTCTGGAACCGGACACAGAACCGCCTGGCCAACTCGGCGAAGTTCACGAACCTCCGAATGGACTTCAACGAGAACCCGGACCTGTCCGTCATCAGCGTGAAGTAGTCCTCGCGCCGCAGCTCACCGACGACTGCGCGGGCCGGGCAGATCGGCTCCCGCCATCCCACAGGCAGGGACCGGCCCGCGCAGTCCCTTGAGGAGGAACCAGTGGTCCCGTACATCGTGCGCCGCCTGCTCCAGGCCGTCGGTGTCGTCATCGCCGCGACGATGCTGCTGTTCGTCGTGCTGTTCCAGCTCGGCGACCCCTTCGCGTCCAACGGCGACAAGGTCGTCCCACCCGAGGTCCAGGCGGCGCTCCGCGAGAAGTTCGGGATGGACCAGTCCCTCCCGATGCAGTACCTGAACTATCTGGGTGGCCTGCTCACCGGCAACCTGGGGATCGACTTCGAGCAGCGCCGCGATGTGACCGAGCTCATCGGGGCCGCCCTCCCCGGAACCCTGCGCCTGGCCGCGGTCGCAATTGTCATCGACATCCTCATCGGTGTGACCGCTGGTGTCATCGCCGCAGTGTGGCGCTACTCCTTCTGGGACACGCTCGTCACGATCCTGTCCACGCTCGCGATCGGCGTGCCCTCCTTCGTCATCGCGGTGGCGCTGCGGGCGAACCTCAGCGGAGAGTGGATCTTCCCCATGGTCCCCCGCCCGTTCACGGAAGAGGTGCCGTGGTACCTGGAGGTGCTCCTGCCTGCCTTCACCCTGGCGATCATCGACGCGGCGTTCATCGCCAGGCTCATGCGCGGGTCCATGCTCGAGGTTCTCCGCGCCGACTACATCCGGACGGCGCGCGCCAAGGGCCTCAGTGAGCACCGGGTCGTCCTCCGGCACGCCCTGCGCAACTCGGTCATCCCGGTCGTCACCTACGTCGGGATCAGCCTGGGCGTGTTCATGGGTGGAGCGATCATCACCGAGGCGATCTTCCAGTACCGCGGGGTGGGGTTCCTCACCGCCCAGGCAATCTCGCAGAACAACAACCCCGTGATCATGGCGATCGCGACCTTCGCCGTCGTCACCTTCGTGGTTCTCAGCCTCATCGTCGACATCATCTACGCCTCCCTCGACCCCCGCATCCGCCTGGAGTGACGCCATGACCTCCCCGGTTCCTGCCGACACCGCGACGACCACCGCGACGACCACCGCGACGACCCCGCTGGCCCTGGCACCGGACCAGACGCGTCCGCTTGCCGACATCTGGGCGCGGTATCGCCGCAACCGACTCGCCCTCGCCGGGCTCGTCGTCGTCCTCGTCCTCGTGCTCCTCGCGCTCCTCCAGCCCTGGATCACACCCCATGACCCGTTCGAGCAGGACCTGCTCAACGTCGCGGCCACCCCGTCCCCCCAGCACTGGTTCGGGACCGACGTCCTCGGCCGGGACCTGCTCTCCGGCATCCTCTACGGCCTGAGGCTCGCCATCATCGTCGGCGTGAGCACCATGGCGGGGAGCCTGCTGGTCGGCGTCACCATCGGCGCGATCGCCGGCTACCGCGGTGGCATCGTCGATGCCGTCCTCATGCGGGCCACGGACATCGTCCTCGCCTTCCCGTTCCTCATCGGCGCCATCGTCATCGTGCAGGCCCTCGGCGACAGCGTGGCCGTCGTCATCGTCGCGTTGGTCGCGCTCGGCTGGACGACCGCCGCCCGACTGACGCGCGGCCAGGTCCTGTCGATGCGCGAGGCCGAGTACGTCGAAGCGGCAACGTCGATCGGCGCGTCGGGACCGCGGATCGTCATCCGGCACATCCTGCCCAACGCGATCGCTCCCGTCCTCGTGTACGCCTTCACGAGCATCGGCGTCGCCGTCGTCGCCATGGCCGCGCTCGCCTTCCTCGGTGTCGGCGTCCCCGCCGACGTGCCCGAGTGGGGTCGCCTGATCAGCCAGGCCATCCCGCAGATCCAGGTGCCGGACCGCCAGTTCCTGTGGATGTTCCCGGCTGGAGCCATCTGCCTGTTCACGCTCGCCTTCGCGCTCGTCGCCGACGGGCTGCGTGACTCACTCGACCCGAAACTGCGATAGGACCGCGAATGACCACCCAAGACACAGCGCGTGGGTCGCACCTGCTCGAGGTCAAGGACCTCCGCGTCCACTTCGATGTCGGCCAGCGGGTCGTCAAGGCGGTGGACGGCGTGAGCTGGAGCATCGACGAGGGGGAGACCCTCGCCATCGTCGGCGAGTCGGGCTCGGGCAAGTCGGTGTCCGCCATGACGATCCTCGGCCTGGTCCCCACCCCGCCCGCACGGATCCCCGGTGGCCGGGTCTTCTTCCGGGGTCGTTCGTTGCTCGACATGTCAGAGAACGAACAGCGGCAGCTCCGGGGTCGCGACATCGCGATGATCTTCCAGGACCCGTTGACCGCACTGAACCCGGTGTTCCGGATCGGGGACCAGATCGCGGAGATGGTGCGCCAGCACCAGCAGGTGTCACGAGCGGCCGCCCGTCGCAGGGCGCTGGACCTGCTCGGGGAGGTCGGCATCCCCAACCCCACACAGCGCATCGACCAGTACCCCCACGAGTTCTCGGGCGGGATGCGCCAGCGCGTCATGATCGCCATGGCGCTCGCCAACGACCCGAAGGTCCTGCTCGCCGACGAGCCCACGACAGCCCTGGACGTCACCGTGCAGAGGCAGATCATGGCGCTGCTCGGGCGCCTGCAGGAGGAGCGCAACACCGCGATCGTGCTCATCACGCACGACCTCGGCCTCGTGGCCAGCCACGCCGACCGCGTCAGCGTCATGTATGCCGGCAGGGTCGTGGAGACCGGCACGTGTCGCGACATCTTCCATCAGCCGCGCCACGCCTACACGCTGGGCCTGCTCACCAGCCTGCCCCGCCTCGACCGGCGCACCCAGGAGCGCCTGGCACCGATCCCGGGTGCGCCTCCGAACCTGGCGCTGGTGCCGCCCGGGTGTCCATTCCACCCGCGATGCTCCCTGGCCACGCCCAGCTGCGAGGACGACCGACCGGATCTCATGCGGGTCGGCGCCGACGACCACCACGCCGCGTGCCTGCACACCGATCGAGTGCACGCGCTCGCCACCGGCAGGATCGGCGCATGACCACCGCTGAGGCCCGGGCGCAGCGGATGGCGGAGCCGCCGCAGTCGGATCCACACCCGCCAACGCTGGAGGTCGTGGACCTGGTCAAGCACTTTCCGGTCCGTCGAGGCGCCCTGCTCAAACGGGTGGTGGGTCAGGTGCGCGCCGTCGACGGGGTGAGCTTCACCATCGCCCGTGGCGAGACGTTGGCCCTCGTCGGCGAGTCGGGCTGCGGCAAGTCCACCACGGCCCGTGCCGTTCTGCGCCTCATGCAGCCGACCAGCGGGACCGTCCGCCTCAACGGGGTGGACCTCGGCACGATCGACCCACGACAGCTGCGCCGGAGCCGGGCACAGATGCAGATCGTCTTCCAGGACCCGTACGCGTCCTTGAACCCCCGCATGACGGTCGGGCAGATCCTCGCCGAGAAGCACCAGCTCCTCGGCGACGGCACCGGCGTCTCCCCGGGCACCGTGGGCGACCTCCTCGAACGGGTCGGGCTGTCGGCCGACGTCGCTTCCCGCTACCCGCACGAGTTCTCCGGAGGCCAGCGGCAGCGCGTGGGCATCGCGCGCGCCATCGCGCTCAACCCCAGCTTCGTCGCGCTCGACGAGCCCGTGTCCGCGCTGGACGTGTCGATCCAGGCCCAGATCATCAACCTCCTGGAGGACCTCCAGGACGACCTCGGCCTGACCTACCTGCTCATCGCGCACGATCTGTCCGTCGTCAGGCACATCAGTGACCGCATCGCCGTCATGTACCTCGGCAAGATCGTCGAGACCGCAGGCCGGGACGACCTCTTCGACAACCCCCGGCACCCCTACACCAAGGCACTCATCTCCGCCGTTCCGGTGCCAGACCCCGACGTGGAGACGACGCGCGAGTCGATCATCCTGCGCGGTGACGTGCCGAACCCCGCGGACCCGCCGTCCGGTTGCCGGTTCCGCACCCGGTGCTGGCTGCTCCCCCAGCTGTCGGACGCTGAGCGCCGGCGTTGCATCGACGAGGTACCGGATTTGGAGCCGGCCGCGGGGGCCGAAACGCATGAGGTCGCCTGTCACCACGCGGGCGCGCTCACGTCATAGGAGAACATGGAGGCCGTGTGCCGCTGAGCCAACTCAGGCGGGGATGCCGCGATGTCGATTCCCGCGGGGCGAGTTCGTCAGGATGGTGTGGCGAGGGTCGCCACACCCTGACCGAAGGAGCCGACCATGGCCGACACGTACCTGTTCCTCATCCACGAGCCCGACTGGGACTCCGACGCCTACCTCACCGGCGACGGGTCGGCGGCGCCCGAGGGCCGCGACCCGAGCGCCCCGGCCGAGACCGACTTCCCCGAGCATGCGGCGTTCCAGGCAGCCGTCGCCGAGCTCGGCGCCCGGATCGTCGGGGGCGCGGCCCTGCAGCACTCGAAGTACGGCGGGACCGTCAAGGACGACGTCTACACCGACGGTCCCTTCACCGACACGTCGGAGGTCATCACCGGCTTCTACCTCGTGGAGACCGACGAGGCGACGGCACGCAAGGTCGCCGCCCTCGTGCCATCCGGCGGGCACGTCGAGTGGCGCAAGGTCTTCCCCACGGGGTGACGCTTGCTGGACAGCGAGTTCCAGGACGCGTGGCCGCGCATCGTGCGCGCCCTCGCGTCCCACACGGGGAGCCTCGACGACGCGGAGGAGTATGCCGCTGAGTCCCTTGCGCGCGCGGCTGACCAGCTTCGCCGGCCGGGGTCGCGGATCGACTCCCTGGCGGCGTGGTGCATCGCCGTCGCCAAACGCGCCTGGACCGACGAGCGCCGCCGCCGCGCCGTCGAGGCACGCCTCACCCCCGAGCTCGTTGTGCCGCAGGTGGACCCGACCTCGGTGCCCGACATGCCCGACGACCCACTCGTCCGCGGTTCCGACTCGCTCGACGACCGCCTCGCGCTCCTCTTCGTGGCGTGCGACGACGCACTGTCCGCGACGTCCCAGCTGGTCCTCGCCCTGCGGGTCGTCTGTGGACTGACCACCCGTCAGATCGCCAGCCACCTCGGCATCCAGGAGACCGCTGCCGCCGCGCGGCTCACCCGCGCGAAGCGCACCCTGGCCGAGGCCAGAGGTGCCTTTCGCGTGCCCGACCCGGCGGAGCAGCAGCGTCGACTGCCTGTCGTCCTCGCTTGCGTCGCAGGGATGTTCACGGTGGCTCATCGGACCGTCCTCGACCCGGTCGACGCGCTCGCCGACACCGGGAGGCAAGCCCTCTCGATAGCCGACGCCCTCGTCGCGGCCTTCCCGGCCGACCCCGAAGTGCGCGGCCTCCGCGGTGTCATCCGGCTCGGGCTCGCCCGACGACCGGGTCGGATCGACAGCGCAGGGACGGCGCTCGCCCTCGACGAGGTCGACCGCCGCCGCTGGAACCGAGGGCTGCTCGCGAGGGGGCTCGAGGATGCCACCTTCGCCTCGGCGCGCAGCAGCGGCCGGTTCGCCCTCGAGGCGGCGATCTCCGGGCTCCACTCGGTCGCAGCCACCTATGCGGACACCGACTGGACTCGGATCATCACGCTCTACACCGCGCTGGAGCAGGTGTGGCCCTCGCCGTCCGTCGTCGTCGCACGGCTGGCGGCAACGGCGCACCTGCTCATCGCGGAGCACGAGTCGCCGGCCCGGACAGAGGGGCTCAGGCACGTCGAGGAGGAGCTGCTCCGCTGGGAAGCGAGCCCAGCGGCATACGCCTCCCGCGACGCGAGCCTCACCCTGGCCGACCTCACCTGGCGCACCGGACGCCGGGAGGAGGCGTCCGCCCGCTACCGCGACCTGGCCGAGGTCATGGCGGCGGAACCGCTCCGACTCTTCTGCCTGCGACGCGCCGACAGCTGATCAGGCCGCGACCGCCCCACGGGCCCGCGAGGCCGAGGCCAGGAAGGCCGCGCCGGTCGCGAGGTGCATCGCCGCGAGCAGCGCTCCGCTCGAGGTGTCCTCCGCCAGCGTCAGGGGGCCGATCGCGGAGAGGACGGCGAACAGCGCGGCCGAGACGAGCACGGCGCGCGCCCAGGCGGGGGAACGGCGCGTCGCCCAGACGAGCAGCCCGGCCCCGACGGCGAACATCACCACCGTGCCCAGCAGGATCTCCAGGATGCCGACCGTCATCTCCCCGAACGCGGTGTGGGCCAGGAAGGTCACGTCGGCGGCTCGGCCGGCGAGCCAGAGCCCGGCGTTGACGAGGGCCGCGACCATCCCTCCGACAACGAAGGACGAGCGGCTCGGTGCTGCGGCTCGGACGCCGGGGCGAGTGGTGGACGTGGTGCTCATGTCGGACCTCCTGATGGGTCTTCGGTGGGTGTCCACGCCGGGCGATCGGCCCGACGCGTTCAGCAGTCCGACGAGGCACAGCCGCGGGATGTCAGGTCTCCCGTCATCGCCTCACATCCGCGGCCCCCGTCTCGTCAGAATGGTGTGGACCCCTCTGGAGAGAGCCGTCACGGATGACCGAGACACCTGAGACCAACGAATCGGGGCCGGACCTGGCCGCGCTGCTCGACGAACGCCGGCAGCTGATCAACCTCGCCTACCGACTCACGGGTTCGCTCGCCGACGCCGAGGACGTGGTTCAGGAGACCTACCTGCGGTGGTACGCGCTGCCGGAGGAGCAGCGTGACGCCATCGAGTCGACGGGCGCCTGGCTCACCAAGGTCGCCAGCCGCGTCTGCCTCGACCTGCTCCGCTCGGCCCGACACCGCCGAGAGCGCTACGTCGGCGAGTGGATCCCCGAGCCGGTTCCCGACCGGAACGAGTGGGTGGGCGCCGGCACCGAGGCCGCCCCGGTCGATCCCGCCGACCGGGTGACACTCGACGAGTCCGTCAACATGGCCTTCCTCGTCGTCCTCGACTCGATGACCCCGGCCGAGCGGGTCGCGTTCATCCTGCACGACGTCTTCCGCTACCCCTTCGCGGACGTCGCCGAGATCGTCGGCCGGAGCCCGGCCGCCTGTCGCCAGCTCGCCTCGTCGGCGCGGGGCCGGATCCAGTCCGCCCACGTCCACACGCCAGCGGCAGGCCAGGCCGAGATCATCCGGGACTTCAAGCGGGCCTGGGAGGCGAAGGACATCAGCGCTCTCATCGCACTCCTCGACCCGGAGGTCACGGCCGTCGCCGACGGGGGTGGGCTCGTCACCGCCGAGCTCCACCCGATCAACGGCAGCGCTCAGGTCGCGCGGACCGTCGTCGACCTCGCGACCCGGCTCCCCGGGCTCACCCTCCTCGAGCGGACGGTCAACGGGTCCCCCGGTCTCGTGCTGCAGGAGGACGGCTCCACGGTGACCGTCATGGCGTTCGGCCTCGAGGGTGGCCGGATCCGGCACATCTGGGCCGTGCGGAACCCGGAGAAGCTGCGTCCCTGGACGCGCTGAGCCGGGCCCTCAGACTCCGGTCTGCCCGTCGATCGCCTCACGGAGGAAGTCGGCGTGCCCGTTGTGGCGTGCATACTCCTCGATCATGTGGAGCAGGACGTAGCGGAGCGTGAAGTGCTCGCCCGCCCGGTTCTGCCGTGCCGACCGATAGTCCATCCCGCCCTCCGCGAGCGCGGTCTCGGTGCAGCGGCGCGAGTCCTCGATCGCCTCGTCCAGCATCCGTCGCAGGTCGTCGGGATCGTCGTCGACCGCGGTGTGCAGCTCCCAGTCCGGGTCGGCGTCCCAGTCCACCGACGCCCAGGGCTCGGCCTCGTCCCGGCCCAGCAGGCGGTAGGCGAACCACGTGTGCTCGACGAGGGCCAGGTGCTTGAGGAGGCCGGCGATCGTGAGGCTGGACGCGGCAGTGGTCCGGGCGAGCTGGTCCTTGTCGAGGCCCTCGGCCTTGAGACGCAAGGTGTCGCGGTGGTAGTCGAGGAAGGCGAGCACGCTGGTCACGTCGTCGGCGTCGCGGGGCGGGTCGGTCCGTTCGATCGTCATGCCGGGGACGCTAGCCACCCGGACGTGGTTCGCCCACCGGATATTCCACTGGACGTGAGCCCGGCCGCGCGCCCCGGTCGGATGTCGGTCAGTCGGGCTGGCTCGGGCTCGGCAACGGGCCGAAGGTGAAACCGTGACTCGCCGACTCGCGGGACTCACGCGCCAGCGGCTCCTCCGAGAACCCGTCGGCGAGCGCCGCCGCGACGTCCATGAAGGCGCGGCGCGTCCTGCGGTGCAGCCCGGACAGGGTCGTGCGCCCACCGGCTTCCAGGGTCTTGTCCCAGGGCACCATCGTCACCTGGCGGCAGCGGGTCTCGAAGTGCTTGCGCGTGAAGCCGATGATCGGGTCGGTCTCGCGCTCGAAACCGTTGACGACGACGACGGCGGAGGAGACGAGCTCCTCGTGGCCGTGCTCCTCCAGCCAGTCGAGGGTCTGCGCGCCGGCCTTGGCCCCGTCGAGCGCCGGCCGCACGACGAGCACGAGCTGGTCGGCCTCGGTGATGAGTCCCTGGTTGGCACTGTCGAGGATGCCGGTGCCCGTGTCGAGCAGGATGAGGTTGTAGAAGTGGTCGAGCAGCGAGACCACCTGCCGGTAGGCGTCCCGGTCGAGCGCCTGGGCGATCCGCGCGTCGTCGTCCGATGCGAGGACCTCGAGCCGCGACTCGGCGCACTGCGAGGTGTAGCCGCGGATCTGGGCGAAGGACCGCACCCGTCCCGAGTCGGCGAGCAGGTCGGTGATGGTCCGCTGGCAGTCACCGGCGATCCGGTGGGCGAGGTTGCCGGCATCGGGGTTGGCGTCGACGGCCACGACCCGGTCGCCGCGCACTGCCGCGAAGGTGGATCCGACGCCGACCGTGACCGTCGTCTTGCCGACGCCGCCCTTGCGGCTCATGACGACGATCCGCCGGGTGCCATCGAAGGGCGTGCGCACTCGGTTGACCAGCTGGTTGCGGCGCATCTCGGCGAGGCTCGGAGGCAGGCGGAGCCGACCTCCCGTCAGGTTGGTGAGCACGTGTCGCCAACCGGTGCGCGCCGCCTGTCCGCGTCTGCCGAGGACGGCCGACTCGCTGAAGTCCGATGCGGTGGGCCGATGCGGGAGTGACGGCTCGAGGAACTGCTGCAGCCCGGCGACCCCGGCCGGCTCCTCGGTTTCCTCCACGGGTCGCTCGTCGGTGCGCAGCCCGTCCGGCTCCTGGGCCTGAGGTCCTGCGTTCTGGAGGGCACGGGGCTCCATGATTGATCCTTCGTCAGTGACCGACTGGGCGCGCCCTGCGCGTCCTGAGCCAATTCAACCGTGCCGGTGCGGCGTTCGGCAGCCGGGTGACGATATTTCCTTCCGGCCCTTCGCTCCGTGCGGGAATCACCGTTGGAATCCGCCCGCTCCTTTGGTTCACTCGACTCATGTCGACGCACGTGGCAGCCGAATCACACGTCGATCCCATCGAGGCGGCGGCACGGGACTTCGCTGCCCTGCCGCCGGACCGGCCGGTGCGACTGGCCAAGCGGACCTCCAACCTCTTCCGTCACGGTGACGCCCGCAACGGCGTCCGCGAGGGCCTCGACCTCTCCGCCTTCCGGGGGGTCTTCGAGCTCGACACCGAGGCAGGGACGGCGCGCGTCGGGGGGCTCACGACCTACGAGGAGCTCGTCGACGCCCTCCTGCCGCGGGGATTCGTCCCCCTCGTCGTGCCACAGCTGCGGACGATCACCATAGGAGGTGCTGTCACCGGACTGGGGATCGAGGCCTCGTCCTTCCGCAACGGGCTCCCCCACGAGTCGGTCCGAGAGATGCGGGTCCTCACGGGCGGCCGGGACGGACGTGGCGAGGTGGTCACGGCGACGCCGGACAATGAGCACGCCGAGCTGTTCCGGACCTTTCCCAACTCCTACGGTTCGCTCGGCTACGTCCTCGACCTCGTCATCGAGCTCGAGGCCGCCTCCCCCTTCGTCGCGCTGCGCCACGTGCGCTTCGACAGCGTGGAGACGCTCGCCGACGCGGTCGGCCTCGTCATGCGCACCGGCGCGTGGGACGGCCACCGTGTCGACTTCGTCGACGGGGTCGTCTTCGGGGCGCAGGAGTCCTACCTCACCCTGGCCCACTGGACCGACCATCTCGAGGGCCAGTCGGCACCGAGCGACTACACCGGCGACCGGATCTACTACCGCTCGATCCAGGAGCGCCGGACCGACCTCCTCACCGCGCACGACTACCTCTGGCGCTGGGACACCGACTGGTTCTGGTGTTCCCGAGCGTTCGGGGCGCAGCACCCGCTGGTCCGCCGCCTCTGGCCCAAGCGCAAGCTGCGCAGCGACGTCTACTGGAAGATCGTCGCCTTCGAGCAACGCCACGGCGTCATGGCCGCCATCGACGCGAAGCGCGGCCGGCCCCCCCGCGAACGCGTCATCCAGGACGTCGAGATCCCCCTCGACCGCACCGCCGAGTTCCTCACCTGGTTCCTCCGGACCGTCCCGATCGAGCCGGTCTGGGTCTGCCCGATCCAGCTGAGAAGGCCACCGGCGAGCGAGACCGAGCCCAGCGGCATACAGGCTGCCGGGGGCGACCCGACCGACCACGAAGGCCCACCGTGGCCGCTCTACCCGATGGAGGCCGACGTGCCCTACGTCAACGTCGGCTTCTGGTCATCGGTCGAGATCCAGCCGGGAGCCCAGCACGGCGACGTCAACCGTGCCATCGAGGCGAAGGTGACCGAGCTCGGCGGGCACAAGTCGCTCTACTCCGACGCGTACTACGACGAGGCGACCTTCGCGCGGCTCTACGGCGGCGAGGCCGGCACCGCGGCCAAGCGCCGCTACGACCCCCACGAGCGTTTCCCAACCCTCTACGAGAAGGCGGTGCAGGCACGATGACGATCACGGTCGGTCAGGCATTCGAGCGGGTTCTCGGCAGGAACACCTCCCTGCGGGTCGTCGCGTGGGACGGCTCCAGCGGAGGCGCGGACGACGGGCTCACGGTGCGACTGCACTCCCCACGCGCCCTCAGCTACCTCGTGACGGCGCCGGGCGAACTCGGCGTCGCCCGAGCGTACCTCCAGGGTGAGCTCAGCATCGACGGCATGGACGAGGGCGACCCCTACGAGGTGATCAAGCACCTCGGCCGCGGGCTGCGCCTGAGGCTGCCCTCCTGGCGCGAGCTCGGCGACGTCGTGAGCGTCCTCCGGGCGACCGGGCTGAGCCTGCCCGAGCTGCCACCGGTCGAGACACCGAGCCAGTGGCGCCGGCTCACCCACGGGTTGCGGCACGGGCGGCGGCGGGACGCCGAGGCGATCCAGCACCACTACGACGTCGGCAACGAGTTCTACGAGCACGTCCTCGGTCCCTCGATGACCTACACCTGCGCCGTCTTCGAGACACCGGAGACGTCGCTGGAGGATGCGCAGTTCGCGAAGTACGACCTCGTCGCCCGCAAGCTCGGCCTCGAGCCGGGCATGCGCCTGCTCGACGTCGGCTGCGGCTGGGGCGGCATGGTCCGTCACGCCGTGAAGCACTACGGCGTCACCGCCCTCGGCGTCACCCTGTCCCGCGAGCAGGCGACGTGGGCGCAGGAGGCGATCCGGCGCGACGGGCTGGAGGGACGCGCCGAGGTGCGCCACGGTGACTACCGCGACGTCACCGAGCGCGGCTTCGACGCGATCAGCTCGATCGGGCTGACCGAGCACATCGGGGTGAAGAACTACCCCGCCTACTTCCGCTTCCTCCGCGACCACCTTCGTGACGAGGGCCGGCTGCTCAACCACTGCATCACGCGGCCGGACAACACGCACCCGGGCCTGCCGACGCGGGGCTTCATCAACCGCTACGTCTTCCCCGACGGGGAGCTGACGGGCTCCGGCGACATCGTGCGGGTCATGGAGGACGAGGGCTTCGAGGTCAAGCACCACGAGAACCTCCGTGAGCACTACGCCCTGACACTGGCCGGGTGGAGCACGAACCTCTCCAAGCGCTGGGACGACTGCGTCGCCCTCGCCGGGCTCGGCAGGGCGCGCGTGTGGGGCCTCTACCTCGCGGGGTCGCGACTCGGCTTCGAGGACAACGGGATCCAGCTGCACCAGGTGCTCGCGACGCGGACGAGCGAGGCGGGGACGGCTGGCTATCCCCTGCGGCCGCAGTTCACGTGAGGGATTCTGGCCGTATGCCGCTGGGCTGAGTCCCAGCGCCCGGTGGACGGGGCGCGCCTGATTGGGGCGCGTCGCCGCATCTCCGCGCGGGACGACTGCTCAACCGGACCCGCCGAGGTCGACGTTGTAGGCCTCGTAGACGAGGTCGCCGCCGATCTGCCGGTGCCGGACCAGTCGACCGACGAGGGCCGTGACCTCCTCGCGGAAGGCGGGCAGGTCGGCGACCATCCCGCCGTGCTCGAGGACCGCGAGGTAGCCGTGGATCTGCTCCCGGAAGTCACGATGCTCGGCGAGGAGCCGGTTGACCGCGCCGCTGAGGCGCGGCGCACTCCGCGTGGCGCGGTCATAGATGCCGCCGGGGCTCTCCGTGATGGCGATGTGGTCGTCGAAGTCGTGCGCCAACTCAGCCAGAGCCGCCCGGACTCGTTCGCGCCAGGCGCCGCCCTGGGCGATGGGCGACTCGAGGGCGAGGTCGACGGCGGCGACGGATTCGCGCAGCTCTGCGCGGTGGGCGCGGACCCGTTTGATGTGGTCTGCGAAGTCACTGCTGGTCGTCGGGCCCGCGTCGGGCGCGGCCGACTCAGCTGTGGCTGGCTCGGCGGGGAACATCGTGGTGTCTGAGCTGGCATCCATGGTGGCCTCCTCCGGTGCCTTCCATGGTCACCCGGCAGTGGCCCGTCGTCCACCCCTGGGACGGGGGCATTCTGTCGCGACGACGGACGGCGGGGTCGGTTGACGGCTCGAACGTCGGACCGGCAGAACCGCTCAGGCCAACGAGAGGAAGAGCTTCTCCATGTCGCCCACGTCCATCTCCTCGCCCTCTGGGTTGGTGATGCACTCCTTGAGGCCGGTGGCGATCACGGCGAACCCGGCCCGGTCGACGGCCTTCGAGACCGCGGCGAGCTGGGTGACGATGTCGCGGCAGTCCCGGCCCTCCTCGATCATCTTGACGATGCCACCGAGCTGGCCACGGGCCCGGTTGAGGCGACGGATCACGGCCTGCATCTCCGCGGCGTCGAGCTCCATGGCGTCCTCCTGCTGTGTGTGGGACTGAGTGTGGATTCCAGCATACCCCACCGGGTATCACGTCACAGGTCTCCGGCGGCGCGGCGCTCCTCGTCGCTGCGCAGGATGCAGAACTCGTTGCCCTCCGGGTCGACCATGACCACCCATCCCCGACCGTCACCCGTGCGGCGGTCCTCGACGACCGCCGCCCCGAGGCCCGCCACCCGCTCGACCTCCTCGTCCCGCGACCGGTCGGTGGGACGAAGGTCGAAGTGGATCCGGTTGCGGATCGCCTTCGCATCCGGCACCTCGATGAAGAGGATCCGGTGCGACTCGTCCGGCGAGAGGATCATGCACACGTCGTGCCCCGGCTCGTTGGGGTCGTCCGCATCCTCGTGGTAGCCGAGCAGATCCGCCCACCAGACGGACTGGGCGTGGGCATCGAGAGCGTTGACGGTGGTGTGTGAGATGACGAGGGCCATGGGCAGAGTCTGGCGGAGCAGGCCCGCTTGCCACCATGCCTTTTGCCCGAGAGGGTGTCGGCATGACGTCGAGCGACCTGTCCTTCGAGGGCCATGCAGGGACGATCGTGGGGCGGCGGTGGACCGCCGACACCGCCACCCCGCCCGAGTACGTCGTCCTCATCGTCCACGGCTACGGCGAGCACTCCGGCCGCTACGGGCACGTCGCGGCACGGCTCGTCGAGGACGGCGCCGTCGTCTACGCGATCGACCACGTCGGCCACGGTCGCAGCGATGGCGAGCGCGTGCTCATCAACAGCTTCCAGGAGGTCGAGGAGGACGTCCACCTGCTCGAGGCCCGCGCCCGCGAGGAGCACCCGACGCTGCCCGTCGTGCTCATCGGCCACTCGATGGGCGGCCTCATCGGGGCTCGCTACGCGCAGCGCTGGGGCGACGGCCTGGCCGCGATCGTCCTGTCGGGGCCGGTCCTCGGACGCTGGCGCGCCGCCGAGGCCCTGCTCGCCGCCGACGAGATCCCCGACGCCCCCATCGACCCCTCGACCCTGAGCCGGGACCCCGCCGTCGGCGAGGCCTACGTCGCCGACCCGCTCGTCTGGCACGGCCCCTTCAAGCGGCCCACCCTCGAGGCCATCGAGGAGGCGCTCGCGATGATCACCGGTGGCGGTGCCGTGGACGACCCGATCCTGTGGCTGCACGGCGAGGAGGACGAGCTCGTGCCGATGGCCGACACGAAGCAGGGCTGGGCCACCCTGGCCGGCCGGCACGCGAGCTCGACGTCATACCCCGGTGCGCGGCACGAGATCTTCAACGAGACGAACCACGACGAGGTGCTGGACGACGTCATCGCCTTCATCAGGGCCCACGTGCACCGACCCGACGACGATGCCGACTTCGTCGTCCCGGCCCGGTTCTGCGGACCGCCCGAGTCCGGCAACGGCGGGTGGGTCAGCGGCCATCTCGCCGCCCGCCACGCGGCGAGCACGCAGGGCGGGGGCGTGTCCGTCCGCCTCATGAGCCCGCCTCCCCTCGACCGGCCGATGCGGGTCGACTCCGCAGGCGACGAGCTCCACCTGGTCGACGGGGACGTCCTCGTCGCGCGGGCGAGCGCGTGGTCCGGGAGCCGGCCCAGCGGCATACGGCCCCCGGTGTCCTATGTCGACGCGCTGGCCGCCGCTGAGCACTTCCAGGGCGTGCACGAGCACCCCTTCCCCACGTGCTTCTCGTGCGGAACGACCCGGGACCCTGATGACGGGCTCTGCCTTCGCCCGGGCCCGGTTCCCGGCACGGACGTCCATGCCGCGGCCTGGGTGCCGAGGGAGTCGACACCCGAGATCGTGTGGGCCGCCCTCGACTGCCCGGGGGCGTGGGCGCTCGGCGTCGGCGGCCGGCCGATGGTCCTCGGCACGATGACCGCGTGGGTCGACCGGCTCCCCGAGATCGGCGCCGAGCACGTCGTCGTCGCGTGGGTCATCGGAGGCGAGGGCCGCAAGCACCGGACCGGGACGGCGCTCTACGCCGGCGACGAGCTGGTCGCGCAGGCCGAGGCGACGTGGATCGCGGTCGATCCGGAGACGATCAGACCCGCCTGAGCATGACCACGGTGTCGAGGGCCTCGCGGGGGCCGTCCTCCGTCTCGACGGGACGCACCCGGATGCCCGCGTGCTCGACCGCGACGGGGAGCCCCTCGACGGCGTCGACGACCTCGTCGGGGTCGTAGAGGACCTCGCGCGAGCTCGGGCCGCCCCAGCCCTCGGTGAGGTTGCGGGCCGCGTGGACCACGATGAGGACGTGTCCGCCCGGCCGCACGGCCTCGACGCCGTTGCGCAGGGCCAGCCGCCACTCCGCCCGCGGGAGCTGGAGGTAGGAGAACAACACGAGGTCGTATGCCGCCGGGCCGCCCGGCGCGGCCACCGTGGCGTCGGCGACGAGCGCAGTCAGACGACCCGCGTCCGCTCCCAGCACCGCCTCCGCCCTGGCGCGCATGCGCTCCACCCCGACCGCCGAGTAGTCGGTCGCCGTGACCGTCCAGCCCTGCTGGGCGAGCCAGATCGCGTTGCGCCCCTCTCCCGCCGCGATGTCGATCGCCGTCCCGGGGGTCAGGGGCGAGACGAGCTCTGCCACGAAGCGGTTCGGCTCGGCCGACCAGACGAGCTCCGTCGCGGCATAGCGCTCGTCCCAGTCCTTGGCGTCCATGTGTCGTCTCTCCTCCGTGTGGGTCGTCCGGTCCAGCCGGCGCCTCCATTGTGCGCCGGGAGTCTGATGAGTCACGATCCGGCACTGCTCGTCGGTGAGGCACCTAGCGTGGGGGTTGAGAGATAGGGGGTTTGACCATGAGAACGCTCATCATCCACGAGTCACTCTTCGGCAACACCAAGGCCGTGGCGGCTGCGATCAAGCAGGGCCTGTCGCGCGGCAAGGCGCCCGACCATGTGGAGGTCGTGCGCGCCGACGAGGCGCCCGGGGTCATCCCGGACGACGTGAGCCTGCTCATCGTCGGGGGCCCCACCCACGCGTTCAGCATGACCCGGGAGTCGACCCGGAAGGACGCGGAGACGAAGGGAGCCAGCGAGCACGTCCGGACCGGCATCCGTGAGTGGATCGACACGGTGCTCCCGAAACCGGACCTCCCGATCGTCACCTTCGACACGCGCGTCAAGGTCAAGCTGCTCCCGGGGTCGGCCGCCAAGTCGGCGGTCAGGGCACTGCGTGCGCGCGGCTTCCGGCGTGTCGAGCAGGGTGAGACGTTCTGGGTCGAGGACACCGACGGACCGCTCAGGGCCGGCGAGCTCGTCCGTGCCGAGGAGTGGGGCCACGACCTGGCCAGCCGCGCCGACCTGCGGCCGGGAGCCACCGCGGCTCGCTAGGGCCCGACGACGGCGCCACCCGACGTCTCGACATCGACCGTGCCAGGGCGCTGCTCGAGGTTGATGACGACCCCGCCCGAAGCGGTGCCGGTGACCGACGAGCTCACGGCGAGGGTCGCCACGACGCCCCCGCTGAGGTCGACGCGCGCGGTGTTCGCCCGGAGCCCGCCGAGCTCGATGACGGCGCCACCGTCGCCCGCGACCTCGAGGTCGTCCACCGTGCCGATGAGCGTGACGCGGGCGCCGCCGGACAGGTCGAGGGACAGGGACTCGGCGTCGCTGAGATCTCCCGTGGCGCTGGAGCCGCCGCTCAGGGCGATGACCGTCAGCCGAGGGGCCGTGACGGCGACCGTGATCCCGCGTGTCGTCGTGAACCCCTTGGTCGTGGCGACGGTGAGCCGGGAGCCGTCCACGGTCGTGGTCGTCAGGGGAAGCAGGTTCGGCTGCGCCGTGACGCTGACCCCGACGGCCGCACCCGTGGAGACCTCGAGCGCCACTCCGCCGCTCGCCTCGACCTCGACGAAGTCGGCGACCTGCCGCACCTCCGTCGTCGGCTCCCCCGAGCCGATCACGACGTTCCCCGGCAGGTCTCCGGAGCACGCCGCCGCGAACGCGACCAGGCCGGCCAGGCCGGCCAGGAGGAGCGCGCCGGCAACGCGCGGCGTCGGGAGGTGGGACGAGCGGGACTGTGACACGCGAGTCGACGGCAGAACGTCCATGCTTGACCGTGCACCTCGGCCATCCTCAGAGACAGGGCACAAGGTCCCGCGAGTGGCCGGACCTCCTCGAGCGCTACCGGCGTCACGTCGCCGGCTGAGTGAGCCGGTCGAGCCAGGGGACGATCCGCTCGACGACTCGATCGGGCGCCTCGAGCTGCGGCGTGTGGCCGACGCCCGCGAGCCACTCCGTCTCCCAGTCGGGATTCGCTGCGGCGACCCGGCGAGCCGCCTCCACCGGGACCAGGCGGTCCTGCTCGCCGTGGATGAGCAGCACCGGCGACGACACGGATCGGATGAGCTCGGAGTAGGCCCGGCCTCGACGGAGCACGGTGAGCAGCGACCTCGCGGCCCGGAGGAACTCCGCCTCTGCCCGTGGCAGGGTGTCGCGGTAGGCGAGGAGCGAGGCGCCTGCCTCGATCACGGCGGCGTCCGCTCGGGCCGGGTCGGCGAAGCAGAGCCGGACCGTGCCCGTGACCCGCTGGTGGGACGTGTAGCGCCGGCGCATCCGCACGAGGAACTGCTCTCCCAGCAGGGGCGTGGCGTAGAGCCCGAACTGGAACGCGACGAGTCGGTCGAGGTTGGTCACGCCCGTCGGCACGGACGGGTCGACGAGGACGAGGCCGGCGACGCTCTCGGGCTCGGCCTTGCCGAGGAGGAGCGAAACCATGCCCCCCATCGAGTTGCCGACGAGGACGGCGGGCGAGCCCACCACCTCCCGGACGAACCGGCCGAGGAGCGAGGCGTTGGCGCGCACTCCCGTGTCGCGTCCCGCACTCGGGGTCAGCCCGAAGCCTGCGAGGTCGACCGCCACGACGCGCCGCTTCCGGGCGAGCTCCGGCGCCACGTGCACCCAGTTGAGGTGGGAGCCGCCGAGTCCGTGGACGAGGACGACGGGGGCTCCTTGACCCTGCGGTCGGGGAACCGGCGCGTCAGCGGGACCCGGCGCGTCAGCGGGACCCGGCGCGTCAGCGGGACCCGGCGCAGCGGCATACGGCCCGGCGAAGTCCACCCAGTGCACCGGCCCGTCAAGGTCGCTGACGCGGCTGCGCCCACCCCATCGCTCGGCGAGACCCAGTGGCGCAGTGTCGTGGAGGGCGGTCACGAGGGTCAATGTAGCCCTGCGAGGCGTCTCCTGAGGTGGGCGCGCTCCACGTCGTTGCCGGCCAGCTCCAGCCCCCTCTCGTAGGCCTGGGCGGCCTCGGCGTGGCGACCGAGTCGTCGGAGCAGCTCCGCACGGGCGACGTGGTAGGGATGGAAGGCAGCCAGGCCACTGCCGTCGCGGGTGCCGATGAGCTCGTCGACGAGCGCCAGCCCCCGCTCGGCCCCCTCAATCTCCGCCACGGCGACGGCGCGGTTGAGCGCAGCGACGGGGGTCGGCGCGCGGACCATGAGCTGGTCATACAGGGCGACCACCTGGCGCCAGTCCGTGGCGGCGAAGCTCGGCGCATCGGTGTGGACGGCGTTGATGGCCGCCTGGAGCTGGTAGGGCCCGGGGGCGTTGCGGCGCAGGCACCGACGAACCAGCGCGTGCCCTTCGTCGATGAGCGCGCGGTCCCACCGTGAACGGTCCTGCTCGGCGAGGATGACGAGCTCACCGCCCCGGCCGACACGCGCGGGGCGCCGCGCCTCGGTGAGGAGCATGAGGGCGAGCAGGCCGACGACCTCCGGCTCGTCAGGCATGAGCTCGGCGAGGAGGCGCCCGAGCCGGATGGCCTCGGCGCAGAGGTCGGTGCGCACGAGGTCGGCGCCGCTCGTCGCAGCGTGCCCCTCCGTGAAGACGAGGTAGAGCACAGCGAGCACCCCGGCGAGCCGGTCGGGAAGGTCGACGTCGCGAGGGACTCTGTAGGGAATCCCCGTGACGCGGATCTTCTTCTTGGCTCGCACGATTCGCTGGGCCATGGTGGCCTCGGGAACGAGGAAGGCATGTGCGATCTCAGGCGTCGTGAGGCCGCCGAGGAGCCGGAGCGTCAGGGCGACCTGGGCCTCGCGGGACAGGGCGGGGTGGCAGCAGGTGAAGATGAGCCGCAGGCGGTCATCGTGCACAGGCCCCTCCTCGAGGGTCGCGTGGAGCGCCTCGTCGGGCGCGTGGAGCAGGAGCGACTCCGTATGCCGCTGGGCTCGGGTCGCCTCCCGGCGCAGTCGGTCGACAGCGCGGTTGCGGGCGGTCGTGATGATCCAGCCGGCCGGGCTGGGCGGGAGCCCGTCACGGGGCCAGCGGTCGACGGCGGTGGTGAAGGCGTCCTGGACGGCGTCCTCGGCGAGGTCGATGTCGCCGAGGACGCGGATGAGGACGGCGACGGCCCGCCCGTGCTCCTCGCGGAAGATGCGGGCGATGTCGTCGGGCGTCACGGTCATTCGGTGGCCGGCGCCTGTCCCGGTCCCTCCTCCTGGAAGGGCCGGACCTCCACCGGTAGCCCGGTCGCCCGGCCGATGCGCTTGGCCCACCCGAGAACGACGTCGTAGTCCTCCGCCTTGACGATGGTCAGGCCGCCGAGGTGCTCCTTCACCTCGAGGAACGGGCCGTCCGTGAGCAGCTGCGCCGACCCATCGTCGGGTGTCGTGATCGTCGTGGCCGCGTCGAGATCGTCGAGTCCTCCGGCGAAGACCCACCCGCCAGCAGTGCGGATCTCGTTGTTGACGACCTCGAGGTCGGCCATGATCCCGGTGAGGTCCAGGTCCTCGGGCGGCGGGCCCGGCGGCGAGTAGAGGGTGATGAGGTAGGTCTTCATCGTGGGACTCCCTTCCTGGGCTCCGTCTCAGGATGCCGCTCGATAGGTGGTGATGACGACTCCCTTGGAGGTCGACACGCTGCCCTTCAGGTCGAGCTCGATGCGCCGACCGATACCGTCGAAGAGGCGTTGCCCCTCGCCGAGGACGAGCGGGCAGGTCTCCTCGAGGTCGGCACCGCCCTTGACGAGGATCGAGTTCTGCCACGGCAGGGGTTCGGTCAGGGTGGCGGAGACGACATGCTTCGACGCCGCGTTCAGCACGTTCGTGTAGGGGTTGTCGGCCCGCCGGGGCCAGTAGTCGTACATCGCAAGGTAGGTGTTGCGGCCGAGGAGAATCGGACCTCCACCGGCCATCCGCTTGCCCATCTCGGCGCCCATGACGTCGTCGTTGTAGGCCCTGCCCCACCCGCCGTGCGTGAACCCGCCGCGAGTGTCCTCATCAGGTCGCCCGGGCGCCTGGATGACGCCATCGAGGGTGACGCTCATGACCGAGACCAGCTTCCCCATTCCCTGCTCCTCACGTTCTGCGGCGGGCCCGTCCCCTGCCTTCACCTGCTACACGAACGCGCCCCCGTCAGATCGACACCCGAGTGGGATCCACGCCACCTCGCGTCCCAACCTCACTCGAGCCGGTCGGGCCGGCCGATCGATCAACGGCGGGAGCCGCGCTATCAAGCAGCCGTCGACCCGTCCGCCGACACTTGGTCCGTGCCCAGCCTGACCACCACTCAGTCCACGCCCCCAGTCGTCGTGTCCCGGACCCCCGTCGTAGCGCTCGGTTTCGGCATCGCGATGCTCGTCGCCAGTGAGTTCCTCCCGGCCAGCGTGCTTCCCGCCCTGGCCGCGGACATCGGCGTGAGCGAGGGAACCGCAGGCCTCGCGGTTGCAGCGACGGCCATCGCCGGCGCTGTCACAGCGCCCACGATCGCCATGGTGCTGCCCCGGATCGACCGGCGCCTGGTCCTCGTCTCGCTGCTCGCGGCGGCCGCCCTCGCCAACCTCGCGGTCCTGGCGGCTCCGGGCTTCGCGGTGCTGCTCGCCGGGCGCTTCCTCCTCGGCATCGCGATCGCCGGCTTCTGGACGTTCGCCTTCGGGGCGGGAACGCACGCCGTGCCGGCCCGGCCGGCGCTCGTCTCGGCGTCCCTTGCCTTCGGCGTCAGCGTCGCGACCGTGCTCGGCGTCCCGCTCGCATCGCTCGTCGGCGACGAGGTCGGCTGGCGCACCGCCTTCGGCGGCGCTGCGGCGCTGTGCGGCGTCGCCGCCCTCGCCGTGGCCAGGACCCTACCGCCCGTGCCCGCGCACCCGAGCGCCGGCTTCCGCATGATGCGCGGAGCGGTGGCCAACCGGAGGCTGATGGCCGGCATCGCTGCTGTCGTCCTGGTTGCCTTCGGCAACTTCGCGGCCTATCCGTACATCCGGATCGCCATCGAGCGCGTGCACCCGTCCAATGACACCTGGCTGTTGCTTCTCTGGGGGCTCGGGGGCGTGGTCGGCACGATCGTTGCCGGAGCTCTCGCTCGCTGGCTGCGACCCCTCGCGGCGGTGACGCCGATCGTGCTCGCGCTCGGCCTCGTCGGCGCTGCGGCGGCCGGATCGCTACCGGTGCTGACGGTGGCGATCGTCCTGTGGGGCCTCGGCTTCAACATGGTCCCCGTCGCGACCCAGATCTGGGTCACCCGTGTCGAGGCCGCGCGGGCCGAGTCCGCAATGGCCCTGCAGGTGACGGCGTTCCAGGTCGCGATCACCCTCGGGTCAGGCGCAGGCGGGGCGCTCCTCGACGGATCCGGCATACGTGCGCCGCTGCTGCTCGGAGCCGCCACCGCGACGGTCGCGGGCTTCGTCTGGGCGGTGATCCGCGTCCCCCGCACGTGACCGGCTGCTGCGCCACACCTGCGGAGGCGTCCCGTGGTGGGTGGCGAAGGCCCTGCTGAACGCAGCCACCGAGCCGTAGCCGACCTCGAACGCCACTCGGGTCACCGGCAGGGACCGCTCACCGAGCAGGACACGCGCATGCTGCATGCGCACGTCCCGGAGAAGCTGCATGGGGCTTCGACCCACCGCACGCCGAAACCGCTCGGTCAGAGCGGATCGTGACAAGTGGACCATGCCTGCCATCCGGTCCAAGGTCCACGCCTCGCCCGGTCGACACGCGAGCGCCGCGATGACATCGGCCACCTGGGCATCGACCAGCGGGGTGGCACCGTCCTCGTCTGACGACCAGGACGACGTGAGCGCCGCTCCGACGAGGCCGGCGTAGCTCGCGGCGAACGAGGTCACGCCGCACGCGGTACCCAGCGTGCAGGTACGCAGGAGACTGGCGACGCCGGGGTGCCGCCCGGCGAAGTCCTTGACCACCCATGGGCTCGGCAGCGGCGGCGACGGTACGACCTGTCGCAGATCGGCCAGGACGAGGTCACATGCGTCGACGGCGGTGATCCGGTACGCCGTCCGCGGGTCCACCAGGGCACCATCGCCGGTGTGGAGGACCCAGCGCTCCCGGTTCGCCTCGAGCTCGGCCGCACCGGACAGCAGGAGCAGCCAGCCCGCGTCCGCTCCCGACCTGGTGGCACCGACGTCGAGGTGCTCGTGTCGCACGACGGACAGCTCCCAGTCCATACGATGCGCAACCCGTCCGACGGCGCTCGGATTCCCTGAGGGGCGGTGGGAGGGTATCGACACCCGACCACGCCGTCCGTGATGTCACAGGCACCCGGTCTGTCTCGTCGCAGGGGTCAGTGACCGGTCGACCAACTGAAGGGTGATGACGATGCGTGTGTTCGTAGCGGGAGGCACGGGGGTCCTGGGGCGGCGGCTCGTGCCACAGCTCGTGGCCCGCGGCCACCAGGTGACGGCGACGACGACGACGGCAGCCAAGCTGGGCGTGCTGGAGCGGATGGACGCGGAGGGGGTCGTCATGGACGGCCTCGACGCGCAGTCCGTCGGGGAGGCGGTGGCGCGGTCCCGACCCGACGTCATCGTCCACCAGATGACATCGATCGCCACCACGCCCGACATGAAGCACTTCGACCGCTGGTTCGCCGCGACGAACCGGCTGCGCATCGAAGGCACCGACCACCTCCTCGCGGCGGCTGAAGCCGTCGGGGTGCCCCACGTCGTGGGCCAGAGCTACGGCAGCTGGAACGGCGTGCAGCAGGGCGGGTGGATCAAGACCGAGGCGGACGGCATCGACCCGCTCACCGGGACGGTGGCCGAGTCGGGAATGGCTGCGATCCGGCACGCTGAGGAGGCACTCGTGCGCGCCGGTGGGGCCGCCCTGCGCTACGGCTGGCTCTACGGCCCGGGCTCCACCGAGGATCTCGTGGCGCCCGTGCGGAAGCGGCAGTTCCCACTCGTGGGCGGCGGTGCCGGCCACACCTCGTGGGTGCATCTCGACGACGCGGCGGCAGCCACGGTGCTGGCCGTGGAGCAGCGGGCCACCGGCGTGTTCAACATCGTCGACGACGAACCGGCCGCCGTCAGCGAGTGGCTGCCCTACCTGGCCGAGTGCGCAGGGGCCAAGCCGCCGATGCGGGTCCCCGTGTGGCTCGCCCGCCTGCTCGCCGGCGAGGTGGCGGTGCGCATGATGACCGAGGGTCGCGGCTTCTCCAACGCCAGGGCCAAGCAGGAGCTCGGGTGGGAGCTGCGCTACCCCTCCTGGCGCGTGGGATTCAAGGAAGAGCTGGCGTGACCCGCGCGGATCCCGCCTCCAAGGCGCGGGAGTTCGAGGCGCTGCGACCACTGATGTTCTCCATCGCCTATCGGATCCTGGGCAGCGTGACCGAGGCCGAGGACGCGGTCCAGGAGGCCTGGCTGCGCTACGACGGGGCTCCGACGCCACCCAGGTCAGCCAAGGCCTTCCTCTCCGCGGTGGTGACCCGGATCTCGATCGATGTCCTGCGGTCCGCACGTGTGCGACGCGAGGCGTATGTCGGGCCGTGGTTTCCCGAGCCGCTGCTGACCGACCCCTACGAGGACCCGGAACGCTCGGCGGAGCTCGCCGACTCGGTGTCGATGGCGGCGTTGCTCCTGCTGGAGCGGCTCACACCACTCGAGCGTGCGGTCTTCGTGCTGCGGGACGTGTTCGGATTCGCCTTCCCGGAGATCGCGGCCACCATCCAGCGCTCAGAGACCGCGTGCCGCCAGCTGGCGGTGCGGGCGCGCAGTCACATGGAGGCCGGCGGACGCCGGTTCGAGGCGGACCGCGCCAAGAGCGAGCAGATCGCGCGGCAGTTCTTCGACGCCTTCAGCACCGGGGACGTCGACGGTCTGCGTGAGCTCCTCGCATCCGACGTCCACATGGCCGGTGACGGCGGAGGCAAGGCTCCCCAGTGGGGTCAGGGGGTCATCGGCGCGGAGAAGGTGGCGCGGCTGTTCGCCGCCATGGTGGGGCCCATGGAACGCATCGGCGCGACAGCAGAGCTCCGGGACCTCAACGGGCAACCGGGTGCCATCTTCCGGGACCGCGACAGCAAGGTCATCAGCACCCTGGTGCTCGAGATCGTCGCCGGGAAGATCCAGGCGATCCGCGCGGTGCTCAACCCGGACAAGCTCGGTCACGTGGGTCCGGTCGCCGACGCCCGGGCCGTTCTCCGCGAGGCGAACCAGGCTCGCCGGTTCGGTGCCACCAGCCCCGGTTCAGGCGCGCGGGCGCTGCTCGACGAGGCCGACGAGGTTGCCCTCTGAGTCCGTGATGAAGGCCATCCACTCGTCGGTGCCGGCCGGACCGAGCGTGTCGTCGTCATGGCCGAAGATGACGTGCGGCTCGCTCTCGACGTGGACGTCGGACTCCCGCAGCCGCTCGACCGTCGCGGGGAGGTCGTCGACGCGCAGGTAGACGAGGCCGCTGGGAGCGCCGCGGTCGAGCAGGAGCCGCACACCGCCGACGTCGAAGAAGACGAGACCGGGCGGGTCGAACGTCGCGACCGGCTCCACGCCGAGCAGGTCGGCGTAGAAGGCGCGCGCCCGCGCGAGGTCCTCCACGCGCTGCGCGACCTGGACGAGCCGGCGACCGTCGGGCTCCAGTCGTGGGTCCAGCTCCTGGAAGAGCGTCAGGTGGACGCCTCCGGGCGCGTCGAAGCGGGCGTTGAGCGAACGCCACGGCGTCTCCGTGGGCTCGGCGACGAGGGTTGCCCCGGCGGCGACGACGGCACGCGTCTCCGCGGCGGTGTCCTCGACCTCGAGGGCCACGCGGAAGTGCGGGGCGACCCGGCGCCCCACCTCGACCTCGTCGATCATCTCGACCTGCGCCGTGTTGGCCAGCTCGAGCGTCGCGCGCCCGGCGCCGAGGATCTTCACGATCGCGCCGTTGCCCCCGGAGTAGGACTCCTCCTCGGGCATCCCGACGACGTCGCGGAAGAAGCGCACCGCTTCGTCGAAGTCCTCGGCATGAACGACCAGTCGCAGCTGCTTGACCCGCTTCGTCATCGCGCACCTTCCTCGTCGGGGAGCACCATCGTGCTGGCCGTCACGGTAACGCCCGCCATCCGGCGGGCGTCCAGCACATTGCTGACCCGACGTCTCACCGCCGCCATTCCAGCCTGTGCCGGAGGGCGGCGAGCCTCAGTCCGCCCCGATGGAGGGCCGGCGCAGGACTCGACGCCACCACGCCCGACGGGGGACGGTCGGCGGCTCGGCCGTCGCCTGCGCCGCAGCCACCGCGGCCGCCCGCTCGGCCTCCCGCTCCTCGCGGAGCCCTCGCCACGCCTCCACCATCTCGTCGACGTCGAGGGTCTTGGCGAGCAGGGGCGGCAGCTGACCGAAGGCGGGACGGAGTCGGTCGGCGAGGACCCGCTTGTTGTAGTCCTCGATGATCTCCCTCACGTGCTGCTCGTCACCGACGGCGACGAGCGAGTCGGGGTAGCGGGACGCTTCCTTGCGCAATGCCAGAGGGCCCGGCAGTGCGTCGCCCAGGTCGAGGTCCTCGCGCGCGGCGTAGCGCTTGATCCACCAGTCCGGGTCGTTCGAGTCGCCCAGGTCGAGGGGCTTCCCCGCGCCCGGGAGGTTGTCGAACTCGCCGCGCTCCTGGGCCTCCCGGATCGCCTTGTCGACCAGGCTCTCGTAGTACGGAGGTTGCGACATGCATCAACGCTACCGGGCAGCCTCACGATCACGGCACGGGCTCGGGCTCGGGCTCGGGCGATGGCACCCGACGGGAGCGCTCTGCCGAGGCGAGCTCCCAGGCCTCGACGAAGGCACGGAACTGGTCGGCATCGAGCTGCTGGATGGCGTTTCGGGCCCCGTCCGAGTCGCAGGCCGCGAGGACCGCCTTGAGCGCGTCGCCCGCCTCGAAGGCCTCCACGGCAACGAGCGGAGCATAGGTGAGGAGGGGCAGGTCATGGAGCGACGTGCCGTCGAGGGTGAACTCGAAGCGGTTCTCGCGAAGTCCCTTGCGGGACGGGGGGATCTGGAAGACCATCGATCGGGCTCCTTCACGGTGGTGGCCGTTGCCGGCGTGGGCGGGGGTCGGGAGGTGGTCAGGCCTCGGGCGGCGCGTGTCGAGCCGGCGGGGACGCTGCATCAGGTGCTGCTTGAGCAGGTCGCCCTCGACGTCGAGGTTGGGCAGGACGGCCGCGAGCCGGCGGGGCAGCCACCAGGCCGCTTCGCCGAGGACGGACATGATCGCGGGCACGAGCGTCATGCGGACGAGGAAGGCGTCGATGAGGATGCCGACCGCGAGCGCGAGGCCGAACTGCTTGATCGTCGGGTCGCTGCTGAAGATGAACCCCGCGAAGACCGAGACCATGATGACGGCGGCGGCGACGACGACCCGGCTCGCCTGGTCGAAGCCGTGGACGATCGCATCGCGTCCCCGATGCCCGTGGACGTGCGCCTCGCGCATCGAGCTGACGAGGAACATCTCGTAGTCCATGGCCAGGCCGTAGAGGATCCCGGTGACCATGATCGGCAGGAAGCTGAGGATCGGCCCCGTCGTGTCGAAGCCGAAGAGGTCCTTGAGCCAGCCCCACTGGAAGATCGCCGTCATGAGCCCGAACGTCGCGCCGATGCTGAGCAGGAAGCCCAGGGTCGCCTTGACGGGGATGACGACCGAGCGGAAGACGAGGAGCAGGATGACGAGGGAGAGAGCCACGACGATGGCGATGTAGAGCGGCAGGACGTCCGCGAGCTTCTCGGAGATGTCGATGTTGACCGCCGTCAGTCCGGTGACGCCGAGGGAGACCGACTCCGACCCGGTGACGGCCGCGCCTGACGCACGCAGGGTGTCGACGAGCGCCGAGGTCGAGGCGGCGTCCGGTCCCTCTGCCGGGATGACGGAGAAGATCGCCGTGCCGCCGTCGGGGTCTGCACCCATGACGCTGACCGTCGTGACGTCGGGCAGGTCCCCCAGACCCGTGCTGATCCGACCGATGTCCTGCTGGTCGAGCTTCCCGCCGCTCTCCGGCGTCGCCACGACGACGAGTGGCGCGTTGTAGCCCTCGCCGAAACCGCGCGTGACCGCGTCGTAGGCGCGCCGCTCATCCGTGTCGAGGTTGGCGGTGGACCCGTTCGGCATGCCGAGCGACATGGAGGCGACTGGCACGGCGGCGAACCCGAGGACGGCGACGATGCCGACGATGGCGAGCCACCGGTGGCGCACGACCGCCTCGGACCAGCGGTGGGCGAAGTGCCGGTGCTCCTCGATGGTGAGGCTCGCCCCCTTGGCGCGGGCCTTGTCGCTCGCGATGCGCTCGCCGACGAGGCCGAGCAGTGCGGGCAGGAGGGTGAGGGCCACGAGCACGGCGAGCACGACCGTCACAGCCGCGACGAGGGCCATCGTGGTGAGGAACGAGATGCCGATGAGAGTGAGTCCGGTCAGCGCGATGACGACGGTGAGGCCGGCGAAGAGCACGGCGCTGCCCGCGGTGCCGACCGACCGGCTCGTCGCCTCCTCCGCGGTGAGGCCCTGGGTGAGGATGAGCCGACGCTGACGGTTGACGATGAACAGGGCGTAGTCGATGCCCACCGCGAGCCCCACCATGAGGGCGAGGACCGGCGTCGCCGTGGTCAGGGTGATGGTCTGGGAGAGCGCGAAGGCGCCACCGAGACCGATGCCGACGCCGGTGAGGGCGGTGAGCAGGGGCAGTCCTGCCGCCCGGAGCGATCCCAGGGTGAGGAGCAGGACGAGGGCGGCGACCCCGAGACCGATGGCCTCGTGACCGCCGATCGGCGGCTCGTGCGGCTTGAGCGACTCGGTCGCGAGGACCTCGACTCCCGTGCCCGCAAGAGCGTCCTCGGCGAGGTCGGTGACCTGCTCGACGGACCCCTCGGGGAGGTCCTGCACCTGCTCGGTGAACTGGATCTGGAGCATGGCCACGGACCCGTCCTCCGAGACGACGACTCCGGGGACCGGCTGGCCGTCGACGGCAAGTGGCCGTATGCCGCTGGGCTGGCTGCCGCTCCCGGGCGCAGCCTGCGTGGTCGCCCCCTTCGTGTCGGACCCTGGCGTGGCCTGATCCTGTGCGGCCTGGCCCTGGGAGGCTTGCTCCTTGGCTGCCTGCTCGCTGCGGTCGACGACGACCGGCAGCTCTGCGATGCCGGCGGCGGCCGCACCGATCCCCTCGGCGCGCTCGCCCGTGTCGAGCCGATCGCCCTCCGGTGCGGTGAAGACGATGGTGCCCTGCCCGCCCGCGGCTGCGGGCAACTCGGCGCGGAGGCGGTCCGTGACGTCCTGGCTCTCCGTGCCGTCGATGGTCACGCTCGACGAGATCGTCACACCGCCGTTGGCGGCAGCGAGGCCCACCACACTGCCGAGCAGCACGAGCCAGAGGGCGATGAACGCCCAGGGGCGCCGGTAGGCGGTCCGGCCGAGGCGATAGAGCAACACGGACATGGGGGTCCTTTCGGGCAGGTCGACATCGCGGCCGGGCGGCGACCGGGTCGGGTCGGGTTGTGTCGGTGAGGAGGAGGAACGTGGTGGGCGGCGGGGTCAGAAGCCTCGTCGGAGGTGCGAGAAGACCGTGGTGAGGAACTCGTCGACGGTGACTGCGTCGCCGCTCGCGGGCGCGGGATCACCGGGTAGCCGCACCGGAACCCGGCCGTCCAGCACGGACATCAGCGCGCCGTAGGCCGCGCCGACGAGGATGTGCGCGGAGAGCCTGGAAACGCCCGAGCCGGCGCGCGCGAGGACCGCGTCCTGGGCGGTCCGGCGGATCTGGACCTGCACGTCGGCGAGGTAGGGCTCGAGACCGTGGTGCTCCAGGGCCATCCCCCGCAGCTGCTGGAGCAGCGGCAGCATGCCCCCGGAGAGCTGGTGGCGGGCGAGGGCCATGAGCCACTCGAGGAGCGGGGTGTCCTCCGGCATCGGCGGCAGGGTCTCGAGCCCCTCTCTGAGGCGCTCGACCGCGAGGGCGGTGATGGCCTCCTCCTTGCACGCGAAGTGGTTGGCGAAGGTGCGCCGGGAGTAGCCCGCCCGCGTCGCGACGTCGTCGATGGTGAAGCCGTCGACGCCCCGCTCGACTGCGAGGTCGAAGGCCGCCTCCGCCAGCGCATGGGCCGTCGCGCGGCGCTTGGCCTCACGGAGTCCCTTCTCGGTCATTGGGCCACGATGACACAACATTGCCCATTGGGCAACTTTTCCCTTTGAGCACCGGGGTCGCAGCGCGTGGCAGTCCCAACACCTTCGGACCGCTCAGACCCGCGCGAGCACCTCGTCGAGCATGGCCTCCGTGAGCTTGCCCGTGAAGGTGTTCTGCTGGCTGACGTGATAGCTGCCGAGGAGCCGCACCTCGCGCCCGTCCGCGAGGTGGAGGATGGCCTCTGCGCCGTGCCCGAAGCGCGGCTTGGGCCGTGGCACCTGCCACCCGAGACGCCGGGCTGCACCCAGTGCCGCGTCCCAGCCGATGGACCCGAGCGCGAGCAGGGTGCGCAGACCGGTCGGCGACGCAGCCGTCAGCTCGAGGTCGCGGTCGAGCCAGCCGGAGCAGGTGGACTTCTCCTCGGTCGTCGGCTTGTTGGCTGGTGGTGCACAACGGACCGTGGCGACGATGCGGACACCCTTGAGTGCCAGACCATCCCCAGCACCGATCGAGGTCGCCTGCGAGGCCAGGCCGGCACGGTGGAGTGCGGCGTAGAGCCAGTCGCCCGAGCGGTCTCCCGTGAACATCCGACCCGTCCGGTTGGTGCCGTTGGCCGCCGGTGCCAGTCCGACGATGAGCACGTCCGCGTCGGGATCGCCGAACGACGGACCCGGACGGCCCCAGTAGGGCTGGTTCGCAAACGAGGCTCGACGCCCTTGCGTGGCAACGGACTCCCGCCAGGCCACGAGCCGCGGACAGGCCCGGCACACCGAGACCCGGGCGTCGAGATCGCCGATGCTGCTCACCTCCGCCGCGAGCCGGCGCACGTCGAGTGCCGTGCGAGCCACCGGAGTGGCCGCCGTGGCCGGGTCGCCGGGCCAGCCCGTCCCCGGGGGCACGGGCGACGGGAAGAGCTGCCCGGTGAGCGGGTGCGGGTCCAGGCGCTCGGTGGTCATGGCCAGACTCTGCCACCTGATCCGCACCCACTCGAATGGCCCCACCGTCCACAGGCGGCCAGTGCACTTCAGAGCCACTCGACGGACGGCGCCCTCGAATGGCCCCACCGTCCACAGGCGGCGCACTCCGTGGATTCCATGCTGTGCA
>NZ_JAJJPG010000007.1:46718-67073 GCF_032907665.1 Intrasporangium sp.
CTCGAATGGCCCCACCGTCCACAGGCGGCGCACTCCGTGGATTCCATGCTGTGCACGTCGGGGCCACTCGAGTGATGGGGGAGGAGGTGTTGCGGGAGGTGTGGTGGAGCGGAACCGGCCCAGCGGCATACGGCAGGAACGTGGGTCAGTGGCTGAGGAGCTGGCTGACGCTGGGGCCGGAGCGCGGTGTCGGCTCGCGGTTGTAGAGCCAGCGGGCCCAGACGAACGCCGCCGCCCAGATCACCAGACACCAGGCCACTGCGGCCATCCACGAGGAGCCGACCGGGGCACCGGTCACGAGCCCGCGGAGGGTCTCGATGATCGGCGTGAAGGGCTGGTGCTCGCCGAACCACTGCATGCCGTCGGGCATCCGCTCCGGAGGGACGAAGCCACTGCTGACCAGGGGCAGGAACTGCGGGATGAGGGACATCGAGTTCGCGGTGGCCGCACTCCCGCTGAGCAGGCCGAAGGCCGTGCCGAGCCACGTGAGGGCGATGGCGCTGAGGGCCACGAGGCCCAGCGCGCCGAGCCAGCCGAGCAGGCCGGCCTGCGATCGGAAGCCCAGCGCGAAGGCGACCCCGAAGATGCACGCCACCGAGACGACGCTGCGCAGCACCGCGCCGGCCACCTGTCCCGTGAGGACCGAGGTGCGGGCGATCGCCATCGTGCGGAAACGGGCGATGACGCCTTCGTTCTTGTCCACGCTGAGGTTCACGGCCGTCGCAGCGACTCCGCTGGCCAGACCCATGACGACGATGCCGGGCGTCAGGTAGGACACGTAGCCCCCTGCGGGGCCGCCGAGCTGTGCCGCCATGACGTCGCCGAACATGCCGACGAAGATGAGCATGAAGACGACAGGGGTGACGATGCTGCTCACCGTCATCATCGGGTTGCGCAGCGAGCGCTTCCAGTCACGTCGCAGCATCGTCATGGCGTCGCGAAAGCCACTCGACTCGCGGTGTCCGCCCAGTGTGTAGGCGGTGTGGACGTGGGTCGTCATCGGGCTGTCTCCTTGGTGTCGGACCCGGTCAGGGCGAGGAAGACGTCGTCGAGGTCGGGCAGATGGACCGACAGGGCGGCGACGTCGACCGCCTCGTGGTCAAGGCGAGCGAGGACCGATCGGATCGACTCCACGCTGCCGTCGCTCGGGATGCGCAGGACGAGGGAGTCGCGCTCGATGGGTCCCCCCTCGTCGTCGGCCTCGCGTGCGACGTGACCCAGCGCCACGGCGGCCGCCGTGAGGTCTGCCGCGTCGGTGAACTCGAGCAGCACGTGCCCTCCCGGAACGAGCCGTTTGAGCTCGGCCGGGCTGCCCTCCGCGATGATCCGGCCGTGGTCGAGCACGCTGATCCGGTCAGCGAGCCCATCCGCCTCCTCGAGGTACTGCGTCGTGAGGAAGACCGTCACGCCGTTGCTGACGAGATCACGGATCATCCCCCAGAGCTGCCTCCGGCTGCGCGGGTCGAGCCCGGTGGTGGGCTCGTCGAGGAAGATGACCCGCGGCGTGCTCATCAGCGTCATCGCCAGGTCGAGTCGGCGGCGCATGCCCCCGGAGTAGGTCGCCGGGAGTGCACCCGCCGCATCGGCGAGCCCGAAGTCGTCGAGCAGTCTCGTCGAGCGCTCCGTGACGGTCGCGGGATCGAGGTGGTTGAGCTCGCCCATGAGGCGAAGGTTCTCGGCGCCGGTGAGCAGTGAGTCGACCGCGGAGAACTGGCCGGTCACCCCGATGACTCCACGGATGCCCTGGGGATCGTCATCGAGGTCGAAGCCGCCGACCCGGACCTCACCCGCGTCTCGCCGGATGAGCGTGGACAGGATGTTGACCGTGGTCGTCTTGCCGCTGCCGTTGGGGCCGAGGAGGGCGTGGACGGTGCCGGGGGCGACCTCGAGGTCGATGCCGTCGAGGACGACCTTGGCGCCGAACGACCTGCGCAGGCCCCGAACCGAGATGGCCGCCGAAATGGGCGAAGGGGAGCAGGATTCAGGCATGGGTGTACTCCTTCCTGAAGTACGTGGAGGGTGCTGCAGGAACCCGGTTGTTCTGGTGCAGTGGTGGTGGGTGGCGCGGCCGGGCCTCACGGCCTCCGGACCGTGATGGACCCGTACGAGGTGTGGGCCTCGACCAGGACGCGCTCGAGGCCCTCCGACGGGACCCCGCTCGACGTGAGCTCGTTGCGGATGCGGCCGTGCTCCGTGCTGACGTCGAGCCGAGCGGCGGTCCCTTCGGGGATCCCGACCTCGATGTCGGCGTAGCTCGTCGTGAGGTTCAGGCTCCCGCTGACGGCCCGTCGCACCCGAACCTGTCCATAGGGTGCCGTGGCCGTGACCTCTCCGGCGACCGTCCCGAGTTCGACCTCCCCGGCCGAGGACTTGATGCGCGCCGTGCCGGTGACCTCCTCGAGGCGGACCCCGCCCGCGAGCGACTGGAGAGTCGCAGACGCGCCCGCCCGGCCCGCCATGACGTCCCCGGCCGATGACTGCGCCTCGAGGACCTCGGCATCCTCGACGCGGACGTCACCGGCTTGGGTCCGAGCCCGACAGCGGTGCACGGTGCCGGCGATCTCGATGTCACCCACGCCGGCCGTCGCCTCCACGTCAGAGCCCGAGGGCAGCTCCACCGTGACGATGACGGCGCCGGGGCGGCCGAGCAGTCCAAGGAGGCGCTGCTTCGGCGCCTTGATGCCGAGCCGACCATCGGCGAACGTCACCGTCGTGCCCTCGGCCTGGTCGATGTCGTTGCGTCGGCCCTCGCGCGCCGGCCTCACCTCCACCGAGGTCCTGGTGGTGTCGACGGCCATGACGACGATCTCGCCGACCCCGATGTCGATCAGGGCATGGATGGCTTCCGGGGTCTCGAAGGAATGCGCGTGTGGCAGGCTCACTGGACCCACCCCTCGAGGCGCTGGCCGCCCAGGGCACGCCCGCCGTTGCGAGGAGGCGCGGTCGTGGGGGCGGCAGGTCGGAGCGCCGCGGTCAGGGTACGGACGAGGAAGGCATTGACCGACAGCCCCTCTCGCTCGGCCGCCGCCTCGATCTGCGCCTTGAGCCGGTCCGGCGGGCGGAAGCTGATCCGCGCCGTGCCTGCCTCCCCCGAGTCACCGGGCTCGGCGGGCAGGCCGGTGCCGGCGGGCTCGGCGGGCTCGGCGGGCTGGGCGGGCTGGAACTCGCCACCACCGGGACCGGTCGGCCGCGTCACGACGAAGGAGATCTCGCGGCCCCGGAGGCGCAGCTCCGCGGAACCCGGGGCGAGCTCGAGCGTCACTTCCTGCATGGCGTCGGCCAAGGCATCCTGCAGGACCAGTCGGGCGGTCGACTGCAAAGGGACCGCGAGCCGTTCGGCCAGCTCGACCATCTCGTCGCCGCCCAGTGCTGCCGCGTCGGCGAGCTGCCGAGTCAGGGCGGTCAGGTAGACATCCAGGTTCATGACGCCAGTTTGGCGCCAACTTGGCGTCACGTCAAGACCACGGGACGCCAAGGTCGACGCCAAGAAGGCGTCACAGTGCTTCGCGGTGACTCCGCTGCTCTCGAGTGGCCCCGGTGTCCACTGGGGGGCCGTGCACGATGGGGCCACTCGACGATCGGGCGCCCGGCGGTGAGAGGGGTCGCGTCAGTAGCCCATCCCACCGTCCGGGGAGGACGGCATCGTGCTGATCGGCCGGCCTGTCGGGTCGAGCACGTACCAGGCGCCATTCACCCCCTGGCCCTTGACGTCGCCGGCCGCGACGTCCTGGGCGAAGTAGTAGAGCGGCCACCCGTCGAGCGTGACCTGCCTCCGCCCTGCGACATCGATCGTCGCGACCGTGCCCGTCACCCCGGTCGCCTGCGGAGCGCCGTCCCCGGCAACGGCGGGCGGCCACACGTCGAGGCACTCCGCCGTGCACGCACTGGACGCCGCGCCCTGGGTGTCCTTGGTGAAGAGGTAGAGCACCCGGCCGTTCGCGTCGGTCACCACCTCCCCGAGGGCGGTCGAGGCAACCTTGAGCTCGGTCACCTCGGCCTGCGGCGCGACCGGCGTCTCGGGCTCAGCGGTGCCGCAGGCAGCGAGCAGAGGCCCCACCGCGACCGCGGCGAGGATGATGGGGACGGAATGCCGGGTCATGCACCCGAGGACGCCACCCCGAGCGGGAAGGTTCGATGAACCGAAACCATCGCCCGGGCGTCTCCTGGGGCAGCAGTGCCGAGGGAGGTAGGTGAGATGCCGCTCGACGACGAGGCCGTCGAGGCGATCTACCGCGAGCACGGTCCGATGCTCCGGCGGGTCGTCTGGCGTGCGACGAGCGACGTCGACCGGGTGGACGACATCGTCCAGGAGACGATCCTGCGGGTCTGGCGGCAGGCGCCCGACGCGGACAGCCTCCGCGCCTACCTCATCACCACGGCCCGTCACCTCATCGTCGACCAGCACCGGGCCGCCGGGCGGCGCCCCCAGCAGGCCCGTCTCGTCGACCTGCCCGAAGCCGAGTCCGCCATCGACCGGGCCCTGGACCAGGTCCTCGTCGAGGAAGCCCTCGCCCGCCTCCAGCCCTCCCACCGCGAGGTCGTCACCTGTCTGTACTACGAAAGGCTCTCGGTGGCCGAGACCGCCCGCCGCGTGGGTGTGCCCGAGGGCACTGTGAAGTCCCGCGCCTACTACGCCGTGCGCAGCCTGCGCGTCATCCTCGACGAGATGGGGGTGACGCGATGACCGAGCACGACCGGCTCCACCTGCTCCTCGGCGGCTACGTGCTCGGCGGGCTGTCCGACGAGGACCACCGCGAGTTCACCGAGCACCTGCGCACGTGCACCGTCTGCCAGCAGGAGCTCGGCCAGGTGTCCGGGCTCCCGCGGATGCTCTCGTTCGTCGACCGCCCCACCAACCCCGAGAGGTATGCCGCTGAGCCGGCGCCCGGGCCACCGGGTGGTGAGAGCGGGGCTGGGTCGGGGACGAGCGGTCTTGCCGACCTCCTCGCGGAGGCGCGGCGCCGGCGGCGACGTCGGAAGGGCTGGCTCGCAGCCGCAGCCAGCGTCGCGGCCGCGGCGGTCTTCGGCGCCGGGGTCTGGCTCGGCCCGGGACTGCTCGACCCGCCGCCCCCGTCGGAGCACTACACCGCCACGGCTGCGACCGGCTCGTCCGCACAGGTCGGGGTCGACCTCGTGGAACGCGGTTGGGGAACCCAGCTCAACCTGGCCTGCTCCGACATGCCGGTCGGTGAGGAGATCGTCGTCTATGTCGTCGACGCCACGGGCCGGGAGTCCGCGGCGGGGTCCTGGCTGGGGACGCAGTCGGGCTACGCCACCGTGACGGGTGCGACGGCGCTGCGGCCCGACCAGATCCGGTCCATCGAGGTCCGCACCGCCTCGGGCGAGGTCCTCGCCACGGCCCGGACCTGACGCGTGGCCAGTCGGTCAGTCAGCCAGGTCGGGGGGCCAGACGACGCGGAAACGCTCAAGGACGATCTCGTCGGACTCGGACCACGTGTCGCCGCGGGCGGCGCAGGTGCGCACCCAGTAGCGGCGGTGCCCGTCCCGCCAGGTCTCGAGGGTGCGGTCGCCCTCGCCCTCGTCGCTGGCGAAGGCCTCGTCGACGTCCTCGAACGTCGCGAGGCGCAGCTCGACCGACCGGAGCACCACGCGGGGGCGGCCGCTCCCGTCGCACGCGATCCAGTGGGAACCGACCCTCGGAAGTGGATCGCCCTGCGCCGCGAAGTCGGCGACGAGGGCCGCCGTGGCTCGCTTGGGCCCGGTGAGGACCAGGTCGAGGAGCTCGTCCGCCAGGGCGTCGGAGTCGCCGAACCGCTCCACGGTGTAGTCCGGGCAGGCTCGCACTGCCTGCGGGTGGGCTTGGGCGTAGGTCTCCCACAGCTCGGCTGCCGCGTCCCGGTCGACGGGCGTGACGCGGTTGGCCTCGTGGGGGTCGCTCATGCTGCACCTCGGCTCGTTGACACCGGCTCGTTGACACCGGCTGGTTGGGACGCTGAAGGGTCCGGCTCGCGATGCGCAGGCGCGACCCCGGACCCTTGGTGGCGGTTAACGTACCTCAACGGGCCAGCCGCCCAAGCGATGATTCCCCTGACTCCCTGATTCCGCTGTCAGAGGTGCGGCGCGGGACCAGCCCCCCGGTCCCGCGCCGGCTTTCCCCTCGCCCGCACAGAGGGCGCTCTCTCCGCCCTGATACACGGCCACGAGCACAGCGCTCATTCGGCCGACCTGCGCCCGCGTGGCTGGACGATACCCACTCGTGGGCGTCCGCCAGGGGGCCTTCTTCTCTCGTCCGTCGATGTGCAACCCATCGGTTGCACTCAGGTGTACGACATGCAACTCTGGGGTTGCAGGAATTCGTCACCGCGACCAAGGAGCTCACCATGACCACGCAGGGCATTCCGAACACCATCGAGCGGCAGGTCGAGATCGCGGCTCCGATCGAGCGCGTCTGGGGCCTGGTCTCCGAGCCGGGCTGGTGGATCAACGAAGGCACGATCCGCACCCATCGGATCGAGCCCGCTGACGGCCACGTGGTCGTCCACGACGAGACGCACGGCGCCTTCCCCATCGAGACGATCGAGCTGCGCGAGCCTGTCTACGCGTCGTTCCGCTGGCTCTCCGCGCAGGACGAGGAGCACGGCAGCGACCATATCCCGACGATCGTCGAGTTCACGTTGGAGCCCACCAGCGGCGGCGTCATCGTGCGCGTCGTCGAGACCGGTTTCGCCGAGGCGGGCGACGCAGCCGACGACGTCCGCGCGGCGGCGCATCGTGACAACACGGAGGGCTGGGAGGTCGAGCTCGCGGCCGCACGAACTCACCTCGAGCAGGCCTGACACCGAAGGAGACCCGCATGCCCCCTCGCACCGGCGCGACTGTCACGGCCGTCTTCACCTGCCTCGCCGATGAGAGCCGGCGTGACGTGCTCGAAGTCCTCGTGCAGTCCGGCCGGGCCAGCGCGAGCGCCATCGCCCGCGAGGTGGGGATCTCCCGGCAGGGAGTGGCCAAGCACCTGACCCTGTTGACCGAGGCCGGGCTCGTCACGTCCGAGCGGGTCGGTCGTGAGGTGCTCTACGTGGTTCAGCCCGAGCCGTTGCAGGACGCGGCCCGATGGCTCGACCGTTCAGCGGCGGCCTGGGACCGACGCCTCGCAGCCCTGAAGGCCGCCGCAGAGAAGCCGGGCACCTGACGCGTGGGTGACGCCTCCACGGGATGCGAGACAGGCGGCGGCGCGGCAGCTCAGACCGCGGCGAGGTAGTCGGCGAGCTCTGCCGGGCGGGATAGTGCCATGAGGTGTCCGCCGGGGAGAACATCCGGCTCGACGCCCAGCCGCTGCCGTGCGACGCACTGCTGGAAGGCGACGGGGAACAGCCGGTCGTCGCGGCCGGCGACGACCCGGACCGGGACGGGCGGCGGCCACTGCCTGAGGTCGCAGGGCGCCTCGAAGACGGCGTCCGCCTCGTCCTTCATGTGCTCGGCACCTGATTCGAACACCTCTGGTGCGACGTCGTGGAGAAAGTGGACGTGGAGGTCGACGTCCACCGGCCAGCCACCCTCTTCTGCCGCGATCCGCATGGCGGCCTCTTGGTCGACGTGCTCCCCCCAATCGCCGGCCCTCTCGCCTGGCTGCGGGATCATCGCATTGACGAAGACGAGCTCGCGCAGCGTCGGGTGCGCACCGGTGGCCGCCACCTGCGCCGCGGTGAACCCGCCGAGGGACTGCGCGACGAGGACGACGTCCGGCGCAGAGTCGACCGCTGCGCCGACGAGCTCGGCGTACTCGGGCAGGCCGCGGGAGGGATCCTCCGCGGGGAGGTCGAGGGCCAGGGCCTGGTGGCCGGCCTCGACGAGGAGGGGGACGACGCGGTGCCAGTACCAACCTGCGCCCCCGGCGCCAGGCACGAGAACAAATGTGGTCACTGTCAACATTCTAGGGAGGGGTGTCTCCGATCGCCAGACCGTGGCCGAACGCGAAGAGCGGGTCGTCGAAGCCCGGCACGTCCCCCCGGGCTGCACCGATCGTCCCGAGCGCGCAAGAGGAAATCCCGAACAGCAGGTCGCGCTACCGTCTCACTCGTGATGACCGATCTGACGACCCCCGACGGCACGGCCGAGGCCTGGCTCGCCCGACCCGCCGACATCGATGCAACCGCACCGGTCCCCGGTGTCCTGCTCTTCATGGACGCGTTCGGACTGCGGCCCCGAATCTTCGAGATGGCCGACCGGGTCGCATCGTGGGGCTACGTCGTGCTGGCGCCGAATGTCTTCTACCGCAGCGGAACCGCCGCGGAGGTGGCCCCCGACGGACCGCTCGACTCGGACGAGGCGCGGCGCGAGTTCTTCAAGGTCGCCTCGCCGCGCATCTCCGGACTGACGACGAAGCGTGCGCTGCCCGACATCGCCGCCTACCTCGAGGCGTTGACGTCGCGACCGGACGTGACGACACCGGTCGGGGTCGTCGGGTACTGCATGGGCGCCCGGCTCGCCGTCCGCGCTGCGACCGCGCACCCCGACGTCGTCGCCGCGTGCGGTGCCTTCCACGGGGGCGGTCTGGCCAGCGACGCCGCCGACAGCCCGCACCTCGGACTGGCCGCGGCCCGAGCGGAGTTCGTCTTCGGTCATGCGGACCACGACGCCTCGATGGACGCCGAGGCCGTCGCCCGGCTCGAGGGGGCGCTGCGCTCAGCCGGCCTCACCGCGACCAACGAGATCTACGAGGGCGCCGGCCACGGCTACACCATGGCGGACACGCCGGTCTACGACGAGGCCGCAACGGAGCGGCACTTCGCCGCGTTGCGCGACCTCTTCGACCGCACGCTGCGGTGACCGCACCTGCTGTGACCGCACCTGCAGGGACCTCGCCCGGCATCAGCCCTCGAGCCAGACTCCCCCGCGCATGACGTCCCGCGCGGCGAGCTCGTTCTCCTCGCGCCACGCCTGGACCCGAGTGGGCCGCACCCGGAAGTAGAGATACCGGGACCGCAGCGACCTCGGGTCGAAGCCGGTCCGAGCAGCGAAGCGGTCGCCCTCGTCGCCCGGCAGGTCTGCGGCCTCGATGACCTCGATGTCGCCGTCCACCATGACGACGTCGCGGGTCCTGCCGAAGCCGAGCCGGACCCCTCCTCTGGCCGCGAGCGCCCGGCCGGTCGGGCTCGCGGCGCTCGTCGAGAGCAGGACGCTCGCACCGTCCCAGTCGAAGGAGAGCGGCACGAGGTGGGGTGCCCCGATGAGGGGGTCGCTCGTCGCGACCCAGCAGTCGATCTCGCGGTCCAGCATCGCCCGAGTGTCCGCGATCCGCTGTCGCAGGGACCGTGCGGGAGGAGGTGGGGTCTGCGTCACCGTGCAGATCCTTCCAGACGGGGCCACCCGCGACGGTGTCGTATGCCGCTGAGCCGGCCCAGCGGCATACGACACCTTCGTGGGCGGTCGGCCCAGACTAGGCTCGGCGGGGTGGCTGGGCGTATGCGGGCATCGGTCGTCCTCGGATCAGGCGGGGCACGCGGCTACGCCCACATCGGCGCACTCCAGGTGCTCGGCGAACGCGGCATCGAGGTGGCCGCCATCGCGGGCACGTCCATGGGTGCCCTCGTCGGAGGGGTCGCTGCCGCCGGCGGTCTCGACGAGTACACCGACTGGGCGTTGTCGCTCACTCAGCGGGAGGTCTTCCGGCTGCTCGACTTCACGCTGTCCGCGCCGGGCGGGGCCATCCGCGCCGAGCGGATCATCGCCAAGGTGGGCGACATCCTCGGCGACCTGGCCATCGAGGACCTGCCGATCCCCTACACCGCGGTGGCCACCGACCTGGCCGCTCGCCGCGAGGTGTGGTTCCAGCGCGGTCCGGTCGTGCACGCGATCCGGGCGTCGATCGCGATCCCGGGGGTCATCACACCCATCGTCATCAACGGGAGGACCCTCGTCGACGGCGGCCTGCTCAACCCGTTGCCCATCGAGCCGACCGCCGCGGTGAGCGCCGACGTCACTGTCGCCGTGAGCCTGTCCGGCGCGAGGGCCCGGACGGGACAGGCGACGCCGGTCAAGGAGACCTCCGAGGCCAGGCCGCTGGAGGAGTGGACGTCCAGGCTGCGCCGGAGCACGGCGGAGGTCCTCGAGTCGGAGCGCCTGCGCGCCCTCGCCAACCGCTTCGCGGTCGGGCACCGCAAGGACGAGGCTGCGGAGGATCCTGACGCCGCCGAGTGGGTGCTGGGCACGGCCGACATCGGCACCCTCGACCTGCTCAACATGAGCTTCGAGACGATGAGTGCGCTCATCAGCCGCTACCGGATGGCGAGCAACCCGCCGGACATCCTCGTCACCGTCCCCTCCAACGCCGTGAGCACGCTCGACTTCCACCGGGCCGCGGAGATGATCGAGCTGGGCCGTTCGCTGACCATCGCGGCCCTCGACCGCGCCGGCTACTGAGGCCGTCTGACCTCGCTGTCGGTGGGCGGCAGGACAGTGGAGCGATGACGGTCCTCGTGCACGCCGATGCCGACGCGTTCCTCGCGTCCGTGGAGCAGCGCGACGACGCCCGCCTGCGCGGCCGACCCATCGTCGTCGGTGAGCAGGTGGTCGCCTGCCCCTCCTACGAGGCGCGGGCCCTCGGGGTGCGGGCCGGTATGCCCCTGGGCCAGGTCGGCCGGCGGTGGCCGCAGGTGCGGCTGGTGCCGTTTCGTCCCGAGGCCTACGACGAGGCATCGGCGCGGCTCTTCGAGGTCTTCCGCCGCTTCACGCCGCTCGTGGAGCCGGGGTCGATGGAGGAGGCCTTCCTCGACGTCACCGGTCGGGACCGTGGTGACCCCGCGGGCCTGGCGAGGGCCCTCCGCGTCGCAGCCCGCACCGAGGTGGGACTGCCCGTCAGCGTCGGCGTCGGCCGGACCAAGCTCATGGCCAAGCTGGCCAGCCGCAGGGCGAAGCCCGACGGGCTCGTCGTCGTCGATGCCGCCCTCGAGAGCCACCTGCGGCCCCGCCTCCGCCTCGACGACCTGTGGGGAGTGGGTCCAGCGACCTACGAGAGGCTTCACGCCACAGGCCTGTTCACGGTCGGTGACCTCGTCGGGAGGACCGAGTCCGACCTTCGCGCACAGGGCGTGTCCACGGCGATGGCGCGGCGCCTCGTGCGCATCGCGGCGGGGACCGATGACGCGACGATCCGCCTGCCGACCGCCCGCCGGTCGGTCGCGGCCAGCCGCTCGATGCCGTCGACGCGGAGCCGCTCCGCCGTGCGCGACGCGCTGGCTGGGCACGTGACGCGAGCCCTGGAGCGCCTGGGTGACGATCCTCGCCTTCCCCGCCGACTCGAGGTGCTCATCCGCTTCGACGACGGGGCCGGGCTCCAGCAGCGGGGTGCGCTGCCCGAGCCGTCGCGCGACCACGCTGTCGTCCGCGCCGTGGCCGACGCGCTCCTCGAGGCGACCGGATGGGAGCACGACGGGCGCGGCGTCACGCTCGTCGGCGTCTCCCTGCACCTCCCCCCGACAGAAACCCCCCTTGACGTGAAGCCCGCTCGAGCTCCCATCATGGGTCCCGTGAACCGGCCCGACACCGTGAAACCGCCCCGCCCGGCCCTGGCAACCGAGGTCCTCTCCGCCTACCTCGCCCGCATCGGCGTCTCGGAGCCGCCCAGTGCGCCAACGTGGGAGGCCCTGGCGACGCTGCAGCGGGCGCATCTGACGCACGTCCCGTTCGAGAACCTCGACATCGGCCTGGGCCGTCCGATCCGCCTCGACCACGAGAGCGTCGTGCGCAAGGTGGTCTCGGATCGCCGGGGCGGGTACTGCTTCGAGCTCAACGGGCTCTTCGCCACACTCCTCACGACGACGGGGTATGCCGTTGAGCTCCTCAGCGCCCGCGTGAGCCGCGCCGGTGGTGGGCTGAGCGAGGAGTTCGACCACCTCGCGCTCCTGGTTCGGTCGCCGCACCTGTCCCAGCCCCACCTCGTGGACGTCGGCTTCGGTGACGCCTTCCTCGAGCCGCTGCCCCTCGAGGACGGCTTCAGCCGACAGGAGGGCGACAAGGCGGTCGGTCTCGCACGGACGGAAGCGGACACCTGGGCCTACCGCGAGGACCACGGCCGCGGCTGGGAGGTCCAGTACATCTTCTCGACGAGAGCGCGGCTCCTGTCGGAGTTCGAGGCTCGCAACCGCTGGCAGCAGACCTCGCCGGAGAGTCGCTTCACGCGAAGCCGCGTGGCCTCCCGCCTCGCCGAAGCCGGTCGCGTGACCCTGACGATCTCGGCCGGGAGACCTCGTCTCATCATGACCGAGGGCAGGGTCCGATCGGAGCGTGACGTGCCCGTCGAGGAGGTCGTGGACGTCCTCGACCGGGACTTCGGGATCCGCCTCGACGAGGCGGACGTGCGGCGCCTCGCCACTCTCCCCTGACACCGAGCCCGGCGACACACGACCCCTGTCGTGTGCCGTCGGGCTCGCGTGCGCTCAGTCGCGCGGGAGTGCGGCGGGCAGGTCCGCGGGGTCTGCGGTCGGCCAGGCCTCGGGGCCCGGCCCGAGGCGGTGCAGCTGCTCGACCTGGTCTCGGCACCACGACGAGACCGCTACGCGGCCGGCGAGGACGTCGCGGGCGAAGTCGCCCCAGTCGACCCAGGCAGTGTCTGCGACCTCCGCACCCGCGGGCGATGGGTCGCCCGCGGCCCGGCCGACGAGGACGGGGCACAGCTCCCACTCGACGACACCGCCCATCTCGGCGCGGTAGGCGAAGCGCGGGAGCACGAGCCGGAGGTCTCGCACCTCGAGACCGAGCTCGGCGACGGCGCGGCGGCGCACGGCGTCGGCGAGCCGTTCGCCCGGGCCGGGATGACCGCAGGCGGAGTTCGTCCAGACGCCCGGGAAGGTCGTCTTGTCGAGGGCACGCTGCGTCAGCAGGAGCTCGCCGCGGTCGTTGAAGAGGTAGGCGGAGAAGGCGAGATGCAGTGGAGTGTCGGTGCCGTGGACCGTTGCCTTCGGTGCGGTGCCGAGGGCGCGGCCCTCCGGGCTGAGCAGGACGACGAGCTCCTCGTCCAGGGTCGGGTCGGTCATCGGGTCGGTCATCGGATCGGCCTCGCGAGCTCGTTGACGGCGACGCGGAAGACACCGGGCAGCGCTGAAGCCGCCGGCACGATGAGCTTGCGGCCCAGTGCGGGTCGGCTCATCTGCACGAGGCTGCGGGTCAACAGGGCATAGCGTCGGGTCGCTGCTCGCCAGGCCCTCTCGTAGGACTGCGGGTCGGCGGCGGCGATCGCGGCCACCGCGGCCCGGGCATGCGCGAGGCCGAGGGAGATCCCCTCGCCGGTGAGCGCATCGACGTAGCCGCTCGCGTCGCCTGCGAGCAGGACACGCCCGGCCACTCGTCGCGTCGTGCGCTGGTGAAGCGGCCCACCGCCGCGCAACGCTGTCATCACCGGAGCGCCCCCGAGTCGCTCACGCAGGTCCGGGAACCCGTCGAGATGGCCCTCCGGACCGTGACGTCGGTCGCTGAGGACGGCGACGCCCACGAGGTCGTCGGCGACCGGCGTCACGTAGGCCTCGCCGTGGGCGCCCCAGTGCACCTCGACGTAGTCGCCCCACGGGGCGACGCCGTAGTGCTGGCGCAGACCGTAGCGCTTGGCCCAGCGAGGGTGCCGGGAGGGAGCGCGCGGTGCGCTGCCCAGCCCGAGATGGCGGCGGATCGGCGAGTGGAGACCGTCTGCGGCCACGACCCAGCGAGCGCGCAGCGTCGGCCCCCGAGACCCCGACGCCTCGGTGCGAACGGTGACAGCCGCGTCGTCCTGCGTGAGCCCGGCGCCGGCCAGGGCGCGCATCTCGATGCCCTCCGCCTCGACGGCGTCGAGCATGGCCCGGTGGAGACGCGTTCGGCGAATGCCGCGACCGGGTCCTGCCGTGAAGTCGGCCTCGGCGCCGCGGCCGCCGGCGAGGTAGCGAATCCCGCGCAGGTCATGGCCGGGCGGGTCGACACCCAGCGAGACGAGAGCCTGCAGACCCCCGGGCATCAGGCCCTCGCCACAGGCCTTGTCGATGACCCCGGCGCGCGGCTCCAGGACGAGGGCCTCCAAGCCGCTCCGGGCGGCATAGAGGGCCGCGGCGAGTCCGACCGGTCCACCACCGATGACGATGACATCAACCACCGGGGTGTTTCCGGAGGCGGTCACGATGCCCCCGCGAGCTCGCGCAGGGCGAGGTTCTCGACACGGATCCGCGCCGCCAGCAGAGCGGCGTTCGCGATCGTGAAGACTCCTGCCGTCACCCAGGCGCTGTGGACGAGCGGCAGGGCGAGGCCCTCGGCGACGACGGCCACATAGTTCGGGTGGGGCAGGAGGCGGTACGGACCGCGGCGCACGAGCGGCAGGCCCGGCACGACGATGACCCGGGTGTTCCACTGCCGACCGAGCGTTGCGATGCACCACCAGCGCAGGGCCTGCGAGAGGACGACGACGGCGAGCATGGACCACCCCAGAGCGGGGACGAAGGAGCGGTCAGCGAGCCACACCTCGGCGAGCGCGCCCACGAGCAGGCCACTGTGGAGGACGACCATGACGGGATAGTGGCCCTGGCCACGCTCCACCCCACCCCGCGCTAACGCCCACGCCGCGTGACGATTCGACACGACGAGCTCGGCGAGCCGCTCGAGGCCGACGAGGAGGACCAGCCCAGTGAAGAGCCACGGCGACAGGTGGGACACGGGAGCCACCCTCAGTCGGCCGCGCGGAGCAGGACGAGCTCGAGACAGAAGCCCGGCCCCATCGCGAGCAGCAGCCCCCAGCTCCCCGGCCCCGGAGAGCGGTCGCGCAAGGTGTCGGCGAGCACGTGCAGCACCGAGGCCGAGCTGAGGTTGCCGATCCGGTCGAGGGATTGCCACGTGACCGCCAGCGCCTCCCGGTCGACCTCGAGCGCCTCCTCCATCGCCTCGAGCACCTTGGGGCCGCCCGGGTGGGCGACCCACCAGCCGATGTCGGCGCGGGTCAGACCCTGGTCGGCGAGGAAGCGGTCGACGTCACCGCGCACGTTGGCCCGCACCAGGTCGGGCACCTCCACGCCGAGGACGATCCGCAGGCCGGTCGCACCGACGTCCCACCCCATGGCGCGTTCGGTGTCGGCATAGAGCCGACTGCGCGTTGCGACCACCCGCGGCAGGACCGTCGCCACGGCGGCCGGCCGCTCGACCGGGTCGCCCCGCTGTTCGGCCACGCGACCGGCTCGACGGTCTCCCACCATGACGACGGCGGCCGCTCCGTCGCCGAAGAGCCCGCTGGCGACGAGGTTGGCGACCGACGCGTCGTCTCGCTGCACGGTGAGGCTGCAGAGCTCGACGGACAGGAGGACCGCCACGTCGTCGGCGTGCCCGGCGAGGTAGTCATGCACCCGCGCGATCCCCGCGGCTCCCGCGACGCACCCCAGTCCGACGAGTGGCACGCGCTTCACGTCGTCACGCAGCCCGATCTCGCCCGCGATGCGCGCGTCGAGGGAGGGGACCGCGAGGCCGGTGATCGTGGTGGAGACGATGAGGTCGACGTCAGTCGGGCCGAGGCCGGCAGCGGCCAGGGCCTTGGTCACGGCGTCTGCCCCGAGCTCGGTGGCAACGCGGATGAACTCGTCGTTGGCCTCGCCGAAGTCGGCCAGCCGCCAGTATCGCTCGAGTGGGAGGGCGAGGTGGCGGCGGCTGACCCCGGCATTGGCGTGGAAGCGCTCGAGGACCAGGCGGTCGGACCCGGTCGAGCCGAGGACTTCGGCGAAGGCGCTCGTGATCTCCGCCTGGCCGTAGGTGTGCTCCGGCAGGACGCCCTCGACAGCCGCAAGGTGGCTCACCCGGCCAGCCTAAGCGCACCGCGCACCGCGCACCCCCGGCCGCGCGGCCCTAGGCTCAACGCGTGTCGACCAGAGGGGTCATCCGCGGGCTCCTGCTCGCCAGCCATCCGGGACCGACCGCCGCCGTCACGTCCTTCACCGCGATCCTGGCCGCAGCGGCGGGCCACAGCCTCGCCCGGGGCGTCCTCGTCACGTCCGCGGTCCTCTTCGGCCAGCTCTCGATCGGCTGGTCGAACGACCTCGTCGACGCCGCCCGGGACCGCGCCGTCGGGCGGGCCGACAAGCCGGTCGCGCGCGGCGACGTGTCGGAGACGACGGTCCGCGCCGCGACCGTCCTGGCCCTGCTGACCTGCATCGTCCTGTCCTTGGCCTGTGGCCCCGAGTCCGCCGCCGTGCACCTGCTCCTCGGCGTCGCCTCGGGCTGGGCGTACAACCTGTGGTTCAAGCGGACGGCCCTCTCGCCGCTGCCCTACGCCGTCGCCTTCGCCGCCCTGCCCGCCGTGGTGACCCTCGCCCTGCCGACGCCCGCGTGGCCGCCCGCGTGGGTGCTGCTGACCGGTGCCCTGCTCGGCACCGGTGCCCACCTGCTCAACGCCCTGCCGGACCTCGCCGACGACGAGGCAACCGGGGTCCGGGGGCTACCCCACCGCCTCGGGCCCGCGGCGGTTCGGCTCCTCGCTCCCGGCGTTCTCCTCGCTGGATCGGTGGTGGCCGCCATCGGGCACGGCCCGGGCACCTGGGCGGCGACCCTGCTCGTCACCTGTGTCGTCCTCGCCGGCATCGCCGTCGCAGGCCGCGGCAAGGTCCCGTTCGTGGCCGCCGTCGGCATCGCGCTCGCGAACGTCCTCAGCCTCGTCGTGGGCGGCAGCTAGCCGGGCTGTCGATCAGGCAGGGCGACCTCCTGCCGGAGCGCGTGGAGGGTGTCGAGCTCTCGGTCGAGCTCGCGTCGTCTGGCTTCGAGCCGCTCGACCTGCTGGGTCAACAGCTCCTCCATGACCCCGTTGCGTTGTTCGGTCGGCACCTCGAGGCACGGCAGGAGCTCGTTGATCGTAAGGCTGCTCAGCCCGGCCGCGAAGAGGTGCTGGATCATGACGACACGGTCGACCATCGACTCGTCGAAGACGCGCCAGCCTCGACTCGTCCGGGTGGAGCGGATGAGCCCGTGCTCCTCGTAGTACCGCAGTGAGCGGGCGCTGACCCCGGTGGCTTCGGCCAGTTCCCCGATACGCATCACTACCTCCCTGGCAACGCGTCGACGGCTCCCACTATTGCACTTCACACCAGTGTGAGGACGCACGATCGGCGGGCACCGCCTCCGAGCACGAAAGGACCCACCATGCACTGGCTGCACCTCGGGATCGCCGTCGTCTTCGAGATCGCCGTGGCCATCTCCGCCGGCAAGGCCCATGGCTTCACCCGGCCGGGCTGGACCGCCGCCACCCTGGTCAGCGGGGGAATCGCGACCTACTTCCTCAGCCGGGCCCTGCTCACGTTCGACGTCGGGGTGGGATACGCCATCTGGACCGCCGTCGCCGGCGTCGGCATCGTCATCCTCGGCGCCGTCGTGTTCGCCCAGCGCCTCGACTGGCGCAGGCTCGTCGGAATCGTCGCCGTCATCGCTGGAGTCATCGGTCTGCAGCTGAGCGGAGCTGCCTGAACCAGCCCTCGCTGACCAGCCCGGTACCCCCGCACCCCGCTCGATGCAGACCTGACACATCTGAAAGGCACCCCATGACCTCCGACACCATCGTCCAGCCACTCCCCCGCACCCACGGCCGCGCTACAGCCAAGGCCTGGCTCACCCTCCTCCTGGCCGGAGCCTTCGAGGTCGGCTACGCCCTGTCCGTCGGCGGCAGCAACGGATTCACCGTTCTGCCCTGGTCGCTCGCCGCCGTCGCCTTCTTCCTGTTGACCCTCTTCGCACTGAGCCTCGCCCTGCGCACCATCGACGTCGGCATCGGCTACGCCGTGTGGGCGGGTATCGGGGCCGTGGGAGCATCGCTGCTCGGACCCGTGTTCTTCGACGAGCAGCTCACCCCGGCCAAGGCGTTCTGGCTCACCGTCATCATCGCCGGCGTGGTCTGGCTCAAGCTCGCCGACTCCGCCGAGGAGCCTGCCGGCTAGGTGGCCCGCCACGCAGACAGGCGGGCCTCGGCGCCGTGTCAGCCCAGCGGCATACGATCGACCGGTGAGCGCCAAGGCAGCGGTACTCGAGGTCCCCGGCCCCGACGGCACGGTCCGCGACGTGCGGATCTCCAGCCCCGACCGGGTGCTCTGGCCAGCGTCCGGCATGGCCGACGGCCAGCCCGTCACCAAGCTCGATCTCGCCAACTACATTCTTGCCGTGGGCGATCCGCTGATGCGGGCTCTCGGCGACCGGCCCGTCACGCTGCAGCGCTTCCCCGAGGGCATCGAGGGCGAGGAGTTCTTCAGCAAGAACCCACCCAAGGGCGTGCCGGAGTACACACGCACCGTCATGTGCACCTATCCCTCCGGTCGCAAGCACCTCCAGCTCGTCGTCGACGAGGTCGCGAGCGCGATGTGGGCCGTGCAGATGAACGCCATCACCTTCCACCCCTGGCCGGTGCGCACGGCGAACGTCGACAACCCCGACGAGCTGCGGATCGACCTCGACCCGCAGCCCGGCCGCGGCTTCCGCGACGCCGTCGAGGCGGCCTTCGCGCTTCGGGAGGTCATGGCCGAGATCGGCCTCACCGCCTGGGCGAAGACGTCCGGCAACCGCGGCGTCCACGTCTACGCCCGCATCGCGCCGACCCATGAGTTCCTCGACGTCCGGCACGGCGTCATCGGGATCGCCCGGGAGCTCGAGCGACGCCTGCCCGACCTCGTGACGACCTCGTGGTGGAAGGAGGAGCGCGGGGAGCGCGTCTTCGTCGACTTCAACCAGGCCTGTCGCGACCGGACCATCGCGTCGGCCTACTCCCCGCGTCCCCTGCCGGGGGCGCCCGTCTCCACACCGGTCACGTGGGCGGAGCTGCGCGACGCCGACCCCCGGGCCCTGACCGTCCGCAGCGTGCCCGGCCTGGTCGCGGATCGCGGGGACGCCTGGTCGGGGATCGACGCCGCCGTGGGCGATGTCGCCACCGCGATCGCGTTGTGGGACAAGGACATCGAGCGGGGCCTGGGTGAGCTGAACTTCCCGCCCGACTACCCGAAGATGCCCGGCGAGCCCCCTCGGGTGCAGCCGAGCAAGCGGCGCCAGGACAAGACCGACGCCGACTACATGGCGCCCAAGGCCGAGCGCGACGCCGAGCTGCGCGCGCTGTGGGGCCCCGTCCCGCCGCCGGTCCCCCCGATGCTCGCCAAGGCGGTCAAGGACTTCGGCGCCGTCAAGGGCGAGGTCGTCTACGAGCCGAAGTGGGACGGCTTCCGCTCGATCATCTTCCGCTCCGGCGACGAGGTCGAGATCGGCAGCCGCAACGAGAAGCCGATGACCCGCTACTTCCCCGAGATCGTCGAGGCGGTCAAGGCGAGCTTCCCCGACCGGGCCGTCATCGACGGCGAGATCATCCTCGTCGACCCGACCGACGGCAACCGCCTCGACTTCGAGCTGCTCCAGCAGCGGATCCACCCGGCCGCGTCGCGGGTGCGCAAGCTGTCCGTCGAGACCCCGGCGAGCTTCGTCGCCTTCGACCTGCTCGCGCTCGACGACCAGGACTTCACCGGCCGGCCGTTCACCGAGCGCCGGGCCGCCCTCGAGCGTGCCCTCGCCGATGCGCAGCCCCCGATCCACGTCACGGCGATGACGTCGGACCGGGACGAGGCGAGGGAGTGGTTCGAGCAGTTCGAGGGAGCGGGCCTCGACGGGGTCATCGCCAAACCGGTCGACGTCCGCTACGAGCCCGACAAGCGACTCATGTTCAAGATCAAGCACGAGCGCACCGCGGACTGCGTCGTCGCCGGCTACCGCACCCACAAGACCGACGCGGAGGCGATCGGTTCCCTCCTGCTCGGGCTCTACGACGGGTCCGGCAACCTCGCGAGCGTCGGCGTCATCGGCGCCTTCCCGATGGCCCGGCGGCGCGAGCTGTATGTCGAGCTCCAGCCGCTCGTCGCCGAGTGGGACGAGCACCCGTGGAACTGGGCCAAACCGGCTGACCCCGACGCCGCGGTGCGGACGCCGCGCAGCTCCGAGTTCTCCCGGTGGAACAACCAGAAGGACCTGTCCTTCACCCCGTTGCGGCCCGAGCGCGTCGTCGAGGTCCGCTACGACCACATGGAGGGGACTCGCTTCCGGCACACGGCGCAGTTCGTCCGATGGCGCGACGACCGCGCCCCGGAGTCCTGCACCTTCGAGCAGCTCGAGGAGCCGGTGAGCTACGACCTCGCCGACGTGCTCTCCGCTGGCCGCGACTGAGCCGCGCGCCCTGAGGACCGCGAGCCCGCTCAGCTGCCGGCGAACGCCCGCCAGGCGATGTCGTATGCCGCTGGGCTGGCGGCGGCGACCAGGCCCGGGGCCGCGATGTCGCTGGCGACGTAGGGCCTGCCATCCGTGCGTCCCACCTCGCCCCCTGCCTCGCGGACGATGAGGGTGCCGGGCACGTGGTCCCAGGGGCGCGTCGAGCCGTAGAGGAGGTAG
>NZ_JAJJPG010000008.1:0-49506 GCF_032907665.1 Intrasporangium sp.
CCAGTGCGAGCCCGCCGGCCCGGCGGCGACCTGGCCCCCAGCGCCGCCCCCGGTCTGGCCGCCAGCGCAGCCGCCGTCTCAGGATGGCGACGGCATCGTGGACGCCTGAGGCCCGGCCGTAGACTGCGATTCCCACAGCGTCAACCGGGAGCCACATGTGAGCATCGTCGTCCAGAAGTACGGCGGCTCGTCCGTCGCCGACGCCGAGTCGATCAAACGGGTCGCCCGCCGCATCGTGGAGACGCAGCGGGCGGGCAACTCGGTGTGCGTCGTCGTCTCGGCCATGGGCGACTCCACCGACGAGCTGCTCGACCTCGCGGAGCAGGTCACCCCCACCCCGCCCGCCCGGGAGCTCGACATGCTCCTCACCGCGGGGGAGCGGATCTCCATGGCGCTCGTCGCCATGGCGATCGCGCAGCTCGGCGCCGAGGCCAGGTCGTTCACGGGCAGCCAGGCCGGGGTCATCACCGACGACGCCCACGGCGCCGCGCGGATCATCGACGTCACGCCCGGCCGGATCCAGAGCGCCCTCGACGCCGGGCACATCGCCATCGTCGCCGGCTTCCAGGGAGTCAGCCAGACCACCAAGGACATCACGACGCTCGGCCGCGGCGGCTCGGACACGACCGCGGTCGCCCTGGCTGCCGCCCTGGGGGCCGACGTCTGCGAGATCTACACCGACGTCGACGGCGTCTTCACCGCCGACCCGCGCGTCCTCCCGAGTGCCCGCAAGCTCGGCGTCCTCTCCCTCGAGGAGATGCTCGACCTGGCCGCGAACGGCTCGAGGATCCTGCACCTGCGCTGTGTCGAGTACGCCCGGCGCTACGGCATCCCCATCCACGTCCGCTCCTCCTGGTCGCAGAAGCCGGGCACGTGGATCAAGGACAACCCCTACGAAGGAGAAGGCGCTGTGGAAGCTCCGATCATCGCCGGCATCGCCCACGACCGCAGCGAGGCCAAGGTCACCATCGTCGGCGTCCCCGACCGGGTCGGCATCGCGGCCAAGGTCTTCCAGGCCATCGCCGACGCCGGGATCAACATCGACATGATCGTCCAGAACGTCTCGGCGATGGAGACGCACCGGACCGACATCTCCTTCACCCTGCCGCAGGGCGACGGGCCCAAGGCGATCCAGGTGCTCCAGGGCATCAAGCAGGACGTCGAGTACGAGGACCTCCTCCTCGACGACAAGATCGGCAAGATCTCGCTCGTCGGCGCGGGCATGAAGTCCCACCCGGGCGTCTCCGCACGGTTCTTCGGTGCGCTCGCCGACGCCGGCATCAACATCGAGATGATCTCGACCTCCGAGATCCGGGTCTCCGCCGTGACCCGCGCCGACCAGCTCGACGAGGCAGTGGGTGCGGTCCACACCGCGTTCGGGCTCGACTCGACCGAGGGCGAGGCCATCGTCTACGGCGGCACCGGCCGCTGACCCGCGCCGGACCCTAGCTGACGATGCCGTGCCGGGCGTTCCAGAGTCGCGCGCCCTGGTACGCGTCGACCAGTCCCCAGACCCAGAAGCCGAACACGCCGAACAGCCCGACGACGAGGATGACGAGCAGCCAGCTCACGAGGTAGCCGACCATGATGACGATGCCGCGCGCGACATCGCCGTTGATGATCGAGCCGAGGCCGGGCACGAAGAACGAGGCGAGCAGGGACAGTCCGGGGTTCTTCGGCGTGACGTAACCGTAGGGTGTCACGAAGGGCCCTCCGACGGGAAGCGCACCTGGGGGTCGCTGGTAGAGGCCGGCCGGCACGGCCGAGTGCGGCTGGGGCGGGGGCCAGAAGCCCTCGCTCGGGGCGGGTCGGTGACTCAGCCCGTGCGCGTCCACCGCCGCGGGAGGACCGGTGGTCGGTGCGGCCGGCGCGCGGACGTGGCTGGTCCACGACTGACCGTCCCAGAAGCGCTCGCTGTCACCGACCGGATACCACCCGGCCGGTGGTGGGGGCTGCTCCGCCATCGAGGTCTCCTCGCTCTCTCCCGGTGCTGTCTCGAGCCGCTGTCTCGAGCCTAGGTGACGCGTCACGTGGACCGGTAGGTATGGGCTGTATTGGCTCATCCGAGTGGGCCGTTTCGTCGCGTACGGTCCTCCCATGACAACGACGACTCACCCCCTCCACAGCATTCCCGTCCGCCTCGACGTCGACGCCGTCGTGCCCGACTTCAGCAAGGCGATGAACCACCTCGACACGACCACGAACCGCGAGCTCGACCGCACCGGCTTCCCCGCCGGGCTGCGCGAGCTGGTCCGCCTGCGGGCCTCGCAGCTCAACGGCTGCTCCTACTGCGTCGACACCCACAGCACCGAAGCCCTGGCTGCCGGGGAGCCGCTCCAACGCGTCCTCGCTGTGGCGGTCTGGCGCGAGTCGACCTTCTTCACCGTGCGGGAGCGGGCTGCCCTGCAGTTCACCGAGTGCGTCACCCTTGCCGCGCAGACCAAGGTCCCGGCCGAGGAGTACGCCGCTGTGGCCGAGCACTTCTCCGAGGCGGAGGTCGGGGCCCTGCTGGCCCTCATCGTCACCATCAATGCGTGGAACGCGATCGGCATCGCGGCGCGGCCGTGGGAGCCGGCGCTGCGCGACGGGTCCGTGCCCGTGACGGTGGAGCAGTGACCGCGGACTCGCGCTGGGTAGATGAGAGGGCATGATCCCTCAAGAACCGCGCCTGCTGCCTGACGGCCGCGTCTTCCCTCCGGTGACGCCCGACCCACCGACCCCACCGGGCCAGGAGGAGGTCGTCGTCCCCGACCTGGTCATCGAGATCGAGGCGGAGCGACGAAGCGGCCCGGCGACCGAGCCGGACACTGACTCGGAGGGGCACTCCTCCGAGCAGACGGCCTGAGCGGTCCCGACGCGCATGCCCACGCTCAGGCGTGACCGTATGCCGCTGGGCAGGCTCGGTGTGCTCGTGCTCTCCGCGCCCCTGGCGGTCGCGATCGCCGGGTGTGGCTCGCCGGAGTCGGAGGCAGCGAGCGCGGCGGCGGCGCGGTTCCTCGACGTCGTGTCGGAGGATCCCGGCGCCGCTTGCGACCTCCTCGCACCGCCCACTGTGGAGAAGGTAGCCGAGGAGGGCGGCGGCGACTGTGCCGCGGGCCTCCAGTCCGCGGGACTGTCCCTCGGGTCTCCCGCCGCCTCCGAGCTGTCGGCCGAGGTCGCGGGCCACACCGCCCGGGTGACCGTCGGCCGCCAGACGGTCTTCCTGTCCCTCTTCGACGACGGGTGGAAGGTCCTCGCCGCAGGGTGCGAGCGCCGGTCGGACGACCAGGCGGAACCGTACGACTGCGCAGTGCAGGGAGACTGACGTGCGTGCGATGTTCTGGGTCCTCATCGCGTTCATCACGGTCGGCCTGTTCGTGCAGATCGCCTGGGGGGTCCTGCAGCGATGACCGGGCAGCGACAGCGGGGCTTCCTCAAAGACAACGCCCTCTCCCTGGCCTTCCTGCTCCTGCTCGTCGTTAGCCTCGTCGGCCAGGCCGTCTCCGGCGTCGCGGGCTACAACGAGGAGGCCCGGACCGCCGGGCTCCAGGAGATCTCGCTCTGGCGTTACCTCACCTCCTCGCGGTTCGCCGTGGACGTCGCCGAGAACTGGCAGTCGGAGTACCTGCAGTTCACCGTCTTCATCTTCCTCACCGTCTGGCTCGTGCAGCGCGGCTCGTCCGAGTCGAAGAAGCCAGGAGAGGAGGGCCGCGAGTCGGACAAGAAGCAGCTCGTCGGGCGGTATGTCCGTGCGGACTCGCCGGCCTGGGCGCGTGCCGGTGGGTGGCGGACGTGGGTCTACTCCCACTCGCTCCTCATCGTGATGACCACCATCTTCGTGCTCGCATGGACCGCACAGGCGGTTGCGGGTCGGGTCGCCCACAACGAGGAACGGATGCACGACCTGCTCGAGCCGCTGGGGCTCAGCCAGTACCTCGCCTCACCGGACTTCTGGGGCCGGACCTTCCAGAACTGGCAGTCCGAGATGCTCGCCATCGCCAGCATGGCGATCTTCTCGATCTACCTGCGCGAGCGAGGCTCCCCGGAGTCGAAGCCGGTGGGCATGCCGCACGACGAGACGACGGCGGACGAGTGAGCGCGACGCCGGTCAGTCCGCGTCGCCCGGCTCGGCCCCGGTCTCGATGACCCGCGCCGCGATCTCGCGCAGCTTGATGTTGCGGTCCTGGGAGGCCTTCTTCAGCATGGTGAACGCCTCGGCCGGCGTCACCCGGTGGCGCTCGATGAGGATCCCGATGGCCTGGCCGATCAGCCGGTGGCTCTCGATGGCCTTGGCCAGGTGGGACTCCCGGTCGGCGAAGGAGGTGGCGGCCACGACCCGGTCGACCGCGAGGGCGAAGGCCTGGCCGAGCAGGTCACCGACGATGCGCTCGTCGGTGGTGACGAGGCGTGGACGCCGGAACTGCACCCACACCCGGCACTCCGAGGACGGGTGGTTCTGGGGAGAGATGAGCAGACCGGCCACGCGCTCGGTCGGGTCCGGCGCCTCGGGGTCCTCTGTCGTCAGGGCCTCCCAGAGCGCGTCGTCGAGGTCGGCGCGGTGGACCGGACCGGCAGCCGTGAACACGTGGTCCTCCGCCCCCGCCAAGGCCCGCACCGTCGAGTCGCCGTCGAAGAGCTCCGCGAAACCCGTCACTGCGGACTCGAGCACCTGCGTCAGGTCCGCGGCGCTCCCGAACTCCGCGCTGAGCTCGGCGGCGGCCTGGCGACGGGTCCTCGCTGCGTGCTCACGGGTCACGTCCTGCATCGTCATGACGACGTAGTCCGGCTGGTCACCGACGCCCTCGACCTGGCGGGTGCTGACCCGCACCCACACGTCGCGATCGTCCCTGGTCACGAGGCGGCACTCGCACCCGTCGATCGTCTCGCCACGCAGGGCCGTGCTCGTGGCCTGCTCCACGCGCTCGCGATCCGTCATCCCATCCGGGCCGACGTCCGAGTCGGTCGCAGCCGGCCACCAGGGGTGGGGGAGCTCGAGCGGCCCGTCGACCGGCGAGTAGCCGAGAAGCTGGGTGAACGCCTCGTTGACCTCGACGACGTGACCGGTCGTGTCCGTGATGAGGATCGCGTCCTGGAAGGACTCCATGACCGCGCGGCGCCACGAGGCATCGCGGAGCCGAGCCCGGGACCGCTCGAGGTTGCTCCCCAGGCGGGCCTTGAGCTCCGCGAGGGAGAACGGCTTCGAGACGTAGTCGTCGGCACCGGACGTCAGGCCCTCCTCCGTGTCGCGCTCACCGGCGCGCGCAGAGAGGATGAGGACGGGGACGTGGCGCAAGTTGACGTCCTTGCGGATCGCCCGGGTGAGAGCGAAACCGTCGAGCCCGGGCATCATCGCGTCGGCGAGCACGAGGTCCGGCCGCGACACCAGACACCGTTTGAGGGCGGCCGTGCCGTCGGGCACGACCTCGACGTCGTAGTCGCCGGACAGGGCGGACCGGAGGTAGGTCCGCATGTCGGAGTTGTCCTCCGCGATGAGCAGCCGAGGCCGGTCGCCGGTCGGGGCCTCCGCCACCTCCTCCGGAACCTTCTGCTCGGGAGCCGGCTCAGCGGCATACGGCAGGTCCCATCCCTCCGTCTCGGCAAGGAAGGCATCGACGTGGCGCGGCGTGATCGAGTGCCCTCCGACGGGCACGGTCGGCGGCTCGCCCCACGGCAACCGGATCGTGAACGTCGAACCGCGCCCGAGGGCCGACTCCACCTCGACGGTGCCGCCCATGAGCTCGGTCAGCTGCTTGACCATGGCCAGGCCGATGCCCGCCCCTTCGTGGGAGCGGGCCTTGCCGGGGCGGGGCAGCTGCTCGAAGCGCTGGAACACGCGGGGGATGTCGCGCTTCCGGATCCCGATCCCGGTGTCGGTGACCGAGACGGTGAAGCCGTCGGGGCCCGGCTCCAGCCGCAGGGTGACCCGGCCTGCAGGGGTGTACTTCAACGCGTTGCTCAGCAGGTTGAGAACGATGCGCTCGTACATGTCGCGGTCGAGATGGGCGGGCCGATCGGTCTGCGGGCACTCGGCGACGAACTCCAGCCCGGCCCGCCGGAAGGCCCCGGCGAAGGAGTCCGCCATGGCACGCGTCTGTCTCGTGACGTCGAGCGGCTCGACCTGCGGTTGCACCTTGCTCGCCGCCATCCGCCCGAAGTCGAGCATGGCGTCGACCATGCGCGCGAGTCGCACCGCGTTGCGTTGGGCGAGCTCGAGCCGCTCGCGCTGGTCCGCGGTCAGGCTGCGGTCGGCCACGGCTTCGGCGAGCGGGCCGCTGATGAGGGTCAAGGGCGTGCGCAGCTCATGGCTGATGTTGGTGAAGAAGGCGCTCTTGGCGATGTCGAGCGCCTCGAGCGTCTCCGCTCGCTGCCGCTCGGAGTCGAGCTCCCGGATGCCGCTGAGCGCGGTCCCGAGGTGCGTGATGCAGAGTGCGAGGTAGGTCGCGAGCGCCGGATCCCACCGCCGGTGTGCCGACCGGCCGATGACGAGCACAGCGGACATCGCCTCGTCGGTGGGCAGGGTGATGGGCAGGGCGTGCAGCCCGTCGACCGCCAGCGCGTCCGGGGCATCGCTCATCGGAATCGGCGAGGGCAGGGCGCGATGGATCTGGCGCCGCTCCGTCGCAGCCTCGGTCGCGGCGGCGAGGACATCGCCACGAAGGTCTTCCGGGACGTCGAGGTCACGCGGGTCGTCGGGCAGGTTGTGCGCATCCACCATCGCGACGAGCGGGTGGTCCTGCGGGTTGGAGCCGAGCACGTCGGCGGCGAGGCGGCGGACGTGCCCGGCATCGGTGGCCTCGCCGAGACGACGCGACAGCACGCCGAGTGTGCCCAGCCTCCGCTCGCTGAGGACGTGCTCGGTCGTCTCGGTGACGGTCGTGAAGACGCCGCCGATGTCTCCGGCGTCCGTCGTGATGGGGCTGTGCGAGTAGGTGAAGTAGCACTCCTCGAGGTAGCCGTTGCGATCGAGGAGCAGGCGCTCGTCCCGGGACCACGTTGCCGCCCCGGTGGTCATGACGGTATCGAGCAGCGGGGCGGTGACATCCCAGATCTCGGGCCAGACCTCGTGGCCGGGGGACCCTAGGGCCTTGGGATGCTTGGCCCCGAGCATCGGTCGGTAACCGTCGTTGTAGATCATGGTGTGCTGCGGCCCCCACCAGATGAGGATGGGGAAACGCGACGTCAGACAGATGCTCACCGCGGTCCGCAGGCTCTGCTGCCACTCGGAGATCGGACCCAGCGGGGTGAGGGACCAGTCGTGCGCGGCAAACCGGGCGCCGAGCTCACCGGGATGCTCCGGGCTGAGGTCGGGTCCCGGCAAACGCGTTGGAGCCGTCATGGTGCGTGCCTTCGCTGGTGGCGACATGTCGGCGGTCCTCTCCACCGGGTTCGCCTTTCGCGAACCTTGACACGGACACGCGCCCGTGGCAAGTCCAGTCTTGCCGCTCCCACGGCTGGTGTCAGCGGATCCGGGCGACTGCCTCGAAGGCCTCGAGGCTCCGGCGGCGCAGCTCACCGAACCGTGCCCCGTCCGTGTTGCCCGGACGCCAGGGCAACCGTGCGGCGGATCCGCCGATCGAGCGAGTGGCGGGGTCCATCCACACGTCGACGAGAGCGAGGTCGTGGGAGATCGTCTCGAGCTGTTCGCCCGGGACGGCCTGTTCGAGGAGCCGAGCCTCGACCTCCTCCTCGGCGCGGGTGTGGCCACCGAGGGCCTCCTCCAGCAGGCCGAAGTAGATCATGAAGTCCATCGAGTCCGGGTCGAGCCCCTCGAGGTTGGTGATGACCGCCTCGATCTCGCGCTCCTCGACGACCCGGCCCTGCACGGCGGCGCGGTCCCCGACGGCCTGGAGGCCGACGGGGTGCATGAAGGTCTGCTCAGCGGACTCGTGCAGTGCGACATAGTGCAGCAGCTCCGCAACCGCGGCTCTGCGGGCCGACCCTTCGGTCTCCGTGACTCGCGAGAGTAGCGAGGCGATGCGCGCGTGCTGGCGACGCAGCACACGGAGCAGGTGTTGGGGGGCGGACATGCTCTCCTCGAGGTGGCGTGTGACGTCAGAAGTGAGGTACCCACGCCCTGACTGGGTAATCGTTCGTCACGCACCGGCGCCGGTGCGCTGGCTCACACCGCGGTCCCGCTGCGAGGGGCGGGCGGAGAACGCGGCCGGTGAGCGCACCGTCAAGGAGGCGAGCGATGCGGCTCAGGAGGAGTGATCCCGCGAAGCCGGGGCTGCGGCGCGTGCGGCGCGGCACGGGCTTCGCCTACGTCGATGCCGAGGGTCGGGCTGTTGACGCGGCCACGAAGGAGCGGATCCAGTCGCTCGTCATCCCGCCGGCGTGGGAGGACGTGTGGGTCTGCCCGTGGCCCAACGGTCACATCCAGGCCGTCGGGACCGACGCTGCGGGGCGCCGACAGTACCTCTACCACCCGGCATGGCACGAGAGCCGCGGCCGGGTCAAGCACGAGAGGGTGGTCGGCCTGGCCCGTCGACTGCCTGAGGCGCGCGCGGAGGTCAGCAGGCGCCTGCGCCGGGCAGGGTTGGGTCGGGAGCGGGTCGGCGCGGTGGCGCTGAGGCTGCTCGATGCAGGTCTCTTCCGGACCGGCGGCGAGGAGTACGAGAGCGAGAACGGCAGCCACGGCGTCGCCACCCTGCTCAGGGACCACGTCGCGGTCCGGGGTGACGTGGTCGCGTTCTGCTTCCCCGCGAAGTCGGGGCTGGAGCGGGAGGCCGAGGTCCGCGATCCCGCGCTCGCGAAGGCGGTGTCGTCCCTCAAGCGCAGCCGTGGGCCGAGCGACCGGCTGCTCCAGTACCGCACCGAGGGCGGACAGTGGTGCGACCTGACGTCCACGGAGATCAACAAGGACTTCAAGGAGCTCGTCGGTGACGAGTACACGGTCAAGGACCTGCGGACCTGGGCTGCGACGCTGCTCGCTGCAGCCTCGTTCGCCGACCGCGTCAACGGGGGGCCGCCGACCTCCGAGCGCGAGCGGAAGAAGGCTGAACGGGAGGTGCTGGCCCTCGTCTCCGAGCACCTCGGCAACACCCCCGCCGTCGCCCGCCGCTCGTACGTCGACAGTCGCGTCATCGACGAGTATGCCGCTGGGCGCACCATCGGCCGGGCGCTCGGCCGGGCTTCTGCCGCAGATCGCAGGCGGTTGCGTCGGGGCGACCTGGCGGAGGTCACCGGGCGCGCGGCTCTGGAGCGGGCCCTCGTGCGGCTGCTCGCCTGATGGTTAGACGCAGGGCCCGCGGGTAGGCGCCGAACATGAGCATGCATGCAACCTCGCGCTTGGCGCCCCACCCGCTCACACCGGGCTGTGTGCCGGGGTTGGACACGATCCCGGAACCGCCGGAGCGGCCGATGCCTCCTCCCGAGCCCGGACCGACCCCGGGTCCGACCCCGGGTCCGACCCCGGGGCCTCCGTCACCCGGCCCGTTCCCGGGACCCGACCCGACCCCGGGTCCGCAGCCCTTCCCCGAGCCGTATCCCACTCCCCAGCGTCCGACGCCGGCACCGCCCGATCCGACGCCGCCCGACACGACCCCGAAGGACCCGTCCCCGACCGAGCCGACGCCGACCGAGCCGACGCCTACCGACCCGTTGTGAGGCGTCCCGGGGTTCAGGTGCGGGTTCGCCGTGTCACGGGTCCTGACGTGACGAGCCGCAGCGCGTCGTCGCGCACCGATCGCGGTCGGGTGGCGGGCGTGTCGCCTCCGAGGCCCCGGGCCATCGCGTCGACGAGCTCGCGCCAGGCGTCGGCACCGGTGTGCCGGGCGCGCCAGCCGAGCTCCCGTTCGGCGCGACCGGTGTCGACGAGGGGGACCTCCGCGGCCATGCGCAGCCACCCGGCGTCGAGTGGCCACAGGTGCGCGGCCCAGAGGGCGTCGGTGACTCGCAGCAGGAGCGCCGAGGGCAGCCGGAGCGGCCGGCCACCCAGGGGCTCGGCGATCTCCCGAGGACCGAGGACGTCGGGGGCCGAAAGGTTGAACGGTCCGGGCGACCGGGTCTCGATGATCCTCGCGATCGCGTCGGCGACGTCCTCCGCGTGGACGACCTGGAGCTCGGCGTTCCGCCCCACGGGCATCACAGGCAGGTGGGGGAGGACTGCCCGAGGCATCAGCGGAGCGACACCCACCCGGCCCAGGGAACCGGCCGCCTTCCCCTGCGCCACGAGCGTGGGACGCGGCCAGCTGATGACGAGCTGCTCGGCGACAGCAGGGTCCCTCGCTGCGCCGGCGAGGACGGTCTCGGCTGCCGCCTTCTGCCGGCTGTAGGCACACAGGGGATTCCCGGTCACCGGGTGCGACTCGTCGACCGGTCTCCCCGTCCGCCCCGGCGCGTAGGCACCGGTCGAGCTGAGGGCGACGAGGTGGCGCACCCCCGCGGCCCGGCACGCGGCGATGGTCTGCTCCAGGCCGCGCACGCCCACACGCTCCTGGTAGTCGGTGCGGCGCATCGGCTGGATCGCCCACGCCGCGAAGACGCAGGCCTCCGACCCCTCGAGCAGGGCGGCCAGGTCCTCGGTGGCCGACTGCGACGTCACGTCGACCCGACGCCACGTCGCAGCCGTCGTCATCCGGCCCGGCCGGGGAAGTCGCCTCGCGGCGCCGGTGACGTCGTGACCGTCCGCCGCGAGGCGGGCGACGGTGGCCGTGCCGATGTTCCCGGTGCCACCGATGACGGAGATGCGCATGCCCTCCCCTTCCCCGGGGGCAGACGGTCCCAAACGTCAGGTGCGGTCGTATGCCGCTGGGCCGGCAGGGCGACCGACGACCCGTCCGCTCGGCACCCTCAGTCGAGTGGCCGCAAACGCGGCTGGTCGCACTCAAGGGTCGAGTGGCCCCAAACGCACGATCGCCTGCCGCTGGGTAGGGGGCAGTCGTGGACGGGACGACGTACGACGCCGTGGTCATCGGTAGCGGGCCGAACGGGCTCGTCGCCGCCAACCTGCTCGCCGACGTGGGGTGGCGGGTCATCGTCCTCGAGGCCCAACCGACTCCGGGCGGCGCCGTGCGAAGCGACGAGGGCGTTCGACCCGGCTGGATTCACGACACCTTCAGCTCCTTCTATCCCCTCGCCGCAGTGTCGCCCACGATCCGGAGCCTCGAGCTCGAGCGGTTCGGTCTCGAGTGGGTGCGCGCGCCGTCGGCGCTCGGGCACCCCCTGTCGGGCGGTCGCTGGGCCCTCATCCACCCTCAACGGGACGAGACGGCGGACGCGCTCGACGGGCTGCACGGGGGGGACGGCGAGGCCTGGTTGCGGGCCTGCGCACTCTGGGACCGGGTCGGGGACGACGTCGTGGGAGCCCTGCTCAGCCCGTTCCCTCCGCTTCGGTCCGGGGCGCGGCTCGGCCTCAAGGCACCACGCATGGGGGGCCTCGCCTTCCTGCGTGAGCTGCTGCTGCCGGTTCGTCGGCTCGGCGACGAATGGTTCGGCGGCGAGGCGCCCAAGCTCCTCCTCGCCGGCAACGCCGCCCATTCCGACATTGCTGTCGACTCACCGGGCTCCGGGCTCATGGGCCTGCTCCTCGCGATGCTCGCGCAGACCCACGGCTTCCCGGTCCCGAGGGGCGGGGCCGGGCAGCTCACAGCTGCCCTGCTGAGGCGACTCGACACAGCCGGCGGAACGGTGCACACCGGCGTGCACGTCGACGAGGTCGTCGTGAGATCCGGTCGGGCTGTCGGTGTGCGGCTCGATACGGGCGATGTCGTTGGTGCCGGTCGCGCGGTCCTGGCGGACGTCAGCGCGCCCGCCCTCTTCGGTGGGCTCGTCCCGTGGTCCGAGCTGCCGGAACGCCATCGCAGGCGGATGGGGTCATTCGAGTGGGATGCCGGGACGGTGAAGATCGACTGGGCGCTGAGCGCGCCCATTCCCTGGGCGTCCGCACCGGAACTCACCCCGGGGACGGTTCACCTGGCCGAGAGCGTCGCCGACCTCGGGCTGGCGGGCTCCGAGATCGCGGCCGGCCGCGTCTCCGAGCGGGGGCTCGTCATCATCGGGCAGATGGCCGCAACCGACCCGAGCCGGGCACCTGAGGGGAGCGAGTCGGCCTGGGCGTATCTGCACGTCCCTCAGCGGGTGGCAGCGGAGGACCGTCCCGGGGGTGCGGGCCTGGACGAGGCACGCGCCGAGGAGGTCGCGGACCGCGTCGAATCCCGAATCTCCGAGCACGCACCCGGATTCCGGGACCTCGTCCTGGATCGCCGGGTGCTCGGGCCGGCAGAGCTCGAGCGCCGGAACGAGAACCTCGTCGGCGGTGCGCTCAACGGGGGCACGGCGGCGATCCACCAGCAGCTCTTCTGGCGGCCCATCCCCGGGCTCGGACGCGCGGAGACGCCGATTCGGGGGCTCTACCTCGCCTCGGCCTCGGCGCACCCAGGTGGTGGCGTCCACGGCGCGTGCGGTTCCAACGCGGCACGCGCAGCTCTGCTCCACGACCGGCTCCGACGACTGACCCCGAGCTCGAGGGACCGGGCAGCCATCAGTGCCGATGGCGGGTCCGCTGGATGGGTATGAGGTAGGCATGAGCCACACGTCGCGCTTCCTGCGCTGCACCCCGGACGACGTCTTCGACGTGCTCGCCGACGGGTGGAGCTTCGCCTCGTGGGTCGTCGGGGCTGCCCGGATCCGGGAGGTGGATGACACCTGGCCCGAGCCCGGCAGCCGGATCCATCACTCCGTGGGCCTGTGGCCCCTCCTCCTCGACGACACCACGTCGGTGCTGTCCATCGATCGTCCCCGCTCGATCGAGCTCAAGGTGCGGGCCTGGCCGACGGGTGAGGGCATGGTCCGCCTCGAGTGCACCGTCGAGGAGGGCGGCACTCGAGTGGTCATGACGGAGCAGGCGACGGACGGCCCCGCCAAGCTCATCCCGCGCCTCGTCCAGGACCCACTGCTCGACGCGCGCAACACCGAGGCGCTGCGACGCCTGGCCCACTTGGCCGAGCGCCGGTCTGCCGAGTCACGACTCCCGGGAAACGGGTAGGGGAGAGGCAGCCAGACCACGGATCACCCCAACCGGAAGGGAACACGCATGTCCGGTGTCATCACGCTGATCAAGGAAGACCACAAGAAGGTCGAGGCCGTCTTCAAGAAGCTCGAGAAGGCTGAGCCGATCGAGATCCCCGACCTCCTGCGGCAGGTGCAGGAACTCCTCGTGCCGCACTCGAAGGCCGAGGAGCAGGTGGTCTACCCGGCGATCAAGGAGATCGTTCCCGACGAGTCGTCCGACGTCGATGACGGGCTCGAGGAGCACCACCACGTCGAGGCCACTCTCGAGCAGTTGCTTGCCTCCGACCCCGAGGCCCCAGGTGTCGACGGCCTGATCGCCGCGATGATCGGCGAGGTGCGGCACCACGTCGAGGAGGAAGAGGAGCAGATCCTGCCCTCCTTCAGCGACGCCGCGAGCAACCAGCAGCTCAGCGAGCTGGGTGAGGAGTTCACCGCCGCGAAAGAACGGGCCCTGCAGGCGCTGAGGACAGGAGCGGCGCCCGCCTGACCCGCCCGACCCGGTTCATGGGCGTGAGCGACGTGCCCGGTGGCGCGCGATCGCGGCGCGGGCGCCTCGCTCGTCCGCCACAGGAATTCGGTCAGGTCGGTGATCAGCGGCCGGTGGACTCGTTGACGCGGTCGCTGCGCTGGGCGCCCAGTGCGGCGCGGGCACAGTGGGAGCAGCAGAAGAAGCCGTGCTCCGACTCGATCCCGTGTCCCAGGATCCGGCAGCCGCAATGTGCGCATCCCGGAGCCCACGCGGTGATGGCGCACTCGAACGAGTCGTAGGTGCCCTGACGGTCTCCGCGCGTGACCGTGAAGGTCTTGTCGTAGTCGTTCCCGCACATGTCGCAAATGGCCATACCGGTCCTTACCCGCCCATGGTCACGGCATTCGCCGCAGGTTCCGTCGTCCGTTTCAACGGCGGTTCGGAGCCGTCGCCATGGGTAGAGGACGGGCGTCGTGTCGATACGGGAAGGGGAACGATCATGCCACGTCGTCGTGGACCAGGTCCGTCCGTCAAGGACAAGGAGCTCTACGAGTCCCTCCGTGAGGACGGAGCGAGCAAGGAGAAGGCAGCCCGCATCGCCAACGCTGCCGCCAACTCCTCACGGAGCTCCGTCGGGCGCAAGGGCGGGTCCTCCGGTGACTACGAGGACTGGACGAAGGACCGCCTCCTCAAGCGCGCCCGTGAGATCGGCATCGAGGGCCGGTCGACGATGAACAAGGGTGAGCTCATCAAGGCCCTCAGGAATCACTGACTGGCATCACTGACTGGCATCACCGACTGGCATCACTGAGCGGGATCACTGAGCGGAATGACTGAGCGCGGGCCGGCGATGACGGCATCGCCCTCGCGACGAAAGGCACCGTCATGAGCAACCTCGCAGGCCGACACGGCAGCGTCTGGCTCGATGACCCCGGCCGGCGCAGAAACCCCGCGACACCCCTCGCAGGCGAGGCCGAGGCGGACGTCGTGGTCATCGGCGCCGGTATCACCGGGCTCACGACGGCCCTGCTCGCCGCGCGGGAGGGGCACCGTGTCGTCGTGCTCGAGGCGCGCCGCATCGGTGACGGAACGACGGGGTACACCACCGGCAAGGTGACGGCCCAGCACTCCCTGATCCACGCCCGCCTCGTCGAGTGGGCCGGTGTCGAGCGGGCCCGGCAGTATGCCGACGCGAACCGGGCCGGCATCGACCTCGTGGCCGACCTCGTCGAGGAGTATGACATCGACTGCTCCCTGACCCGGGCAGACGCCCTCGTCTACACGGCCTCCGACGACGCCCAGACCATCCGGTCCATGGAGGACGAGGCCGTGGCGGCCCGGCGGCTCGCCCTGCCTGCGACCCTCGTGAGCGACTCCGACCTGCCGTTCCCCATCTCCGCCGGCGTCCGCTTCACCGAGCAGCTCCACCTGCACCCGCGTCGCTATCTCGACGGGCTCGCGGACGCGGTGGTGACGGCGGGCGGCGTCATCCACGAGAGCAGCCGGGCGACCCGCGTGTCGGAGGCGCACGGACGGGTCACCGTGCAGACCGACGGCGGGACCGTCGAGGCCGGGAGCGCGGTCGTGGCCACGCTCCTGCCGATCGGCCTCCTCGGCGGCCACTTCGCGAGGACCCGGCCGCACCAGTCCTACGGCCTCGCGGTTCGGCTCCGCGGCGAGGCGCCGCGCGAGATGACGATCTCCGTGGACGAGCCGGTGCGCTCTACCCGCCCCTGGCTGGAGGACGGGCCCGGCGGTCTCATCGTGGTCGGTGGTGGTCACGAGGTCGGGGCGGATGTCGACACGGAAGGTCGCTATGCCGATCTCGAGCGGTGGGCCCGCGAGACGTTCGACGTGGCTGAGGTGTCGCATCGGTGGAGCGCGCACGACTACGTGACGCCCGACCGGGTGCCTTACGTCGGCCGGGCGTTGCTCCACCAGCACGTCTATGTCGCAACCGGCTTCGGCAAGTGGGGCCTGGCGGCGGGAAGTGCGGCGGGGCTGATGATCACGGACCTGCTCGCTGGTCGCGAACCGGTGTGGCTGCCGGTGTTCGACGCCGGCCGGATCGACGGCGTGCGGTCCGTGCCGACCCTGGTCACCGGGAACATCAAGGTGGCTGCCGAGCTCGTCACCGGTGAGCTGCGCCGAGACGCGCCGCGGTGCTCACACCTCGGCTGTCGCCTCCGCTGGAACGTGGCCGAGGAGAGCTGGGACTGTCACTGCCACGGCTCCCGCTTCGCCTCGGACGGCGCCGTCCTCACCGGACCGGCCGTCCGACCGATCGACGTCGGCGGGACCGACCGGTCCGAGCCGGGCCAGGACGTACCGTGACGCCATGAACGTCGACGACCTGTCTCGCGCGGTCCAGCGGAGGCTGGGCCGGGCCCTCCGGTCCCGCGTCGCGGGCGACGACGCCGCCATCCATGCGCAGCGGATCTGGGGCGCGACCGGTGAGCGTTGGTTCACGCCGGCGGACCCGATCTGGCGCGTCCACGCCGATGCTGCGATGTTCCCGGGCGGCATCGCGTCCCTGCTCATGCAGTCGCTGCACCCGCTGGCCATGGCTGGCGTCGCCGGACACAGCGGCTACAAGAGCGATCCATGGGGTCGGCTGCAGCGCACGAGCCATTACCTCGCGACGACGACGTTCGGCACGACCGCATCCGCCGAGGAGGCCATCGCCCGGGTCCGGTCGATCCACGAGCGCGTGCGCGGGCGAGACCACCGCGGACGCCCTTACCGGGCGGGCGACCCCCATCTGCTCCTCTGGGTGCACGTCGCGGAGATCGACTCCTTCCTCCGGGCCCACCAGGCCTTCGGGGAGAGACCGCTGACCCGCGAGGAGGCCGACCTGTACGTGGCGCAGACGGCGGTCGCCGCCACGCGGCTCGGCGTCACCGACGCGCCGGCCACCGTTGCGGACCTGCGCCGCGCCCTCGACGCCTACCGGCCGGAGCTCGAGGCGACACCGGCGGCACGCGAGGCGGCCCGGTTCATCCTCCTCGAGCCTCCCCTGCCCATCCTCGTGCGGCCGGGGTACGCCACCCTCGCCTCGGGCGGACTGTCCGTCCTGCCGGGCTGGGCCCGAAACATGCTCGGGATCCCACTGCCCGAGCGCCTCGCCCGGTGCATCGCCCAACCCCTCGGGCACGCCGGCACGGCAGCCGTGCGATGGGGCATCTCCGGGCTGGACGAGCGGCGCCCATCGGACGTTCCCGCCGCCGGGTGAGCGACCGTCCCGGCGTTCGGGGCCACTCGACCGGGGCGGTTGGTCGAGTGGCCCCGAAATACCCCCGCGGGTGCGCACAATTGGCCACTTGAGTGACCCGCGGGGCGGCGTTTGGGGCCACTCGACTTTGGGGGCGTGCATTTTGGGGCCACTCGACGGTCACCGCTCCAGTGAGGGGCTCCCAGGGCCCGGAGCCCACATGGCGGACGCCGGGTGGGCTCCGTCGACGAGGGCCCCTACTCTCGTCGCAGGTCACGAGTTCCAGTGCCAAGCCCCGGCTCGCTGGACAGCAACCCTCCACCACGGCGGGGTGCTCCGGGTGAGGACCTGGCGACGGCACCAGGCCGTCGCAAGCGTGGAGTCTCGGTCGAGGCACCATGCCGTCCGGGACGACTCGTCAGACCGGACGGCGGGGTCTGCGGACTCGTGTCCCGACCGGGCCTCTCTCCACGCTCCCGCCATGGACGCCACCGGGCGTCCCGACGAGAGGAGACAGACCATGACCACGACGACACAGCTCACGTCCACCACGATCCCGAGTGAGCACCACGTCCGACCGCAGATCCGGACGGCGCTGCGACCGGGGACGGCGACGGAGGTGTCCGTCGATGCGGGCCGCCACCGGTTCACCATCGACGAGCCTGCCTCGCTCGGCGGCACCGACCTCGGCGCCAACCCGGTCGACCACCTGCTCGCGGCGTTGGGCGCGTGCAACGTCATCACCTACCAGGTGTGGGCGGAGAAGCTCGGGATCCGGCTCGACGGCGTGGAGATCGAGCTCGCGGGGGACATCGACATCCGGGGCTTCTTCGGGATCGACCCCGACGTGCGTCCCGGCTTCCAGGGCATCGAGGCGAGGGTGACGCTGCGCGGCCCCGAGAGCGCGGAACGCTACGTCGAGCTCAGGGAGACCGTCGAGGCCCACTGCCCCGTCCTCGACAACCTCACGGCGGGGGTCCCGGTCACGGTCGTCGTCGACGTGGCCGCCTGAGACGCGATCCGGCGCGAAGGGAGCCGTATGCCGCTGAGCCCGGGCCCAGCGGCATACGGCCGCCCGTCGTCGGTGGGCTCCCGCTGGGTAGGGGAGTGCCGTGACTGCACGGTGGTACCGCAGCGGCGTCATCTACAGCGTGGACGTCCGGCTCTTCCAGGACTCGAACGGTGACGGGATCGGTGACTTCACCGGGCTGACGAGCCGGCTCGACCACCTCAGCCGCCTCGGCGTCAGCATCCTCTGGCTCAACCCGATCCACCCCTCGCCGTTCCGCGACGGCGGCTACGACGTCGCCGACTATTACGGCGTCGACCCAGCCCTCGGCAATCTCGGCGACTTCGCGGAGTTCATGGCCGAGTGCGACGAGCGCGGCATCCGGGTCATGCTCGACCTCGTCCTCAACCACACGAGCGACCAGCACCCGTGGTTCCAGGCGGCCCGCTCCGACCGTGACTCGCACTTCCGCGACTGGTACGTCTGGTCCGAGGAGGAGCCGCCCAACCGCGACCATGGGATGGTCTTCCCCGGCATCCAGGAGGCGACGTGGACCTACGACGAGACGGCCGCCGCCTGGTACCACCACCGCTTCTACTCGTTCCAACCTGACCTCAACGTCCTCAACCCGCAGGTCCGCTCGGAGATGAAGAAGATCGTCACCTTCTGGGAACGGCTCGGTGTCAGTGGGTTCCGCCTCGACGGCGCACCGTTCCTCATCGAGAAGACCACCGCGGAGGGCGGTGTCGGCCGAGATCACGGGTTCCTCGTCGAGCTGCGCGACCGGCTGTCGTGGCTGCGCGGTGACGCGGTCTTCCTCGCGGAAGCGCACGTCCCGAACGACCAGCTGCTCGAGTTCTTCGGTGACGCAGACGGTGCGGCGAGCCGGGTCCACATGCTCTTCGCCTTCCGCCTCAACGAGGCGCTCATGCTGTCGTTGGCACGCAAGGACGCCAGCGCGATCGAGGACGCGCTGACCGGTCTTCCCCCGCTGCCGCGGAACGCGGCGTGGGCCACCTTCCTGCGGAACCACGACGAGGTCGACCTCTCGCAGCTGACCGCCGACGAGCGGGCTGACGTCTTCGAGGCGTTCGGCCGGGAGCCCGAGCATCAGCTCTACGAGCGCGGCATCCGGCGGCGGCTCGCGCCCATGCTCGACGGCGACGAGGCGCGGCTCCGACTGGCCTACAGCCTCCAGTTCACCATGCCGGGGACTCCGGTGCTTCGCTACGGCGACGAGATCGGTATGGGGGAGGATCTCGAGCTGCCCGAGCGTGACGCGATCCGGACGCCGATGCAGTGGTCGGGCACAGAGAACGGCGGCTTCTCGACCGCATCGCCGGATCGACTGCTGCGTCCGGTGGTGGATGCCCCTCCCTTCGGCTTCAAGGACGTCAACGTCACCGACCAGCGGCTCGAGCCCGACTCCATGCTCACGTGGTTCGAGAGAATGCTGCACACCCTCCGGGAGTGCGAGGAGGTCGGCGCCGGAACGCACCGCGTCATCGACGGCACCGCCGCGCCGGTCCTGGCGCACGTGGCGGAGGGCTCCACCGGGGTGGTGCTGTTCGTCCACAACCTCTCAGCCGAGCCGCAGCAGGTGGCGCTCGGCGACCTGCCGCTCGGCGACCAACCCCCGGTCGAGGTCTTCTCCGATCACCCGTACGAAGGTGAGCTCGACCCCACGCAGCTGGAGGTGGCTCCCCATGGGTTTCGGTGGATCCGCCTTCGCCGGTCCCATGGCCCGGCGCCCGGCTGACCGTCGGCTCGGTGGACCGGGGGAGTCGTATGCCGTGGGGCAGAGCCCGGCGGCACACGGCACCGCCGTCAGGCCGAGAACTCGACGCGGAACCCGGTGCCCGTGTTGGGCAGGATGAAGGCGCCGTCCTCCGGCGCGAGGTCGGCGCCGTCGTGGTGGACCACCGCGGGGGCGGCGCCGTGGACGACGAGCCGGAAGGCCTCTCGTCGGAACTCGGGGTAACCCTCACCCTCGACGTCGGCCACGAGCGACACGCTCTCCCCGGCTCGCTCGACGACGAGGGTCGTGCGCAGTCGCCGGCCCTCGAGGGCCGCGAAGGTGAGGCCGTCGTCCTCGACGAGCAGCGAGTCGTAGCGACCGTCCCCGAGGGGGACGAACAGGTGCAGCTCGACGAGGTCGGGATGGTAGCCGGCGGTCGACTCTGGCGCGTCGGGCCACATGGGAATCACTGCGCCCCCCTTGGCGTACAAGGGAATCCGGTCCATGGGGGTGGCTGCGATGACGTACGCGCGGCCAGTAACCGGCTCGTCCGACTCCCACGCGTACCAGCCTCCGGTGGGCAGGTAGACCTGGCGCGCGGTCATGCCGGGCTTGTCGACCGGCGCGACGAGCAGGTCGCGGCCGAAGAGGTACTCGTCGTCGACGTCACGGACGGCCGCTTCGTACTGGTAGTCGAAGACGAGGGGCCGCTGGATCGGCTCCCCCGTCTCCGACGCGCGCACGAACGCGGCGTAGATGTAGGGCATGAGGCGGTAGCGCAGCCGGATCGCTTCGCGCGCGAGCTCGTGCACGACCTCACCGAAGGCCCACGCGTACTGGTCGATCTTGCCCGTCTCGGCGTGGTTGCGGCAGAACGGCGTGAGCGCGCCGAACTGCATCCAGCGCAGGAACAGCTCTGCGCTCGAGTTGCCCTGGAAGCCGCCGATGTCGGCGCCGACGAACGACTGTCCGGAGATGCCGAAACCGCAGCCCATCGAGATGGCGAGCCACAGGTGGTCCCACCGGGCCTGGTTGTCCCCCATCCAGTTGGCGGCGTAGCGCTGGATCCCGGCGAACCCCGACCGGGACAGGATGAAGGTCCGCTGCTCCGGCATCGCCGTGAGCAGGCCCTCGGTCGTGCCCATCGCCATGAGCAGGGCGTACTGGTTGCGATAGCGCTCGTGCGGCTGCGTGCCGCGCTCGAAACGCATCGCGTGCGGTGGGATGTCCCCCGTGGCCGGCTCGTTCATGTCGTTCCAGATGCCGGCGAGCCCGGACTGGACGTGCGCCGCGTTGAGCTCGCCCCACCACGTGCGGGCCTCCTTGGTGGCGAAGTCGGGGAAGGCCGTGTTGCCGGGCCAGACCTGGCCGATGTACGTGTCACCACCCGAGGTCCGGCAGAAGACGTCACGCTCCAGGCCCTGGTCGAAGACCCAGTAGCCGGGCTCGTGCTTGACCCCGGGGTCGATGATCGTGATGACCCGGAACCCTTGGTCCGACAGGCGCTTCAGCATGCCCTGCGGGTCCGGGAAGGACTCCTCGTCCCACGTGAACACGCGGTAGCCGTCCATGTAGTCGATGTCGAGCCAGAGCGCGTCGCAGGGGAAGTCGTCGTCGCGGTGCCGCTGGCCGAGCGCCTCGACGGCCGCCTGGTCGTACTTGTGCCACCTGCACTGGTGGTAGCCAAGGGCCCACAGCGGGGGGAGGGGCATGCGGCCCGTGAGCCAGGTGTATGCCGTGAGGATCGTCGGCATGTCGGGCCCGGCGAAGACGTACTCCGTCCACTGCCCGCCCTCGAAGGTGATGCGGTACTCCGTGGCCGGACTGAACTCGTAGCTACCCCGGTAGCCGTTGTCCATGAACGACCCGGCCATCTGGCCGTCGGGGTGGGTCTGGTGGTGGAAGAACGGCACGGAGACGTAGTAGGGGTCGAACTCGGTGCTCGTCCTGTCGCCGCGGGGATCACCCGGCTCGCGGCCCTCGGTGAACTCTCGCGATGCATGGGGGCTGAGCACGTCGGTGTTCCACAGGGTGAAGTCACGTCCCCGGCGGTTGTGGCGACCGCCCTTCTCGCCGAGGCCGTAGATCGCGTCGGCGCCCCCGCACCGCCGCCGTACGGTGAAGGCGTCGTTCAGTGTGGCGTAGGTCCAGTAGCGTCCATCGGCGTCCGCGGCGCTCTCGATGACCGGCGTGCCGTCGCTGCGGTGCACGTCGACGCGGAACGGGTCGAGCCACAGCGTGACGACAAGGGAGTCGGTGACCAGCCGGACGCGCTCCCGGTCCTGCTCGTACCGGAACTCGACCCCCCCGGCACCAGCGCCTTCAAGCGGGTCGACGCTCACGGCATACGTCGGGGACTCGTCGAATCGGCCGCCGCGGCTCATCTTGATGCGGACGACGTCGTCGCGGACGACGTCGATCCGCAGCTGCTCGGTGTGGACGTCCGCGAGCAGCCCGTGGTCGGTCTGCTCGACCGAGGCAACCCGGTCGAAACGGATGAAGTGGTCGGTCTGCAGCATGCTTCTCCTCATGGGCCGGTCGGAGCAGGCGGGGGTCAGCTCCTCCAACCTATGCCGGGCCACTGTGGCCGCACGCGGCCTGGGTCAGGGCGAGCCCTCGCTGGTCGTGCCACCCACGCCGTGGAATCGGCTCCGGTAGACCTCCTCGGCCATCTCGATGGCTTCGTGACCGACCCACGCGATGGCCTCCACCGCGCCGACGAGCGGCTCATGGTCGGTTCCTGAGCCGACGAGGACCCCGGCGAGCAACCACGGTCGACGGTCACCCTCCTGCTGCCCTTCGGGCGGGTCGGCCTGCTGCTGGAGGTCGAGGTACTTGCACAGACGCCTGGCCACCCAGTCCTCGTCGGGCCGGGTCCACCACGGCTCCGGGCTCAGGCTGGCGACGGGGAGACCGGGAAGGCTGACGTCAGCCTCGACGTCGCGGCTCGCCCTCTCCGCATCCGGTCCGGGACCCGCCGAGAACCGGATGTACACGGGCGCGCGCAGGCGGGCGATCTCGACGAGCTCGTCGAAGGTCTCAATGGTCTCCACCACGTGCACGTACCCAGATCAGGAGGGCACGCGCGCAGGACCGCTGCTCCGCTCGGTACGAGAGGCGCCGGCGAGGTTCGCCGAACGAGGCCCTACGTCCGGGAACGCAGCCGAGATGTCGACCGGCGTATGACGTGTCGAGTCCGCGCCGGTCCAACACTCGAGGCAACTGCCACCACAAGAGATTGGAGGGCTCGTGCCCACGTCATCACCCGTTCGAAGATCCCCGTTCCGCTGGGAGGCCGCCGGCAGCCTCACCGCCGCAGCGGCCGGGATCGCCGTGCAGATCCTCGGCGGAGCGGACTACCCCACGGTCCCGCCAGGGTTGCTGATCCTGCTGGCCGCCGCCGCCCTCGTCGCCTTCGTCCACGCACGGTGGGTCGTCGTGGCCGCTGCGGCGGTGACCGTCTTCATCACCATCGGCGGGATCGTCACCCCCAACCTGCGGAACCAGCTGGCGGACCCCGGGGCAGTGCTGGTGTTCACCGGCAGCGCGCTGCAGGTCCTGGCCCTGCTCGGTGCCCTGGCGTTCTGCGGGCTTGCCTCGAAGCACGCCTTCCACGGTCGCGGACGCGACCTCGAGGAAGCCCTTCGATGACGAACAACACCGAAAGACGAGAGCCAGGCAAGACGAGAACAAGGAAAGGTCCTGTGCGAACACGAACAACCCGAGTCCTGACCGTTGGGGCAGCGCTGCTGGCGACACTCACGGCAACCGCTCCCGCCCATGCCCTGGAGCAGGCGGAGGCCTCGGCGACATCGACCCCATGGGCTGCCTCCTGGGCGGCCGCCGAGCAGTACCCGAGGCAGCCCTTCTGGCCGAACGACTGGTCAAAGGCGGGCTTCCAGGACCAGACGCTCAGGCAGGTGATCCGCCTCAGCAGCGGAGGCTCGCGACTTCGGATCAGCCTGACCAACCGATACGGGACGCAGCCGCTGCAGATCGCCGGAGCGACGATCGCCAGGAGCGAGGGGGGAGCGACCGTCGATCGTGGATCCCTTCGACCCCTCAAGTTCGACGGCAGGACTGCCACCACCATCCCGCCGGGGGAAGGCCTGACCTCGGACCCGGTGGCGTTCCCGACTCAGGCGCTGGAGAGCGTCACGGTGACGCTGTACCTCAGGGAGCCCACCGGGCCGGCCACCTACCACGCCGGTGCGAACGCAACGAGCTACCGGGCCGACGGTGACCACCGGTTCGATCCGCGGAGCACCGACTTCGACGAGACGAGCACGTCCTGGTACCTCCTGAACGGTGTGCATGCCGACGGACCCGCAGAGGCTCCCGGCACGGTGGTCGCCTTCGGCGACTCGCTGACGGACGGACGAGGCACGGCACTCGACGAGAACAACCGCTACCCCGACGAGCTGGCCGAGCTCCTCGCCGCCCGCGGCACTCCTCGTCCGGTCGCGAACCTCGGGATCGACGGCAGCAAGTTCCTCGTCGACTCGCCCTGCTTCGGGGAGAGCGGCCTCAAGCGCTTCCGTGACCAGGTCCTCACCCAACCGGGTGCCGAGGTCGCCATCGTCTCGATCGGACTCAACGACATCGGCTCGGCTGGGTGGCCAGAGGGGTTCTGCGGAGCCAACCCCGCCGTGACGGCGGAGCAGCTGATGGCGGCGCACCGGGAGGTCGTCCGCCTGGCACACGAGCACGGTCTGCTGGCGGTGGCCGGCACCATGCCGCCGATGAAGGGTCACAGCTACCACTCGCCGGACAACGAGCGGATCAAGGACGAGGTGAACGAGTGGATCAGGACGAGCGGGGTCTACGACCGGGTCGTCGACTTCGAGAAGGTCCTGGCCGACCCGGAGGATCCCGACGCCTTGAACCCAGCCCTCGACTCGGGTGATCACATCCACCCGAACGACGAGGGACGTCATCGCATGGCGCAGGCCGTGCTGGCAGCTCTGGAACCGATCCCCAGCCGGCCCTGAATCGGCTCCGGGGGTATCCGTCGATCGGCGGATACCCCCGGCGTGCTGTGTGCCGCACCATGCAAGGGCGGGTGTCTTTCGGCACCCCAAACCCAGTGCGCCGGAGGAGCCGTCGGCCGTACGTTTCGCTGCGTAGGTGCGACGCCAACACCGAACGGATGAGTGCCACGTCGTCGTTTGCGAGATTCGGGTCATGTTAGCTGCAGAGACAAGAGAACTCACCAAACGCTACGGAGAGCTGGCCGCCGTGGACGGGGTGAACCTGACCGTTCACGAGGGGGAGATCTACGGCTTCCTCGGGCCGAACGGGGCGGGCAAGACGACGACTCTTCGCATGCTGTTGGGACTCGTCAGACCCACCAGCGGAAGCGTGCGGATCAAGGGCAGGGACCCGGCAGCCCGCGGCACCATGGACGAGGTGGGAGCCCTCATCGAGGGCCCGGCCTTCTACCCCTACCTCTCCGCACGGAAGAACCTGGTCGCGCTGAGCCACCACGCGGGCGTGCCGGCCGACCACGTCGAGGAGGCCCTGCACCGGGTGGGGCTGACCGACCGGGCGGGATCCCGCTTCGACCAGTTCTCGCTGGGGATGAAGCAGCGACTGGGAATCGCTGCGGCGCTCCTCAAACGCCCCCGGATGCTGGTGCTGGACGAGCCCACCAACGGGCTCGACCCCGCAGGGATGGTTGAGATCCGGGAGCTGCTCAGAGAACTACGCACGGCCGGAGTGACGGTACTGCTCTCCAGCCATGTCCTCGCCGAGGTCGAGCAGATCTGCGACCGAGTGGGCATTCTCGTCGAGGGCAGGCTCCTGGCCGAGTCATCCGTCGACGCCCTGCGCGGCGAGGCGGGGACCCTGGTCATCGAGGCAACCCCCTTGGCCGAGGCAGCGTCGGTCGCCCGCAACCTCCTGGGGCACGACACTGTAGCGGTGAGGCAGAGCAGCCTGCACCTCACGGCAGCGGCTCAGGAGGCAGCCCGCGTGAATGCCGCGCTCGTCCGCGCCGACGTTCAGGTGCACAGGTTGGCGTGGCGTGAACCCGACCTGGAGGAGACCTTCCTCCGGCTCACGGGAGGGGGTGGTGATCGTGCTCTCTGACGTGCGAGCCGAGCTGCTCAAGGCCACCCGGCGCCCTGCGACGTGGCTGCTCGTCGTGGTCGCCGTGACACTGGGACTGCTGTTCAACTACGTCGTGCCGTACGTGAGCAACACCAACGGTCTCGGGACGGGGCCGAATGCCCAGCGTGACCTGGAGTCGGTGCTCCCCGGCAACCTGGTGGGCAACTCCATCGCGGGAAGCGCCCTGTTCGTTGGAGCGCTGGCACTGATCTTCGGAGTCCTCGCGGTCGGCAGCGAGTACGCCTGGTCGACCTGGAAGACCGTGGTGCTGCAGGGCGTCACGCTCCGTCAGGCGCTGGCCGCGAAGGTGATCGTGCTGCTCGCCTTCTCCCTGGCGATCACCCTCTCACTCTTCCTCACGGGGGGCCTGGCCTCGGCCCTGATAGCGATCCGCGAGGACGTGCCGATGGGCTGGCCGTCGGCGAGCGAGCTCGGCCTGGCGCTCCTCGGCGGCTGGCTCGTCACGGCGATGTGGGGGAGCCTCGGTGTCCTCCTCGCGGTCGGCTTCCGGTCCGTTGCGATGCCCATCGGCCTGGGACTCGTGTGGTTGCTGGCCGTGCAGAACCTCGTCGCCACCCTGGCTGCTCCGCTCATCGACTGGGTCGACTCCATGCAGACGTTCATGCCGGGCCCGAATGCGGGATCCTTGATCGCCTCGCTCGGCGGAAACGCCGACACGCCGGGGGTCGTGGCGATCGTGGCGGTGGAGCGAGCCGCGACGACCACCTCGGTGTACCTGTTGCTCTTCACGGTCGCGGCCGGCTGGCTGCTCGGGCGTCGCGACATCGCCTAGGAGAGAGATGGTTCGCGCGCGCACCGCTCCCACGTTCGACGTGGCCCTCGCAGCGGTCCTCGTGGCTGGCAGCGTCGTCGGGGTGCTGACCACACAGCTGCCCCGGTCACGCGAGGTGGACGGCTGGGCACTGTCCCTGGCCGTGGGCGCAGCGGTGCTGACCCTGGCGCGCCGGAGCTGGCCCGTCGTGACTGCGGGTGTCATCACCGCGTCGACCTCGCTGTACCTCCTGGTCGGCTATCCCTACAGCCCCATCCTGGTCTCGTTCTTCGTGGGCATGTACTCGGTGGCTCGATACCGCCCGCTGCGCCACGTCGTGCCGACAGCGGTGGTCGCGTTGGCGCTCCTGCTCGTCCATGTCGGCGTCCAAGCCGGTCTCGAGAGCGTCTGGGAGATCCTCATCCCCCGAGCGGCCTGGGTGCTCATTCCGGTCGCGGTGGGCGTGGCGGTGCGCCAGAGCGTCGAGTCGGCCGAGCGCGCCCGTCGCGAGCTGATCCGACAGCACGTGCACGAAGAGCGGATGCGGGTCTCGCAGGAGGTGCATGACGTCGTCGGTCACGGCCTGGCGGCCATCAAGATGCAGGCCGATGTCGCCCTGCACCTCCTGCCGCGGAAGCCCGAGCACGCGGGGGTGGCCCTGGATGCCATCAGCCGGACGAGCGCTGCCGCCCTCGACGAGCTGCGGGCCACGCTGACGACGTTCCGACACGACCCGGAGCGCCGGCCGGTCATGGGGCTCGCGCGACTGCCGGAGCTGGCCCAGAGGATGGCGCAGGCGGGGATCGACGTCCGTGTCGTGGTGGAGGGCGCGTCGAGAGCGGTTCCGACCGATGTCGACCTGGCGGCCTACCGGGTCGTCCAGGAGTCGCTCACCAACGTCATGAGGCACTCCAGCGCGGACACGGTGCACGTCACTGTTGCCCATGCAGGTGCACGGCTGGAGGTCACGGTCCTGAACGGGGGCGACCCCGATGCCCCCGAATCCAGCATGGAAGGGTTCGGGATCGACGGCATGCGGGAACGGGTGGAAAATCTCGGGGGTGAGTTCTCTGCACGCCGTCGGCCTGAGGGGGGCTTCGTCGTGCACGCCATCCTGCCGCTGGGGGCGGAGGGCAGATGATCACTGTCGCGCTGGTTGACGACCAGGAGCTCGTGCGCTTCGGTCTCCGGTCCCTCATCGAGGCCGAGGACGACATGGAGGTCGTCGGTGAGGTCGCGGACGGACTCGCTGCGGTGGAGCTGGCTCGCGCGACCCTGGCGGACGTCGTCCTCATGGACGTGCGGATGCCAGGGATCGACGGCATCGAGGCGACCCGCAGGATCACGGCAGATCCGCGACTCGCGCGCACCCGGATCATCGTGCTGACGACCTTCGAGCTCGACGACTACGTGTTCGACGCGCTGCGCTACGGAGCCAGCGGGTTCCTGCTCAAGGACACTCCCCCCGGTCAGCTACTCGAGGCGATCCGGGTCGTGGCTGCCGGGGAGGCGCTGCTCTCCCCTTCCGTGACGCGCCGCGTGGTCCGTGCGTTCGCCTCCGCGGTCCCGCGGCAGCCGAGACCCCACCCGCAGCTGCCCAGCCTCACTCCGAGGGAGCTGGAGATCGTTGCGCTCGTCGGGCAGGGCCTGAGCAACGACGAGATCGCCGAGACCCTCTGTGTCAGTCCGGCCACGGCCCGGACCCATGTCTCCCGCGCGATGGTCAAGCTGGCCGCGCGGGACCGGGCACAGCTCGTCGTGTTCGCCCACCAGTCCGGTCTGGTCGACTGAACCGGCCGCAGGTCAACTCTTCTCGGTCCAGGGCATCGTGGCCCGTGGGGACTCGCTCACTTCGGCGGACGGTCACCGGGTCGGCGCAGGAGCAGCCAGCGGTAGCCGTAGCCCTCGATCTCGAGCTGCGGCTTGCCGTCCTTGGGGATGGGGTGCTCGCTGCGGTCGTTGACGAGGTCGACGAGCGTGGAGCCGGGTTCGACGTCGCCGAGGGCGACGTCCACGAGGCAGCTCTCGGGGGCGAGGTTGTGCAGGGCGAGCATCGTCCAGCCGTCCTCCTCGCGGGCAATGTGGGCGAGGACGCTGTGGGGCTTCGTCCGGGGCACCTCGACGGTCGACCAGCCCAGCTGCGGGTACTGCCGCCTCAGCCGGATGAGGTTGCGGATGAACCACCACAGCGAGTCCTGGTCGTGTCGCTGGGAGGCGACGTTGATGCGCTCGGGAGAGTAGAGCCCGTCGGGGAAGGGGCGGGTGAGCTTGCGAGGCGGGGCATCGGTGAAGCCGCCCTGCGGGTCGTCGCCCCATTGCATCGGGGTGCGCACCGAGAGTCGGCCGGGCACCTCAAGGTTCTCCGCCATCCCGATCTCCTCGCCGTAGAAGAGCACCGGGGTGCCGGGCAGGGAGAACATGATCGAATAGATGAGGCGCAGGCGGCGGGGGTCGCCACCGACCATCGAGGGCACGCGCCTGCGCAGGCCCCGACCGAAGAGCTGCATGTCTGGATCCGGGCCGAAGGCGTCGAAGACCTCTTGCCGCTCCTCGTCGGTGAGCTGGTCGAGGGTGAGCTCGTCGTGGTTGCGCACGAAGTTGGCCCACTGGCTCGTGACGTCCATCTTCGGCCGTCGGCGCAGGGTTCTCTCGAGGGGTCGCGAGTCCTCGCGGGCGAGGGCCAGGTAGAGCGCCTGCATCGCGGCGAAGTCGAACTGCATGTTGAGCCCGTCCCCGTCGTCGCCGCCGAAGTAGGTCTTCTGCTGCTGATAGGGCAGGTTGACCTCCCCGAGGAGCAGCGCGTCGCCGAGGCGCCGGGTGACGTACTTGCGGATGTCGCCGAGGTAGCGCTTCGGGTCGAACGAGACGGTGTGGCCGTCGGCCGGCACCGTGTCCGGTGTGAAGAGGAACGGCACAGCGTCGACCCGGAACCCGGAGACGCCGAGCTCGAGCCAGAAGCCGATCGTCCGTGCGATCTCCTCCTGCACGTCGGGGTTGAGCACGTTGAGGTCCGGCTGGTGCTTGTAGAAGTGGTGCAGGTAGTACTCGCCCGTTCGCGGCTCGAGCTCCCAGAGGCTGTCCTCCTGGTCCGGGAAGATGATGTCCTTCGGGTTCGTCTTGGGCTTCGTGGGGCTCCAGACGAAGTAGTCGCGATAGGGGTCGTCCTTGCTGCGTCGGGCCGACCTGAACCACGGGTGCTGGTCCGAGGTGTGGTTCATGACGAAGTCGACGATGACCCGGATGCCGTGCGCGCTCGCGGTGCGGACGAGCTCGACGAAGTCGCCGTGGGTGCCGAGCCGCGGGTCCACGCCGTAGAAGTCGGTGATGTCGTAGCCGTCGTCCTTCGACGGGGTCGGGTAGATCGGCATGAGCCACAGGCAGGTGATGCCGAGGTCCGCGAGGTACTCGATCTGCTCGGTCATCCCTCGCAGGTCTCCGACGCCGTCGCTGTCGGAGTCGTAGAACGTCTGGACGTCGGCGCAGTAGAGCACCGCGGTCTTCCACCACAGGTCACCTGTCTGGCTCATTCTCATGAGTGAGTCGGTACCCACTCCCCGTGGGATCCCCACGAGAGCCCCCGAACCGCGCCTTTGCGCACGTCGGCTGGGGTTTCGGCGGGACTTGCGGCGGGTAGACGGCTGCTGCACCTGAGAGCCCCCGACGAGAAGGACCGATTCCGGATGCCCACCATCGGGTTCCACTGCTCGCACGAGCAGATCGCACCGTCCCAGCTGCTGGAGGACGTCAAGCATGCCGAGGCGGCAGGCTTCACCGCTGCGATGTGCTCGGACCACCTCGCACCATGGAGCACGGACCAGGGCCAGTCCGGCTACGCCTGGTCGTGGCTCGGTGCCGCCCTCAACGCGACGAGCCTGCCCTTCGGGGTCGTGACGGCCCCGGGCCAGCGCTACCACCCGGCCATCACGGCCCAGGCCATCGGCACCCTCGGCGAGATGTTCCCCGGCCGCTTCTGGGCCGCGCTCGGCTCCGGCGAGGCCGTCAACGAGCACGTGACCGGGGACGGCTGGCCCCGCAAGGAGCTGCGCGACCGCAGGCTCCTGGAGTGCGCCGACGTCATCCGCCGGCTCCTCGAGGGGGAGGAGGTCTCCTACGACGGTCTCATCACGGTCGACCGGGCCAAGGTGTGGTCCCGGCCGAGCACCCGGCCCGATCTCGTGGCCGCTGCGGTGAGCAGCGGGACCGCGGGGCGGGCCGCCGGGTGGGCGGACGGGCTCATCACGGTCAACCAGCAGGAGGGCGGGGACCGCAAGGCGCTCGAGGCCTATCGCGCCAAGGGCGGACGGGGGCAGACACGTCTCCAGCTGCACGTGAGCTGGGCACCCTCGGAGGACGAGGCCCTCGACATCGCGATGAGCCAGTGGCGCAGCAACGTCTTCGGGTCCCCGGTGGCCTGGGACACCGACTCCGTGGAGGCGTTCGATGAGCTCGGCCGCCACGTCACCGAGGACGACGTCAAGCGCGCCGTGCACGTGTCGAGCGACCTGGAGTCGCATGCCGCGCGGATCCGTCAGGGTCTCGAGGACGGCTTCGACGCCGTGATGGTGCACTTCGTCGGCACCGACCAGTCCGCCTTCATCGACGCCTTCGGCTCCGAGGTCCTCCCGCAGTTCGCGGACGCCCCGCGCGGGGCCGGGCCCCTCGCCGGGGCGGCCGGAGGCACCACCGGAAGGAGCACATCGTGACCAGCATCGGAGAGCGCGCCGCCGCCATGGTGCGCAACGACGACAAGGGCGGCTTCCCCCCGCAGCAGCAGGACCCGCCCGGACTGACGACGAGGATGGACCCGCCCCCGGACCACGGGGAGGAGACCTACGTCGGCCACGGCCGGCTCGAGGGGCTCCGGGCCCTCATCACGGGTGGCGACTCGGGCATCGGTCGTGCGGTCGCCATCGCGTTCGCCCGGGAGGGCGCCGATGTCGCGATCAACTATCTGGCGGATGAGCAGTCCGACGCCGAGGAGACGGCCTCGTGGGTGCGCAAGGCCGGGCGCAACGCGGTGCTCGTCCCCGGTGACCTCACCGAGCGCCAGACCTGCGACCAGGTGGTCACGGACGCGGTGGACGGGCTCGGAGGCCTCGACATCCTCGTCAACAATGCCGGCTTCCACTGGGACAAGGGTCCGGCCGAGGGCCTCGAGAGCCTGACGGACGAGAACATCGAGCGAGTCATGCGCACCAACCTCCACGCCGTGCTCTGGCTCTCGCGGGCCGCGCTGCCCCACCTCCGGCCGGGGTCGTCGATCATCAACACGACCTCGATCCAGGCCTACGACCCCTCGCCGGCCCTGCTCGACTACGCCGCGACGAAGGCAGCGCTCAACAACCTCACGGTAAACCTCGCACAGTCCTTGGGCCCCAAGGGGATTCGGGTCAACGCCGTGGCGCCGGGGCCGATCTGGACGCCGCTGCAACCGGCGACCCGGGAGACGGACAAGATCGAGACGTTCGGATCGGACACCCCCTTGGGCCGGGCGGGCCAGCCTGGCGAGGTGGCCCCCGCCTTCGTCTTCCTCGCCTCGCCGTCCGACGCGAGCTACGTCTCAGGCACCGTCGTCGGCGTCACCGGCGGTGGAGCAGTCTTCTAGGTCGGCCGGCCCATCACGCCGTATGCCGCTGGGCTGGGAGAACTGGACCTTGCCTCCCACGAGTGCTGAGTACCCCGGCGCGGAGCCCTTCGTGCCGGAGCGAGCGACGCTGCCGCGTCTGCGGGGCGCCGTCGACGACTGCCGCGGCTGCGACCTCTTTCGTGACGCCACTCAGGGGGTGATGGGCGACGGCCCAGTCCCGGCGCGGCTCATGCTCATCGGCGAACAGCCGGGTGACAAGGAGGATCTCGCGGGGCTGCCCTTCGTCGGCCCTGCCGGGCGCCTGCTCGACCGTGCCCTGGTCGAGGCCGGGATCGACCCCGCCGGCACCTTCCGCACGAATGTCGTCAAGCACTTCCGCCACGTCGTGAAGGGCGGGAAGCGGATCCACCGGTCACCGGTGCGATGGCAGGTCGCGGCGTGCGAGCCATGGCTGCTCGCCGAGCTCGAGCTCGTCAGGCCCGAGATCGTCATCATCCTCGGCAGCACCGCCGGCCAGGCGGTCTATGGGCCCACCTTCCGCGTGGGCGCGACGCGCGGTCGAGCCCTCGAGTGGCCGGCCGAGCAGATGGGCGCGGGACCGTCCGCGGCAGTTGCGACTGCGCATCCCTCGTCGGTCCTGCGCTCTCGCGAGCGCGAGAAGGACCGTGCGGCTCTCGTGGCGGACCTCGTCGTGGCCCGGGAGCTGCTCGCCCGGCGCTGACCTCGGGAGGGCTGGGTGGCCGCGGAGAGTCGAAACCCGCTCAGCGGCATACGTGCTCGTCTGTCTCTCAGTCATCCCGTTCCCACGGCGCCTGCTCTCCCCACTTGGCGTAGTACTTCGCGAGGTGGCTTCGCACCCGTTCGCGGTCCCGGTCCGGCAGGTCGACGCCACCCCGCGAGCCCTGCATCACTGCTGCCGCCGCCATCACCCCGCGTGGCACCGCCTTGAGCCGGCCGTCGACCACGTCGGCGATGAGCAGCTTGTACGCCGTGAAGTTGTCCTTGTTGTCCGCGTCGTACCAGACGTGCGCGTCACGGTACTTCTCATTCGGACCGTCCTCCGCGCCGGCCCAGTCACGGACGCGCTGCTCCGCGGCGTCGCCGTCCCACTCTCGTTCGCGGTCGGCCAGGGGCAGGTCCTGGAAACTCGTCACACTCATGACAGCTCCTCTCGTCGCTTCTCCCCACTTCTCGTGCGCCGCTACCCGGCCGGCACCCGGACGAAACGGCGGCGAAAACGGGCCAAACCGCTCCGACACTTCGTTTTCGGGGGGTGCGCGCAGACAAAGTGTTCGTTCTCGTGGTGGTCGCCTGCTTCGCCTCCCCGCCAAGGTTGAGGGGACTTCACGAGCGGTTCAACCACGAGCTGACTCCGTCACCCGCACACGCAGGAGATGAGTCATGTCACGCATGAAGTCCGTTACCCCCACCACCCACCCCACCCCGATCCGCCGCCGTAGCGGCCGATTCGTCGAGCGGGACCGGAAGGCGGAGGAGCTGCTCCTCGAGCTCTCGCGTACAACGAACTGCGCGGAGCGCGAAAGGCTCACCGAAGAGATCGTCCGGCTCCACCTCGACCTCTGCGACGGGGTCGCAGCCCGCTACGCCGGGCGCAGCATCCCGACCGAGGACCTCGTCCAGGTCGCGAGGCTCGCCCTCGTCGTCGCGATCCGCCGCTACAAGCCGGGACCGGGAACGTCGTTCATCGGCTACGCCCTCCCGACCATCTCGGGCGAGCTGAAGCGGCACTTCCGTGACCACGGCTGGATGGTTCGCCCACCGCGCCGGCTCCAGGAGCTCGGTCCCGTGCTGCGCCTCGCGCGTGAGCACTGGGAGCAGGAGCACGGCACGAGTCCCACCGCCCACGATCTCGCAGGCGAGGTCGGGGTCGAGCCCGAGCAGGTCAACGAGTGCCTGTCGGCCGAGCACAGCTACCACCCGCTCTCGCTCGACCTCACCTTCGGCGACGACGAGTCCCGCTCCCTCGCAGAGAGCCTCGCCGAGCCGCAGGAGGAGCTCGAGACGGCGGCCGACCGGGTCTCGCTCGCCACCGCCCTGCACAGCCTGTCGCAGAAGGAGCGCGAGCTGCTCCAGATGCGGTTCGTCGACGGGATGACGCAGAAGGAGATCGGCCTGTCGCTCGGCGTCAGCCAGATGCAGGTGTCCCGCCTCGTGCGCGCGGTCCTCGAGAAGCTCCGCACGCAGATGGGTGTCACCGTCGAGGACGCCAAGGAGGCCGTGGCCGCCTGAGCCGTCCCATCGGCCACCGGTCGGGCCTTCGAGCAGCGCAGCCCGGCCAACCGCCGCCCCCCGGCCGCGGCCCCGTCCCTCTCCCCGGGTCCGCGGCACCCCCCGCAACACGCCCGGCAATGCACAGCTGATACTCGACATTTCAGGGTTCAGCACGTGATTGCCGGGCGTGTTGTCGTGTCGGCCCGCGCGCTGGCGAGACAACGGCCAGGGTGCACACCTCCCCATCCGGCACGGAGGTGGTATAGGCTCTGAAGGTCAGTTTGCCGGAGACGGCAGCTGATGGGTCAAACCACGGCCCTCGGACACGTCAGCCTTGGAGTTGAACATGTCCCCATCGAGCATCACGAGCACCATCCACCAGGTTGCCTTCACGGCGACCGACCCGGTCGAGATCGAGCGGATCTGCGCGGAGGAGCTCGATGCCCCTCTTCGCCTGGTCGACGGTCCCGACGGGTACTACTTCTCGGTCACCCGCACCGAAGCAGGTCGGTTCTCCTTCGTCGACCTCTCAGGCTCTGGCCTCTCGGCGGAGCTGGCGCCGACCGGTCCTGCCGACGCGCGCGGATCGGCGCTCTTCGTCACCGGCGAGCGCGGGCTGCTCAGCTACGAGACGAGCGACGTCCGGGAGCAGATCGGCCCGGGCGAGTCCGCGTGCGTGGTTCCGGCGGCCGAGGCCAGTCGAGTTGACTGGACCGGCGACGAACCCCGAGCCCGCTGCGTGCGTGTCGACCTGGCCCTGCTGCGCGACGTCGCGTCAGCCACGACGGGGGTCACCGACGTCGTCTTCACGGGGAGTCGGCCCGTCAGTCGCGCAGCAGAGCGCCACTGGCAGGAGACCGTCGAACACGTGGCACGGACGCTCATCGGCGGTCCGGGGTCCTCGGTCACGCCCCTCGTCGTGGGAGAGTCAGCGCGGTTCCTCGCGGCCGTCGCTCTGTCGACGTTCCCCAACACGACGATGGAGCCGGCCGCGCCCGCTCGGGACCTGCCCCTCACGGCGGAGACCGTCCGGGACGCTGTCACCTTCGTCGAGGAGCGCGCCGACACCGACCTCACCGTTGCGGACATCGCTGCCGCAGCAGGAGTGACGCCACGGGCGATCCAGCTCGCCTTCCGGCGGCACCTCGACACGACGCCGATGGCCTACCTGCGGCGAGTCCGTCTGGCCCGAGTCCACGAGGAGCTCGAGCTCGCCGGACCCGACGACGGCGTCACGGTCACAGAGGTCGCGTCGAAGTGGGGCTTCAGCGGGTCGAGCCGTTTCACGTCGTACTACCGCGACGCGTTCGGCGAGGCCCCGAGCCAGACCCTCGCGAGCTGACGGGTTCGGGGGACGGAAACCGAACGTCCACGAGCAGGATCCCGAACTGGCGGCGCGCCAGCTCCATCTGGCCACCGAGGTAGGCGAGACCGGTGGCGACGCCGAGGGAGACTGTCACGGGCGTCGGCGTTCCCGCCGCCGCAGCGATGAGGGCCCCGAGCGTGCCGGCAACGAGGGTGTTGACGGTGATGAGGAAGAACGCCGTGCTGGCGATGAAGTGCGACGCCCCGCTGCGCCGCATCCCCAGGGCATAGGTCGCCTGGAGGCCGGACTCGTCGTCGTGCGTGGACGCGGTGAGGTAGGGCTCGATCTCCGGCGCGAGCTCGACGTAGGCCCGCCGCAGTCGGTTCATGGCCCGCACCAGCTGGGCGTCCTCGTTGCTCGCGTTGACGACGCGGAGGCTCGTCAGGGTCCCCATGACCAGGGCCGTTGCTGCGAAGCCGATGGACATCACCCGGAACGTCACCCCGAGCCCGGTGGCCGAGGCGACCAGCGCGAGCACCACGAGGAAGGCCGAGACCACCGTGAGGTAGATCGTGATCCGGCTCATGATCTCGTTCCAGGTCAGGCTGCGGGTGCCGAGCAGACTCCAGTGCTCCGTGGCGAGCAGGGACGCCACCTCCGGGCGCAGAACGGGTGGCGCGGCCTCGACGGGGGGTGGCTCGGGCACGGCGGGCTCGGGCAAGGCTGGCTCGGCCTTCTTCTGCTCGTGAGCGGTCATGGCGCCTCCCTGGTGCGCTTTCATTCCCAGCAGTGTCCGCCTCCTTGTCGGCCGGCGTCCCCGTTTCCACGTCGTATGCCGCGGGGCTCGCTCAGGTGCCACGGCATCGATACCGTCCGGCTGGGGTGCACCCGCCTACGCTGGGCGGGTGGAACTCGAGTTCAGCGGCGAGATCATCTGGTGGCGAGGACCCGCGCCGTTCCACTTCGTTCGCGTCCCGCCCGAGGAGTCGGCGCAGATCGAAGCCGCGAAGGAGCTGCTCACGTATGGCTGGGGCGTCATCCCGGTCACGGCCCAGGTGGGGCAGACCGAGTTCACCACGTCGCTCTTCCCCAAGGACGGGCGCTTCCTCGTGCCGCTCAAGGACCGGGTTCGCTCGGCAGAGTCCCTCGAGCTCGGCGACGTCGTCGCCCTGCGCCTCACCCTCGATGTCTGACCCTGCGGATGTCTGACCCCGACGGGCCATACCCCGATGCGCCCGATCGCGCCGGGGCAGACCGTGCGAGGATGCGGCGCAGGTATCTGAGCCTGGGCCTCGGGGAGCTCGCCTCGGCCTTCCTCTTCCTCGTCGTGGCGAGCAACCTGACCGTCACCCGACTCGGTGCCGGTCGTGACGCGCTCGCCGTCTGGTCCGCTCTCGTGCCGCTGCTCGTCGTGCTCGTCCAGGCCGGCGCGTACTGGCTCCTGGCCCGGGACTGGGTGGGGCGCGCGCCGATGCCCGCAGCGACGGCGCGGCTCTATCGGACCTTCCGGGTCGGCGACGTCGTGCTCCTCGCGGCCGGCCTGGTAGGGGTCCTGACGTGGTGGCCGGAGCGATCCGGCATCGGTGTGCTCGCTGTGGGGATCTGGTTCTTCGGCGTGGTGGAGTATGCCAACTACTTCGTGGTCCGGCTCTCGTACCCGCTGCGAAGGTGGTTCGCCAGCGTGACGACGTGGCGGACCCCGCGGCTGGTGCAGGACCTCGCTGCCGCGCAGCGCTGAGGTCCCGACGTCCTGCTTTCGTGCGGGCTGGGCCTGCCCGCGTGGCCGTATGCCGCTGGGCTCGGTCCCACGCAGACCGCGCCTCCCGCACCGGCGGCGTTGGTCGCTCGGTGTCTAGGCTGTCGGGATGTCATCGACGAGCGGCTACACCGGCGCACCCGCCCCGGAGCAGCTGAACCTCGCCGAGCTCACCGTCGGCCGCTCCGCCGCCACGGCCCCCGACCGGGATGCCCTCGTCGTCGTGACCGATGCGGGGGACCCGCCCGACCAGGCCGAGCGGTGGACCTTCGCCGAGCTCGACGACGCCGTCCGGTCCGTTGCCGCTGGTCTGCTCGACCATGGGCTCGCGCCCGGCGATCGGCTCCTGATCCGCTTGGGAAACACGAGCGACTACGCCCTGCTCCACTTCGGGGCCATGGCCGCCGGGATCGTCGCGCTGCCCACCTCGCCCCAGCTCACGGCCGACGAGGTGCGCTTCCTCGTCGAGGACTCCGGCGCCCTGGCCGTCGCCGCCAGCGACGCCCTTGCCGTGGACCTGCCGCCCGGGGTCTCGCGGATCTCGCCCGAGAGCGTCGCCCGCTGGCGAGCGGAGGCCAGCCCAGCGGCATACGCCATCACTCGCGCCGACGACCCGGCGTTCCTCGTCTACACGTCGGGGACGACCGGGCGGCCCAAGGGGGTGCTCCACGCCCACCGCTCCGTCTGGGGACGACGACCGATGCACGACGCGTGGCTCGGGCTGCGACCCGGGGACGTGCTGCTTCACGCGGGGGCCTTCAACTGGACGTACACGCTCGGCGTCGGGCTCACGGACCCGTGGGCGAATGCCGCAACAGCATTGATCTACAACGGTGCCCGTGATCCCGGCGTCTGGGCGCGTCTGATCGAGCGACACCGGGCGACGATCTTCGCGGCGGTCCCCGGCGTCTACCGACAGCTGCTGCGGAGCCGGTCCCTGGAGACGGCAGACCTCTCGTCGCTGCGCCACGGGGTCACCGCGGGTGAGGCGCTCCCGGCGGCGCTCCTCGCCCAGTGGCGGGACGTGACCGGGCTCGAGCTCTACGAGGCCCTGGGCATGAGCGAGGTGTCGACGTTCGTCTCGTCCGGGCCGGCGACACCCGTGCGCCCGGGCAGCCCGGGGCGGCCCCAGCCGGGTCGGTGCGTGACGGTGCTGCCCGTCGACGGCGGCGTCGAGCCGCTCCCGCCCGGCGAGACCGGTCTGCTCGCCGTTCACCGCACGGACCCTGGGCTCATGCTCGGCTACTGGCGGCGCCCCGACGAGGAGGCGCAGGTGATGCGGGGGGAGTGGTTCGTCGGGGGCGACGTCGTCGAGATCGACCCTGACGGCTACGTGACCTTCCACGGGCGTGCCGACGACGTCATGAACGCGATGGGCTACCGGGTCTCGCCCCTCGAGGTCGAGGACTGCCTCGCACGGCACCCCTCCGTCGCCGAGGTGGGCGTCACCGACGTCGAGGTGCGGCCCGGTGTGCGGATCATCGCCGCGTTCGTCGTGCCCGTCGACGCTGACAACCCCGACGACGTGGACCCCGCGGCCCTGCTCGCGCACGCAGCTGAGCACCTCGCCGCCTACAAGCGGCCGCGGGAGATCGTCTACGTCGACGCGCTGCCGCGGACGGCCAACAGCAAGCTCCGGCGGGCCGACCTGCGGCGGCTGATCCACTGACGGCGTCCGAGTGGTAGTGGGTTCGTATCGTCAGGCAGGCCGGCCCGGGTGCCTCCACCACCGCCAGGACGTTGCCCGCCGCGTCGAGATCGCCGACGGAGAAGCGGGCTGGACGTGGCTGGTGTCCCAGTGGCCTCACGAAGGAGGGGTGAGGGACTCGTTGATCTCGGTGGCGCCGGTGCTGCGCCACGTCGTGATCGCCGACCACGTGACGGCGGCAAAGGGAACCGCCAGGATGGCGCCGATGATGCCGGCGGAGATGGTCCCCACCGACAGGGCGAGCAGGATGGCCAGAGGGTGCAGCGACAAGGTCTTGCCGAGCACGATCGGTGAGAGCACGTCGCCCTCGAGCTGGTTGACGATGATGACCACCGCCACGAGCACCAGAGCGGCCACGAGCCCGTTGCTGACCAGGGCGATGAGGGCTGCGAGGGTGCCCGCCGCGGTAGCGCCGAGCAGCGGGATGAAGGCCCCGATGAAGACGACGATCGCGATGGGGAGCGCGAGCGGCACGCCGAGGACGGCGACGGTGACGCCGATGATCGTCGCCTCCACGAGCGCGATGAGAGCCGTGCCCCGGACGTAGCCGCCGAGCGTCAGGACCGCTTCGTCCGCCACCCGGTCGAACCGCGCTGCGTGGCGATCGGGGAGCAGCTCGTCGCGCAGGAAGTTCCAGATCCGCGTGCCGTCCTTGAGGAGGAAGTAGAGCAGGACGAGGCCGAGGAAGATGCCCGCGATGATCTCCACGACGAGGGTCGCGCCCGTGAGCACACTGCGCCCCTGGGGACCGGCAAGGACCTCGCCCGCCTGTGACCAGAGCTCCTCGAGCCGTTCGCGGTCGAGACCGAGGGGTGGTTGTGCGAGGAACCGCTCGAGCTCCTGGACGCCCTGACGGGCGCCTTCGGCCAGCTCGCCCCACTGGTCCTGCGCCGCCCTCGCCACCGCCCAGATGAGGCCGCCCAGCACCGCGAAACCGGCGAGCAGGGTGACCCAGACCGACGGCGCCCGCGGGAGCCCGCGGCGGTGGAGCCAGCCCACGACCGGGCTCGCGGCCGCGGCAATGAGGACAGCGATGAGGAGGGGGACGACGACGAGCCGGAGCTGCACACCGACCCACACGACGATGACGACGAGGGTGAGCAGAACGAGGGCTTGGAGGCTGCGGATCGAGGCGCGACCCAGCCGGTCCTGCCACGGACCCGGAGGGGCCGCTGGGCGCTGCAGTTCGCTCATGGCCGAACTCTTCCACAGCGAGTCGCCCTCGTGGCGGCACACGCCGACGGCGTCCGTGGGTGCCCCGACGGGCGCGCACCCGCGTCACTCCCTGACCTGACATTCCGACCACGCACCTCGTCGGGTCCTGCAACGAGACCTCGACGAAGGGACGGAAACCATGGGCTCCGTGAACGCCGCAATCATCTACTACAGCGCCACCGGCTCTGTGCACGCCCTGGCGCGAGCAGCAGCCGACGGCGCTGCGGCAGCTGGTGCGGAGGTGCGGCTGCGCAAGGTCCGTGAGCTCGCCACCCAGGAGATGATCGACTCGCGGCCGGCCTGGGCCGAGCACGTGGCGAACACGTCCGACGTCGCCGAGGCCGAGCTCGATGACCTCGCCTGGGCGGATGTCGTGCTCTTCGGCACTCCCACCCGTTTCGGCAACCCCACGAGCCAGCTCCGCGCCTTCATCGAGACGACCGGACCGCTGTGGCAGCAGGGCACGCTCGCCGGCAAGGTCTACTCGGCCTTCACCGCCTCCAACACCGCGCACGGGGGGCAGGAGTCGACCTTGCTCACTCTGGCCAACACCTTCTACCACTGGGGCGGCATCATCGTGCCGCCCGGTTACACCGACCCCATCCAGGCCAGGGCGGGCAACCCCTACGGCGCTTCTCATGTCGCCGGCGACGGCCCTCCCGGCGAGGTGGCTCTCGAAGCGGCCCGCTACCAGGCGCGGCGGGCGGTCGAGACCGCCTCGGTGCTCAAGGCCGGTCGGGTTGCCCAGCAGTCGGAGGCACTCGCCTCGCCGCGGTGACGGCGCCTCCCCTCGCCGCGGCGACGGCGCCTTCGCCTCGTCGCGGTGACCGCGCCTTCGCCGGGCGCTCAGGGGGCCGGCCGCTGCACGGCACCGTCGTCGACGTCGAAGAACGGTCGCATCGTGTGGGCTGTCGCCAGGGCCGAGCGGCCACCCCCCGCCAGTTCGAGAAGCTGGTCGCGGGTGGCCGCAGCGCGGGTCGGGTCGTCCTCGTGGACGTAGGACGTCGTCGGGTCGGCGAGCTGCGCGGCGTGGACGAACGCGTCACCCGTCACGACGACGATGTCGTGCGATGAGGTCACCACGACCGACTGGTGACCAGGAGTGTGCCCCGGGGTGGGGACGGCCGCAACGGTCGACCGGCCGGCGGAGCGCAGGACCTGCCGCCCGCGGATCGGCCTGAGCAGGTCACCTCGGCGGAGCGGCTCGACGACGTGCTGTCGCAGGCCCGGGCTCGACTCCTCGGTCAGGGACTCCAGCTCACGGTGCTGGATGACGTGCTCGGCGTTGCCGAACAACGGCTCCCCGTCGTCGCCGAGCACCCACCCGCAGTGGTCTGAGTGGAGGTGTGTGAGCACCACGACGTCGACGTCCTCGGGACGGATCCCCGCGGCCGCCATCGCCAGCGGAAGGCGCCCGGGCGTCGGAGCCCATCTGGAGGCGGGGGAGTGCTCCGAGCCCACCCCCAGGTCGACGACGAGCACCCTCCCGTCATCTCCGCGAACGGCGAACGCCCGGAAGGAGAGTCGCCAGACCGACGGTTCGTCGCATGCCCGGGGGTCGAGCTCACGCGCGGCTGCCAAGGCGCTGGGTGAGGCGCCGGGGAAGGCGACATCGACGGAAACGGGGAACACGCCGACCGCGTCGTTCAGCGCAGTGACGGTGAACGTGCCCACACGCCGCGCCTCGACAGGTGCGGCTCCGTCGTCGCCGCTCACGGCGCAGGACTCACGAGGCCGGTCTGATACGCGATGACGACGAGCTGCGCACGGTCCCGAGCACGCAGCTTGACCATGGCTCGGCTGACATGCGTCCGCGCTGTGGCGGGGCTGAGGAACAGCTCGGCGCCGATCTCGGCGTTGCTCAGACCACGTCCCACGAGCCCGACGACTTCGCGCTCACGGTCGGTGAGGACGGAGAGCCGGTCCTCTGCGACGGCGGTCGCGGCGCGGTGGGCAGTGAACTGGGCGATGAGCCGGCGGGTGATGCGCGGCGCGAGCAGGGCCTCGCCGGCCGCGACGACCCGGATGGCGTGCAGGAGCTCGGCAGGGCCTGCGTCCTTGAGCAGGAACCCGCTGGCACCGGCCTCCAGCCCCTCGAAGACGTAGGCGTCGGTGTCGTAGGTCGTCAGGATGAGAACGCGGACGTCCTGCAGCCCTTTGGTCGAGGCGAGTTCCCGGGTGGCCTCGATGCCGTCCATCCTCGGCATTCGGATGTCCATGAGCACCACGTCCGGTCGGGTGAGGCGAGCCTGCTCGACGGCCTCGCTGCCGTTGGTGGCCTCACCGACCACGACGATGTCGCTCTCGAGGTCGAGCAGGAGGCGGAAGCCGGAACGCACGAGCTCCTCGTCGTCGACGAGCACGACCCTGATCCGGCGGTCGTCACGCGACGCGTCGCTCGGGCCCATGATCACGCCAGACCAGCAGGCGCGAGGGGCAGTCGTGCCGTGACCTGGAACCCGCCTCCCGGGACCGGTTGCGCGTCGAGCTCCCCGCCGAGGAGCTGGCACCGCTCGCGCATCCCGAGGATGCCCCGACCCGCCCCAGTCGGTGCCGTTGCTCGGTCCCCGTCGCTTGCGGAAGCCTCCTCTCCCACCCCGGCGCCTGCGGGCGCGGAGGGCTGACCGTCGATGCGCCGACCTCCATCGGTGACGCGGACCTCCACCACGTCCGACGTGCACCCCAGCGCGATGTCGACCCTGGTGGGACCGACGTGCCGCAGGACATTGGTGATGGATTCCTGGAGGATCCGATAGACGGCACTGCCGACCGCGCTCGGCACTGTCGCCGGGAGGGGACCGGTCTGGAGTCGCAGGTCGAGGCCGGCGTCGCGCGCCTTGGACGTGAGCTCGTCGATCTGTCCGATCCCCGGGTGCGGGACGCGCCCGTCGTTGGCGTCACGGAGCACCCCGAGGATGGTGCGCATGTCCTGCAGCGCCCGGGCACTGGTGTGCTCGATGGCCTCCAGGGTCTCGCGGGCCCGTTCCGGCCTCTTGTCGAGGATGTGGGCGGTGACGCCGGCCTGGACATTGATGATGGCGATGGCGTGCGCGACGGTGTCGTGGACCTCGCGGGCGATCCTCAGGCGTTCCTCGTCGACGCGGGCCCGGGCCTCCTCCTCGCGGGTCCGCTCCGCCAGCTCGGCCCGCTCCAGGGCCTCGGCTGCGATGAACCGTCGGGACCGGACGCTCTCCCCGAGAGCAGCGCTCATCACGGACGCGCCGATCCGGAAGAACACCCAGCCGATGGCGGCGCGCGGCTCCAGATCCGCGGCGGCCACCAGCCAGCCGACACTGAGAGCGAGGATGCCCACGGCGGCAATCCGCACCGAGCGTCGGCCGTCGCCGAGGGCGGTCAACGTGTAGAGGGCGACGAAGAGACCGAGCCAGCCGGGCCCATCGGGGAAGTCCAGGGTGTAGTAGGTGAGGCTGACGAGGGCTGTGAACGCGAACACCGCGACAGGCCAGCGGCGGCGGACCGTCAGGACGACACCGCTCGCGACGAGCAGCACGAAGCCGAGGTGCCCGAGATCGGTGAGCGGGCGCATCACGCTGCCCAGGTCGGCCGCTTCCCGGGAGACGGTTCCCTGGACCTGCGCCGCGGTGACGAAGAGGGCGAGCAGCACATCCTGCACCCACACAGGCAGACGGTAGTGGGCGGTGCGCTCGGGCATGCACCCATGCTAGGGACCGCCGCGGGACCGCACACCCTCTTACTTTCGCAGTCGCCTACGGCGAGAAGCGTGGTCGCCAGAGCGCGGGTTACGCCGGTCTGCGTAGGCACGGTCCTCGACTGGCCGACGACCCACGGGCTGCCCGGACGCGACGATCGACCGCGTCACTCACCCTGTCCACATTCCGAGGCGTCATCACGGCAGCGCCTGTGGCAATGGAAGGAGCACTCACATGCGCAAAGTCTTCACCGGTCTGACGGCACTGCTGTTGCTGGCCGTCGTCCTGCAGTTCTTCTTCGCGGGCAGCGGGGCCTTCGATCCCGCCCCCAACGACGAGTCGTTCGGTCCCCACCGCTCCCTGGGATACCTCACCGTCGTCCTCACGCTCGTCACGGCGGTCGCCGGCGCCCTGGCCCGGGTACCCGGACGGGTCCTCAGCCTGACGGTGGTCGTGCTGGGACTGGTGGTGCTCCAGCCGGTGCTCGCAGTGCTCGCGGGCGGACTCGGCGAGGCCGGCAGTGCCACGACGCCCGGGAGGCTGGTCTCCGGACTGCATGCGCTCAACGCGGTCTCCATCGTCGCCGTGCTCGGGACCGTCATCCGCAGGGCGCGAGAGCTGGCGGTGCCCGCAGCCGCGACGCCGCGATCACACGCGTCCACTGCTGCATCGCCGACGGCCGGCTCCGAACCAGGCGCGGGGACAGCTGAACTCAGCTCATGACATCCCTTCAGCTGATCCTGCTCGACCATGCGGCCGCGCTCGTGGGTGCGGCTGCATGGTTCGGTGCCGGGGCGGCCGTGGCGGTCCGGCGGGTCCGCCTGGGACGGTGGCTGACGGGGACCGCCGCCGTGGTCGTCGCGCTCAGGGTCCTCACCGTGATGCTCCTGGCCGGGCGCGGCTGGTGGTTCGTGCAGGAGAAGGTCCTGTTGGGACTGCCGCTGGTCTCCGTGGCCGCGCTCGCCGCCCTCACCATCGCGGGGCCTCGGCTGCGACGGGCGCGACGGGAGGGCAGCCCGGTCGCGCTGGCATCCAGTGTCATCGCCCTGCTGACGGCCGGATTCGCAGCGCTTGCTGCCTTCGCGGTGACGTTCCTCGCCGGCTACCCGCTGCGGTGGAGCACGGCACTCCTCACGATCTCCGGGGTGGGGGCCTGTGCCCTGGTCACGGCCCGGGTGCTGGCGCCGCACCTCCAGCCCGTGAGCGCTGCATCGGACGGGGATCGCCGTCCGGATGCCCGGCCCGGCCTCTCGCGGCGCCGGTTCCTCACTGTGGCCGGGGGCGCCGCCGTGGTCACCGTGGGTGGTGCCGGTGCGGGGCTGAGCCTGCTTCCGGGTCCCGCTGTGGCCAGTGGGGGAGGGCCCGCGCCGTTGTCGACCGCAACCGTACCGGTGAGCCGGCTCCGTGGAGCGGCCGGCCCCGCGCCGGGCGGGGTCGTGCGCCGAGCCGCGCTGAGCGCCGGGACGGCCAAGGTCCGGCTTGCCTCCGGCAGACAGGTCGACGCCTGGACGTACAACGGCCGGTTGCCGGGGCCGGCGATCGTGGCCACGGCCGGAGACGTCGTGGAGGTCACCCTGAGCAACGTCGACATCGACCACGGCGTCACCGTGCACTGGCACGGCTACGACGTCGCGTGCGGTGAGGACGGTGTGCCCGGGCTGACTCAGCCTGCGGTCCTGCCCGGCGAGGACTTCGTCTACCGCTTCCGCGCCGACCAGGTCGGGACGTACTGGTACCACACGCACCAGGACTCGCACGACGGCGTGCCCCGCGGCCTCTACGGGACCCTGGTCGTGCACCCGCGCGACACCCAGCCCGAGACGGGCGACGCCGCAGGGACGACTGCGGCGGCGCCCCTGGACCTGACACTGCCCCTGCACACCTTCGGCGGCGCACTGCTCATCGGTGACGAGGACGGCCCCACCGAGCGATCCGTGGCTCCGGGGGCTCGAGTCCGTCTTCGCTTCGTCAACACGGACTCAGAGGCACACCACTTGGCCTTGGTCGGCTCCACGTTCCATGTGGCCTCGGTCGACGGGCGCGACCTGAACCGGCCGGACGAGGTGGAGGACGTCGCAGTGCGGCTACCAGCAGGCGGGCGCCACGACCTGGTGCTCACGATGCCGGACGCACCGGTCGCGGTGCGTGTCGACAACGACGGTGGTGGCGGCCTGAGGCTCCTGCCACCGGGCGTGTCGGCAGCCGCCGCGCTCCACGCCGAGACGGACACCGGCGGCTGGCCCGACCTCGACCTCCTGCACTACGGACAACCCTCGACACCACCCTTCGACCCCGCGGAAGCGGACCGGCACTTCTCGCTGGTGCTCGATCGGGGACTCGCCATGGTCGATGGCAGGCCTGCGTTCGCCCAGACGGTCAACGGCAAGGGGCATCCCTCGATCCCCGACCAGGTCGTCGCCGAGGGCGACCTCGTCAGGTTCACGGTGGTCAACCGAAGCCTCGAGACCCACCCGTGGCATCTGCACGGTCATGCGGTTCTGGTCCTGTCGAGGGACGGGGTGCGATCCTCAGGCAGCCCGCTGTGGGTGGACACCTTCGACGTGCGGCCCGGTGAGGTCTGGGAGGTTGCCTTCAGGGCGACCAACCCCGGCGTGTGGATGAACCACTGCCACAACCTGCCCCATGCCCACCAGGGAATGATGCTGCGGCTCGCCTATGACGGCTTCGCTCCCGTGTCGGCGACCGGCCACCCTGGGCACTGACCACCGCTCTGGGCACTGACCGCCCGCCCTGGACGCACCACGGGTCGACTCAGCTGCGCGGTATCCAGCGCTCTCCGAGCTCGCTGTCCGATGGTGGTGGCCCGGGGAGCGGATCCGAGCGACTGCGCGGGCGGCGGGCCGCGATGGCCTCCAGCTGGAGTGTGAGGTAGCGGCGTCGCAGCGTGCCAGTCCGGTCGGGGTCAGCCACGCGGACGGCAGTGGCCTGCTCGAGGATCATGGCGACATCGTTGAAGACGAGACCCGTACGGAACGACCCAGCCTCCTCAGCGCGCCGAAAGACCTCTGATCCCAAGGCGATTGCTTGCTCCGAAAGCGCCCCGAGCTCCGGGGTCGGGGTGAACGTTCCAGCCAGCCGGACCGTCAGGGCGTGTACGTCAGCGTCGACGATCTCCGTGATGAAGTCGACGAAGGCGTGCCAGGGGTCGGCTCTGCTCTCCAAGGAGCGTTGAGCCGCCGCGATGTAGCGGTCGAGGCCGTCTGCGCACAGGCTGGCGAGCATGGCGTCCTTGTTGGCGTAGCGGCGGTAGAGGGCACTGATGCCGACGCCGGCCTCGCTGGCCACCGCCGCGATGGGGGCCGACGGGTCGCGGAGGAACACGGTGCGTGCGGCATCGAGGATCAGGGTGTCGTTGCGGGCGGCCTGGGCCTTCCGGCCCGACAGGCCCGGTGGCGTGTCAGTCATGAGACCCATCCTAGGGGTTGTGCGGAACGGAGCATTCCGTTACTCTAGAACGGAACGCTCCATTCCGATCAAAGATCCAGCACAGGGAGAACACCATGACCAGCACTGCCACCACGGCCAGCAGCGAGATCCGCCCCTTCACCGTCGAGGTCCCGCAGTCCGAGATCGACGACGCCCTCGACCGTCTGGCCCGCGCCCGGTGGACCGACGAGATCGAGGGAGCCGAGACGGCATACGGCGTGCCGCTCGCCAAGGTCCGCGAGCTCGCCGAGCACTGGCTCACCGCCTTCGACTGGCGAGCCCTCGAGGCCCGGCTCAACGCGCTGCCACAGTTCACGACGACGATCGACGGGCAGAACGTCCACTTCATCCACGTCAGGTCCGCGCGGGAGGGCGGGATCCCGCTCCTGCTCACACACGGCTGGCCCGGGTCCGTCCTCGAGTACCTCGACGTCATCGAGCCGCTCACCGAGGCCGGCTTCGACCTCGTCATCCCGTCCATCCCCGGCTACGGCTTCTCCGGTCCGACGACCGAGGCCGGCTGGGACAACCTCCGCATCGCCCGTGCGTGGGTCACGCTCATGAGCCGTCTCGGCTACGAGCGCTACGGCGCGGTGGGCAACGACGGCGGGTCGATGATCTCGCCCGAGGTGGGGCGCCTCGACCCCGAGCACTGCATCGGCGTCCACGTGACCCAGCTCTTCTCCTTCCCCTCCGGCGACCCGTCCGAGCTGCAGGACCTCACTCCTGACGAGCAGGCCGCGATGGAGGTCCTCTCGTGGTTCTGGGAGAACCTCGGCGCCTTCAACGTGCTCCAGTCGCAGGCGCCCCAGACGCTCGCCCACGCGCTGGCCGACTCGCCCGTCGGCCTGCTGGGGTGGAACTCCCAGCTCATGCTCGACCAGGACAACGACTTCATCGTCGGCAACGTCGCGCTCTACTGGTTCACCCGGACAGCGGGGTCGTCGATCCGCCAGTACCGGGAGAACCACCTGGCCCAGCACCGGCCGGAGGGGCCCACCACGGTGCCGATCGCGCTCTCGTCGTGGAGCAACGACTTCCGCTCGATCCGCCGCTTCGCCGAGCGTGACCACGCCGACATCCGCATGTGGCGTCTCCGTGACGGCGGCAGCCACTACGCCGCCCACAACGACACGGCCACCCTGGCCGGCGACGTCGTCGAGTTCTTCAGGAGCCTCTGACCACCCGGTCACGCGAGACGAGCGCCACGCGCCGACACCCGTCGGCGCGTGGCGCCGCGTCGGGACGGGAGGTGCGCGTGGTGGGCGGTCCCGAAGCCGGCTCAGCGGCATACGCCCCATCGGTGAAGGAACCGCCCGCGATCGGTCAGGAATCGAGAAGCACCACCGCGCCGGCCGACCCTAGCGTCGAGGACATGACTTCCATCAACGCCATCACCCTCGAGGTGGCCGACCCGTCGGCCAGCCAGCACTTCTACTCCGACGCCCTCGGGCTGGACACGCAGGTGCGCCTGCGCGCGTCCGACGCCCCCACGAGCGGCTTCCGCGGTTTCACCGTGTCGCTCACGACGTCCCAGCCCGCCAACGTCACAGCCCTCGTCGGTGCGGCCGTCGACGCCGGCGCCACCGTGATCAAGCCGGTCGCGAAGTCCTTCTGGGGCTACGGCGGGGTCGTCCAGGCACCCGACGGAGCGATCTTGAAGGTCGCGACGGCGGCCAAGAAGGACACCGGCCACCCCACGAAGGACTTCGATGACTTCGTCCTCCTGCTCGGCGTCGCCGACGTCGCCGCCAGCAAGCGGTTCTACGTCGAGCGGGGCCTCGCAGTCAGCAAGAGCTTCGGCCGCAAGTACGTCGAGTTCGACACGGGCACAGGCGGCGTGAAGCTGGCCCTCTACGGCCGCCGCGCGCTTGCCAAGGACGCCGGGGTGCCGGTCGACGGCACGGGGTCGCACCGGCTCGCGGTCAACAGCGACGCGGGATCCTTCACGGATCCGGACGGGTTCACCTTCGTGGGCCCGGAAGGCTGAGGGGTCCCATGTGCAACCCCGTGTGGCAGCGGGCCCTCAACGAAGCGCACCGGCGCGGGGAGGTCGGATCGGCTGGGCCGGAGCCGGTCGACCGCCCTCGCGCGGCGGAACGACCGGGTCGCAGCGGCCACCGGCCAGCATCTCGCCCCGAGAGGGGCCAGCTTGCCCCGGCTGCCGACACCCGGATCATGCCGTATGCCGCTGGGCCGGCCCCGCTCACGGGGACCCACCAGCCGGGCCGGTTGGCGCGGGTGTCGGCCGATTCCCCTCACACGCCTCGATCAGGCGCTACCT
>NZ_JAJJPG010000008.1:49606-66381 GCF_032907665.1 Intrasporangium sp.
CGGTTGGCGCGGGTGTCGGCCGATTCCCCTCACACGCCTCGATCAGGCGCTACCTTGTGAGGATGTCGTGAACCGGCACTGCGACGGGGGACGCGATGACTGCCGAGGTTGCTTCGAGGACGCTCACCACCGACTGGCTCGTTGACGCGGGCTCACAGGGGCGGTGCCTTCCTGACGACGGCCTGCCATGACCGCCGTCCTCGGTTCCCGGCTCAGCGCGATCCTCACCGACTTCGGGATCGCGCACCAGGAGGACCCGAACCCGGTCCGGCGCGAGGTGCTGCTGCCCGACGCACGGGCGCAGAGCCCCTCCGCGCTGATCACGGTCATGGTCGAGGTCGACGGTGCGGACCTCGCAGCCCTGGGCGCCGCTGGGCTGCGCGACATCTCACCGGGAGCCGGCACCGTCGTCTCCGGCCACATCCGCGTGGAGTACGTCACCGACCTGGTCGAGGTGCCAGGGGTCATCTCGGTCGAGGTCGAGGACCAGGGGCGAGGAGACCTGCACTCCTCGGTCCCCGCCACCCACGCCGACACGGTACGGACCGGGGCCCTCGGGCTGACCGGCGCCGGCGTCATCGTCGGGGTCGTCGACTCGGGGATCGACATCTTCCACCAGGCATTCCGCAAGGCAGACGGCAGCACGCGGCTGCTCTCCCTGCTCGACCTCACCGCGCCCTACACCCTGACCGCGACCGGGGTCCCCACCGGCGGCTCGATCCGGCTCGGCTGGGTCCCGCCGAAGGGGAAGCCGGGCAGCGGCACCACGCAACAGACCTCGACGATCGGGTTCGACGCCACAGCGTCACAGGTTCTCGCGGCGCTCCACAGCATCGCCGCGATCGAGCCCGGTGACGTCGCGGTGACCGGCGGGCCACTGCCGGGCGCCCCCATCGTGATCGCGTTCCAGGGGCGTTACCTGCACCAGGACGTGAACCGGCTGACCGTCCCCGTCTCGACGATCACCCCGGGCGGCACCGACATCACCGTGGTGCGTGGCCGCGAGTACACCAGGGAGCAGATCGACGGCGCGCTCGGCGCTCCGCCCAACGTCTTCATGAGCTGGGATGCGGGCGGCCACGGCACGCACGTCATGGGTATCGCCGCGGGGGACGGCTCGCAGGCAGGCAACTGCCACCTCGCGGACTACTTCGTCGGGGTCGCGCCCGAGGCGGACCTCGTCGCCGTCAAGACCTCGTGGGTCGACTCCCAGACGATGCGGGGGGTCAACCACGTGTTCACGGTCGCGGACCAGCAGGCCGCTGATGCCGGGCATCCCGTCGCAGCCGTCGTCAACCTCTCCCTCACCGGCTCGCAAGGTGGGGCGCGCGACGGCTCGACGCAGTTCGAGAAGGACATCGACGCAGCCCTGGCCGCGAGCCCCCCGGGGCGCGTCATCGTCAAGTCGGCCGGCAACTACGGGCGCCGGCACGACCACGACCAGCCCAGACCCCAGATGTTCTGGCCCGGCAGCGCCTCGCACTCCCGCAAGACCGTCCCGCCGAGCACCGCCACGACCACGATGACCGCCGTCGTCAACCCGAAGGACAAGAACGACGACGAGTTCGACTTCTGGTACACCGGCGCCGGGCGGCTCTCCATCACCGTCAAGGCACCCGCGAGCGCCACGGTCGTGGGCCCGGTCGCGCCCGACGGCGGGTCCCAGACCCTCAACCTGCACGGCCACTCGATCCTCGTCAACAGCCGGACCAACCTGTCCAGCCCCGACACGCACAACATCTTCGTGCGGATCTCCCCGCCGGCCAACGGCCAGGTCCGCCCCGGCGAGTGGGTCTTCACGTTGACCGAGACCGCCGGGACGGAGGTCGACGTCCACTGCTGGATCGACGTCGAGAAGACCGACCAGCACCCGAGGTTCACGAACGACGACCAGGACCGTCAGTTCACCCTGACCCCGCCCGGCACCGCGCACCGGATCATCACGGTCGCGAACTACGACCACAGGGACAACACGCTCGCGGAGAGCTCGAGCCGCGGGCCGACGACCGACCTGCGCGCGGGCTTCGACACCAAACCGGACCTCGCCGCGCCGGGTCAACAGATCATGGCGGCCAAGAGCGGCGCGAAGGATGACGGCGTCTGTTGCGACTGCTGCAACTACGACTTCTACACCTCGAAGAGCGGCACGAGCATGGCCGCCCCGCACGTCACCGGGATCATCGCGCTCATGCTGCAGCGCAACCGCTCGCTGACCTGGGAGCAGGTCCGGGAACACCTGCGGACCCACGCCGACCCGCCCGATCCGGTCACCGGCCCCACGCTGCCGGATCAGGACTGGGGCGCCGGCATCGTCAACGCCGAGACGACGGTGCAGGCCGTTCCGGTGGTGGCATCGGCCGGCGACGCCGTATCGGTGGGCGCATCAGCGCCGGAGGAGACTCCGGTCGGGGGTCTCGTCCTCGTCGGCGGCCGGGCGCGTACCGCCGCGACGGCGCGTCGCGGCGGCGACCTCGCCGACCTGCGTGCCGCCATGCTCCGCACGCCGGCCGGTCAGCTCGGCTTCGCCCTGGTGAGCACTCACCTCAACGAGGGGATCCGCCTGGTCAACACCGACCGTCGGGTGGCCGTGGCCTGGCACCGGATGGGCGGCCCGGCCCTGCTACGTGCCGCGCTCGACACCTCGGGGGAGGGGCCCACACGGGTTCCCGAGGTGATCGACGGCCGGGATGTCGCCGCAGGCCTGGAGCGCTTCCTCGATGCGCTGTCCGACGCCGGCAGCCTGCCGCTGCGCACTGCCATCGAGCAGCACCGCGGCTTCCTGCTCTCGCTGCCCGGGCTGGACCTTGCCGGGATCGAGTCGATCGACGTGCCCGGGTAGCCCATGGCCGACCAACCGGGAACCGTCGACGTCATTGCTCGCGAGCTCGCGAGCGCCCTCATACCGCTGCAGGAGCGATTGGCTCCCGAGGCGGCCCCGGCCTTCCTCGGCGAGCTCGGGCTGAACCTGCCCAGCGGGTTCGCCACCGCAGCCACCGCGATCGGGGGCGCGGCGGTCAAGGCGGGCGCGCTCGCCCCGCTCGTCGCGGACCTCGTCGACGCCATCGACGGCGAGGACGCGGAGGCGATCGTCGCCGCGGCGGCCCCCCTGCTGGGCGCGATCGCGGACGTCGTGGAAGCCATCTCCGCGCTGGAACCCGCGCTGGACGCCGCTGTCGCCGCGGCGCCGGGGCTCACTACCGACCAACGCAGCCACCTCGCCGCCGAGGCGGCTGCCCTGCCGGGCCGGCTGCTCGAGTGGATGTTGGTGGAGTACCTGGAGACCCGGAGCGCCGGCGTCTACACCGCCCTCACGCTGCTCGGCCTGGTCGATGACGCGATCGAGCCGGGCGTCGCCGGCGATCCGACCCGTCCGCCGGTGCGGCGCCGCGCCCTCTTCCTCGATCGCATCGTGACGATGCTGACCGCCCCGCAGGACTATCTCAGCGCGGCCTTCCGCTTCGGCGAACCGGGCTTCGACGCGATGGAGCTGTTCGTCCCGCTGGCCACCTACCTGGAGTCGCTGGACCTCGCAGTCGACATCATCACCCCGCCGTCGGGCCCACCCATCCTCGAGGCGTACGTCGTCCGGCTGTCCACGGACCCCAGCAGCTCCCCTCCCGCCTTCACGGCGGACCTGCGCGTCCCGGCCACGCAGGATGTCACGTTCACCCTTCCACTGGGCGACCGGTGGTCACTGTCGTTCACCTCCGCGGCGCGTTTCGACGCCGGCATCGGGGCGGTCATCCGCTACCCCCTCGAGCTGACCATCACCCCGCCGTCGGGGTCCGTCGGGATCGACCTCGACCTGGGCCTGCAGGCCGAGAACCCGTCCGGCCCGATGATGCTGCTCGGTGCGGCCGGGAGCTCACGGCTGGAGCTGCAGCGCTTCGCCACGAGCCTCGGCCTCTCCGGCTCGGCCGGCGTCGGCCAGCCGGTGAGCATCGAGCCCCGCGCGCGCCTCGAGCTCGCCGGCGGACGGCTCGTGATCGACTTCTCCCAGGCGGACGGCTTCATCGGCGCCGTCGCGAGCGGCTTCGGTATCGATGCCAACCTCGACCTCGCTGCCCTGTGGTCCCCGTCCACGGGGCTGCAGGTCGAGGGCAGCGGGGGCCTCGAGATCGCGGTCCCGACGCACATCTCGCTCGGTCCGATCGAGATCACCGCCCTGTACCTGCAGGTCAGCATCGAGGACCAGGGCGGCGCCCTGTCCCTGCCCATCGAGCTGTCCGGCGCGTTCTCGGCGAACCTCGGGCCGCTTGAGGCCGCCGTCGACCGGATCGGCGTCCTTGCCCGGCTGACGTTCCCGCCCGAAGGCGGCAACCTCGGGCCGCTCGACCTCGGCTTCGAGTTCAAGCCCCCGAACGGGGTCGGCCTGAGCATCGACGCGGGCGTGGTGCGTGGCGGCGGCTACCTGTACATCGACACCGAGCGCGGCGAGTACGCCGGCGTCCTCGAGCTCGACATCGCCGAGATCGTCTCCGTCAAGGCGATCGGCCTGATCACGACCCGGATGCCGGACGGCTCGGACGGCTTCTCGCTGCTCATCGTCATCACCGCGGAGTTCGGCACCGGTCTGCAGCTCGGCTTCGGGTTCACCCTTCTCGGCGTGGGCGGCATCCTCGGCCTGAACCGGACGATGAACCTGCCGGCTCTGGTCGAGGGCGTCCGGACGAACGCGATCGCTTCGGTGATGTTCCCGCAGGACGTCGTCGCGAACGCCCAGCGGATCATCTCCGACCTGCGGGCCTTCTTCCCACCGCAGGAGGGCATCTTCCTCATTGGTCCCATGGCGAAGATCGGCTGGGGTACCCCGACCCTCGCCAGCCTGTCCCTCGGCATCGTCATCGAGATCCCCGGCAACATCGCGATCGTCGGCATCCTGCGGGTCGCGCTGCCCGCCGACGACGTCGCCGTGATCGTGCTGCAGGTCAACTTCGTCGGGGCGATCGAGTTCGACAAGGAGCGGGTCTACTTCTTCGCGGCGATCTACGACTCGCGCATCCTGTACCTCACCATCGAGGGGGAGATGGCGGTCCTCGCCGACTTCGGCGGCGACGCGGTCTTCGTGCTGTCCGTCGGGGGCTTCCATCCCGACTTCGACCCGCCGCCCCTGCCCGTGCCCGTGCCGAATCGCATCGCGGTGAGCATCGTCGACCTGCCCTGGGCGATGATCCGGGTCGAGGGCTACTTCGCCGTGACGAGCAACTCGGCCCAGTTCGGCGCGCGGCTCGACCTGCGGTTCGGTTTCGACGACTTCGGGATCACCGGCCAGCTCGCCTTCGACGCGTTGTTCATCTTCTCCCCGTTCAGCTTCATCGTCGCGATCTCAGGGGCGGTGTCGCTGCGGGTGTTCGGCTTCGACGTGTTCACCATTCGGCTGTCACTGGCGCTGTCCGGTCCGACCCCGTGGCGGGCCCGCGGCACCGGCTCCCTCTCGCTGCTGTTCTGGGACATCGACGTCGACTTCGACGAGACCTTCGGCGATGCGGCCGACTCCTCACTGCCGGGGGTCGACGTGCTGCCACTGCTCGTCGCGGAGTACGACAAGCTGGAGAACTGGCGCACCCTGCTCCCGGCCAACGCCTCCCCGCTCGTGTCGTTGCGCGAGCTCGACCCGTTGGTCGACACGCTCGTGCTGCACCCGGTCGGCACCCTGCAGGTCACCCAGCGTCTCGTCCCGCTCGACCAGTCGATCAGCAGGCTCGGCAACGCGAAGGCCCAGGACGTCACCAGGCTCGCGCTCGAGGTGGACACCAGCGAGCTGGCCAAGCAGGGTGACGTGCTCGAGTCGTTCGCGCCCGCCCAGTTCAACGACCTCAAGGACGCCGAACGGCTCTCCCGGAAGTCCTTCGAGCCGGGCCACGGCGGCATCGAGCTGTCCGCCGCGGGCGAGACGCTGCGCACCGGGCCCCTGGTCCGCCGCGTCGTGCGCTACGAGCTCATCACGGTCGACACGGGCTGGCTGCGCGCCCGTCGCCAGCGGTTCCAGGTGGTGCTCTCCGGGCTGTTCCAGTTCTTCCTGCGGGGGGCCGCCGTCTCGAGGAACCCCCTCTCGCAGTACCAGCAGACCCTCGCACAGCCGTTCGCGGAGAAGGTGCAGGCCGGTCCGGAGCAGTTCGCCGTGGCGTCAGCCGTGGACAACTCCGTCATCGCCACGTTCACCAACGAGTCCCAGGCCCGCGACTACCTCGCCGACCAGGTCGCCGGGGGCGCGGGAGCCGCGACGTTGCACGTCGTGCCGGCCTTCGAGGCGGTGGGGTGATGAGCGAGCCGTCGAGCTACTCGTTCCTACCGTGGCTGCGCCAGGGCCTCGCCGGGCAGATCAGCTCTCCCGACGGCGACCCCACGGTGACCGCCCGCGCGAGCGTGGGGGTCAACCTCACGATCACCGGCCAGGCGGCGTCCGGCAGTCCCCTCACCCCCTCGCCGGTCTCCCGGAACGTCCAGCTGTTCGGCCCGGGGGACGTCGTCGGCATCGACCCGCGAGCCATCGTGCGCACCGACCCGCGCGACTGGATCACCAACGCCGAACCCAACTACGTCGCGCACATCGAGTTCTACGACGAGGACCTGCCATGGCGCTACACGCCTGCGGCGCCGAGCGGGGACGGCCTGCGGTTGCGTCCGTGGATCGCTCTCGTCGTGCTCGAGGAGACCGAGGAGTTCCGCGACGCCACGACCAGCGGGAAGCAACCGCTGCCCGCGATCGACGTGCTCGATCCGGGCGCCCTGCCGCCGACGGAGGAGCTGTGGGCCTGGGCACACGTGCACGTCAACGCGTCCCTGTCCCCTGCAGACGGCAGGCTCGTGGACGGCGACGCGGCGGGGGTCGCGGCGCGGCTCGCCGCGTCCGTCGGGTCGAACCACGACATCGCCTACTCGCGCCTCATCTGCCCGCGCCGGCTCACCCCCAACACCCGCTACCACGCCTTCGTGGTGCCGACCTTCGAGACCGGTCGGCTCGCCGGCTTGGGCCTCGACCCCGCAGGGGCGCCACACGCGACGGTCTCTGCGTGGGCGGCATACTCCGGCAAGCCAGCCGCAAGCCTGCTGCCGTACTACCACCGCTGGTACTTCCGCACCGGCGACCAGGGTGACTTCGAGTACCTCGTGCGCCTCCTCGAGCCGCGCCCGCTGGACGCCCGGGTGGGCGTGCGCGACGTCGACCTGCGCCACCCGGGCAGCGGCCTGCGTGGCGTGACGGACCCGGCGCTGGGCGGCATCCTCAAGCTCGGCGGGGCGCTCCGGGTCCCCGACGAGGCGCTCACCGAGGACGAGGCCGCCACCCGCCACCGCTTCGAGGAGTGGGACCAGTCCCCGCCGGCGGCGGCGCCCTACCCGCAGCCCTTCCAGGCGGACATGGCGGCCTTCGTCAACCTTCCCGACGACTACGCCGTGCAGGCCGCGGACGCCGCCAACGGGGCTTCCGGCATCGACCCGACCGGCAGCCCGGACCCGCTCATCACCGCGCCCCTGTACGGCCGCTGGCACGCCCTCACCCAACGGCTCCTGGTCGACCGTGACGGAAACCCGGCGCACCCGGACGACAACTGGGTCCACGAGCTCAACCTCGACCCGCGGCATCGCCTCGCCGCCGGCTTCGGCACGCGGGTGGTGCAGGCCAACCAGGAGCGGTACATGGACGCCGCCTGGGGGCAGATCGGCGACGTTCTGGAGGCGAACCGCCGGATTCGGCTGGCCCAGCTCGCCCGGCTCGTCTCGCAGAGCTGGTGGTCCGCCCAGCTGACGCCGAGCGTGACGACCCGTCCCGAACGCGTGCTTCGCCTGACCGCCCCGGCGCACCGGCACGTGCTCCTCCCTGACGCGAAGGTCACCACGGCGACGCCCTACCAGTCGGCACCGGGGGTGACCGCACCCTCGTCCGGCGCGGCCACGCTGAGTCACCGCTTCGCCACGTCCCTTGCCGGCCCCACCCTGCTGTCCGCCCCACTGCGCCGCGCCACCCGCCCCGGCGCCCGGCTGGCCCGGCAGCTCCCGTTCGGCGGCGGGGTCACGCTGGACACGCTGCTCGAACGGGTCGACTCGGGCGAGGTATCGCCCGCGCCACCCAAGGTGACCCCGCCCGGGGTCGTCACGACGGACGATGTCGCCGATACCGTCGACGTCGCGCTGCCCTCGTGGGTGCCCGGTGGCATCGCCGGGTGGCTGCTCGACCTGCTGCGACGGTGGCGCGCCCTGCCCTGGCTGGTGCTCACGCTGGCCGTCGTCCTCGTCATCGCGGGCGCGCTCCTGTGGGTGGCGGGAGGCGCCGGCTCCGTCGCAGGCGCGGGCATCGTGCTCGTCGGGCTGCTGCTCGTCGCGCTCTGGCAGGCACTCCGACGCAGCGAGTCCGCGCTGGACCGCGCGGACTCGGTCCGTCCCGGCGGGCTCACCGAGGAGCACGTGGATCGGCTGCCGGACGCCCCGGGGTTCGAGCTCATCCAGCCCGGCGAGGCCCCGCCCACGTCGTCGCCCGGGTCCAGCGGGGACTCGCCCACGGCAGCGCGCCTCAAGGACGCCCTTCGCGACTGGGCCCGGCTGTACGGCGCCAGCGAGCGGGTCGGTGTCGCCGCCGTTCCGGCCCAGTTCGGCCCGACCGGGCTGGCCTCCCTCGCGACCGGCACCGCGGCCGCCGTCGAGCCGGCGGTCACGATCCCCAAGCGCGTGCTCGCGGGGATCAGTCTGCCGCCCCGTATCGCCACCGAGATGGTCGAGGACTTCGGCGAGGTCATGGCCTACCCCAGGATCGACAGCCCGATGTACGAGCCGCTGCGGGACCTCTCCGACGAGTACCTCCTGCCGAACCTCAACCGGATCCCGCCCAACACGATCTCCCTGCTCGAGACGAACCAGCCCTTCATCGAGGCGTACCTCGTCGGCCTCAACCACGAGATGGCCCGGGAGCTGCTCTGGCGCGAGTACCCGACCGACCAGCGCGGCACGCCGTTCCGCCAGTTCTGGGACGTGTCCGGCGCTCGCCCTCAGCCCGGGCTGACGCCGGAGCAGGCCACGGAGTCGCTCCTCGACATCCCCGAGCTGCACCGCTGGCCGAAGGCCTCGAGACTGGGCGAGCACGACCACCGCGAGACGCCCGGCGAGACCGAGTCCGAGGCCGTCCTGGTGATCCGCGGCGAACTGCTCAAGAAGTACCCGACCGCGATCATCTATGCGCACCGGGCCCGGTGGGAGCCGCTCGACGGTCGCGCCCACCCGGAGAACGAACGCCGGCTCGTCGACCTGCAGCCCGGCCAGGAGGCCGATCCGCCCGACGACATCGTCAAGACCCCGTTGTACGAGGCCCGCGTCCACCCGGACATCACCTTCTTCGGCTTCGACCTGACCGTCGCCGAGGCGATGGGGGGCGACGGGTCCGACCCGGACGACGACGCCGGATGGTTCTTCTGCATCAAGGAGCGGCCAGGCGAGCCTCGCTTCGGCTTCGACATCGAGCCCGAGAGCTCGGACCCCCCGGAGACGGTCAACGACATCGCGTGGCCCACCATCGGCACGGCCGAGGGCAGCTTCCTCGCCGCGAGTGCGCTGAGCCCCTTCACCCTCGACCCGAGCGTCGAACCGGACGACGCCGAGAAGCTCGAGCAACGCAGCGACGACCTCGCCGTCCTCGCCGCCGCACCCACGAGCGCCGCCCGTTGGGCATACCTGACCTACCAGTCGCCCGTGCTCGTTGCCGTGCACGCCGTGGAGATGCTCCGCAGGGAGGACGAATGAGCAGCGTCGACGAGGTCCGCCAGGCCATCGCGCAGGCGCAGCAGGCGAGCGAGCGCGCCACCCACGACCGAGTCCGGGCCGCGGGAGCAGTGCGGGCCGCCGAGGTGGGCGTGCAGGCCGCCAGGCGAGCCGGTGACGAGACCGCCCTCGCCCGGGCCCAGCGGGAGCTCGAGCGGGCCCAGCGCCGCAGCAGCACCGCCCAGGACGCTCGCCGGGAGGCCCGTGAGGCGCTCGCCGCGGGGCTCGAGCTCGCCGTCGACGTCGTCGACCCACGCGAGCTCATCGCGGGCCTGTCGGCCGACATCCCGTTCCTGCTGTTCCCGGTGCGACTCGAGACCCGGTTCATGCACGTCGTCGACCCCGATTCCGGAGTGCGCCGCGAGCAGCTCTGGGTCCGGGTGTTCCCGGACACGGTCTCGGTCGATGCCTTCGGGGAGGAGCTGAGCGACTCCGAGGTGAGCGACGCACAGGCATTCTGGACCGAGGTGTGGGCCGCGGCAGGCAACGAGGACGGCGAGCGGGCCGCGTGGCACCGGCTGGTCCACAGCCACGGATCGGGGCGGGGCGCCTGGATGGTCTCCGTGGTCCGGCCCACGAACGAGGAGGAAAGGCCGCAGGGACCGACGGACCCTGCCGCCGACCCCGTCTTCCCCGACGTCGAGACGACCTCCGCCACGTGGCACCGCGCCCCGCGGGCCGCGCTGCTGCCGGACCGCTTCGTGTTCGTCACCGAGTCGGGAGACGAGCGCACCGAGTGGCTCGGGCGTCCGGTCCCGCCGGAGGTGTTCACCGGCCCGGATCCGCTGGCCCCGGCCGAGGAGGCGGTCAGCGCCGCCGACGGTCGGCTCGCGCTGCCCGACGAGCTGGCCTGGCTGACCGACTTCGACCGCGCCGTGCACGACGGGCTGGGTATCCGGATCGACCTCCAGCCCGGCCAGTCGACCGCCGGGTTCGACCGGCTGTATGTCGTCGGGGTCCGCGTCCTGGACGGGCCCCACACGTCCGCCGACCGGCTCCAGACCCTGCTGCGCCACCATCGCTTCTCCGGTGCGGGACTGTCCTTCGTCCCGCAGGGCACGGCGACCAACAACACAGAGGCGTCCGACTCCGGGCACTCCGCCATCGACGACCCGGACACCTCGTTCGACGCGATGCGGCTGGGGGCCGTCCCGCTGGAACCGGATCCGCTGCTGCGCCGGGACGGACAGTGGTTCGCCGACCTGCTCGGCATCGACCCGGATACCCTGGTCGGGGTGCCGGGCGCCCACGGCCTCGACCAGCGCGACGCCCGCGCCATGCAGGCGCTGCTCTGGCCGGCCACGATGGGCTATCTGCTCGGGACCCAGCTCGAGCCGGTGATCTCGGACCCCACCGTCGAGCAGGCTCGCTGGTTCTTCACGCACCACGTGCGCGGACGGGGCTCGCTGCCCGCCTTCCGGGTGGGTCGCCAGCCGTACGGCATCACGACGACGACGGCATTCTCCCGGATCACCTGGCTGCGCCCTCGCCCGCAGCTGGACCTGAGCCCACGTCCCGCCTTCCTGACCCGGCTGCACGCCCTGCTGACGCTCGCCGACGAGGACTGGGACGACCTCGTGGCGACGGTGCCCTCTCTGGGACGCGGCGGCGCGGCGGGTCTCGACGCGCATCAGACGCTGCTCGGCATCCTCGGGCTGCACCCGGCCTCGGCGGAGTTCCACTACCGCTACGCCGAGTCCATCGACCAGATCGCCAACACGGCCGGTCTGGGCGGATGGTCCGCCGACTTCTGGGAGTCGTGGGTCAAGGCCGGGCTGGACCGTCCCGCGCTCGAGCTGCTGCAGCGCCTCGGCTACGACGGGGACGAGCGGCCGCCGCTGCTCGACCTGTACTTCCACGGCCGGCAGGCTCCGCTCAAAGGCCCGCTCGTGGACGACCGGCCGCTCTCCGAGACGGAGGCCGTGCGGGTCTGGGCGACCGGTGAGCGCAACTACCTGCAGTGGCTGCTCGATGCGGCGCAGACCTCTCTCGACGCGGTGCGCACGACGAGTGGCTTCGTGGACGCCGTGCCGACGACGTTGCTCTTCCTGCTCGCCCGACACGCCCTGATCCTGGGCTACGCCGAGTCCTCCTGGCGGCTGCACGACCACGTCGGCTACGACGCTGCCACCGTGCGGGCGCTCCGCCGGGAGCCGGCGTTCGTGCACGTCGATCCCGGATCGGCGAGCGAGTCGCGCTACGCCCCGCTGTACCGCCACGACCCGCGGATCTCCCCGGGCCAGGACTGGAGCGTCGCCGCCCAGATCAGCCACGTGCTGCACACGCACCCGAGCACCCGGGTGCTGCGCGAGCAGGTCGAGGCCCTGGAGCTGCTCGTGGACGCCTCGACGGCCCGGCTGGAGCGGGCGATGGTCGAGCACCTCGACACCGTCACCTACCGCCTCGACGCGTGGCGGCTCGGACTCGTGAACGCCCAGCTGGAGCTGATGCGGGGCATCCCGCAGGACGATGTCGAGACGGCCGAGCACACCGAGCCCGGTGATGACGGACCACGCGGCGAGGCGGGCGAGCCCGGTGAGGACGGCGAGCCCGAGCGTCCGGAGACGCCTCGGCGCGGCATCCACCTCGGCGCCTACGGCTGGCTCGAGGACGTGCGGCGCAATCGCACCGACCCGGTGCCGGTGGAACTGCCGGACGACCTCGCCGCTGCGTTCGCCGAAGGAACCGCCTTGCAGCGCGACCCCGACAGCGGCGGACACCTGCTCGCGCCGAGCCTCAACCAGGCAGTGACCGCGTCGGTGCTGCGCAGTGGATACCTGGCGAGCGCCTCGCCGGCGGACCCCCAGGCGATGACGGTCAACCTGTCTTCCGAGCGGGTGCGCAAGGCGATGGACGTGCTCGCCGGGATGCGTCAGGGCCAGAGCCTCGCCGAGCTGCTCGGGTACGCGTTCGAACGCGGACTGCACGATGCCTCGGGCTTCGCCGAGGTGGACGAGTTCATCTACGACCTCCGGCTGCGCTTCCCGCTGCGGTCCAACCGGCTGGACTCGACCGCGCAGACCGAGGGCGTCTCGATCGAGGCGATCGAGGCGCGGAACGTCCTGGACGGTCTGCGGCTCGTGGAGCACGTCGAGCAGAACCAGGCCTTCAGCTACCCGTTCGGGCTGCCCGCGTCGGTACTGCGTGCCGACGCGAGCGCCGCCCAACGCGCGGCGATCGAGCGCGAGGTCGCCGCGCTGCGCGATCTGCGCGATGCCGTCGGCGACCTCGCCCTCGCCGAGTCGGTGCACCAGGCGACCCAGGGCAGCGCAGACCGTGCAGGAGCGGCGCTGCGCACCGTCGAGACCGGTCACCGACCCCCGGAGATCGAGGTGGTGCGCACTCCGGCCACCGGCGTGACACTGACCCACCGGGTGGGCATCCATCTCGACCCCGCCGCGAGCGCCGGCGTGGGGGCCACCCCCCGCGCGCTCGCCGAGCCGGCCGTCGACGCCTACTGTGCCGCGCTGCTGCCGCCGCTCGATACGGTGGCGTGCCGGGTTCACTGGAAGGACCCGGTCGACGGCTCCGACGAGTTCACCGCCGTAACCCTCGCTGACCTCGGCCTGCGGGCACGGGATGTCGTGGAGCTGCTCCGCTCCGGCGAGCAGGCGATGGACGAGCTCGACGACCGGGTGGTGCGTCACGTGCTGACCACTCCGGGCGGCTCTCCTCCGACGACCCCTCGTCCGGACGCCCGGCTGGAGATCGCCTATCGCGAGGCCGATCCCGGGCAGGTTCCGGTGTTCGACATCGCAGCGCAGTGCGACCACCTGCGTTCGATCGTCACCACGGCGCGGGCACTGCGGCCGACCGATGTCGTGCTCGCCGGGGAGGCCGCGGCGGACCTCGACGCCGTGGCCGTCGTGGACCCCGCGCGGCTCCTCGCCGTGCACAGCCTGCTCGGCGACCTGCTCACCGACGTCACCGCCTACCTCGACGGGTGGGAGCCCCGCCTCGCCGACCTGGCCACTCATCGCGACGCAGTGCTGGACGACGCGGACACGGCGGTGGACGACGCGGTCGCGCTGCTGGAACGCGGCGCGCGCCTGGCGGTCCCCGGATCCGGGTGGGGCCAGGCGATCGCCTCACGCGCCGGTCAGTACGCCCGCACCATGGACCGGGTCCGGGAGCTGCTCGCCCGGTGGGATGCTCGCCTCGTCGGGATCGACGCGGCCCTGCAGGACTATGCGGATCTGCCGGCTGGCACCCCGGACGAGGAGCGGTTCGCCGCGCTCGCTGCGATCGAGGGCGCCATCGTGCCCGCGCAGGCCGGCGGTCTGGCCGAGCCCGAGGCGACGCCTGTCCTCCAGCTCGCCGCGGTGCAAGCGCGGCGGGACGCCTTCGCAGGCCGCGCGGACGGGCTGCGCGCGCTGTTGGCCACCACGGCACCCGGCCTCGTCTCGCTGCGCACTGAGCTGCTCGGCCACCTACCGGTCAGCGACGTGGACCCGACCCCGTTCGAGGTGGCGAGCACGGAAGCGGCGATGATCGCGCTGGTGCACGACGTCGTGGCCGGGGTGCGCTCCCTCGCCGAGGTGCTCAGCGCCCGCGACGCGGCGGCGACGACAGCATTCGCCGACCATGCTGCGGCGACCGACCCGCCCGCTGCGCTGACCGCGCTCGAAGCAGCGGCCGAGGCACTGCTCGGCGAGGGGTTTCTCATCGTGCCGCGGTTCACCGTCCCCACGGCGGCGGCGGCCGAGTGGGCCCAGGCGCTCGGCGACCAGGCCGGACTGCTGGCGCACCTCGTCGCGACGGCCCGGGACTTCCCGGTGGAGGACTGGGTGCACTCGGCGGCCCGGGTTCGCGAGCCGTTGCGCCGGCTCGAGCAGGCTGGGCTGCTGGCTCGGGCCCTGGTTCAGGTCGACCCGGAGCTCACCCCGATCCAGCTGCCCTACCGCCCCGGGGATGCATGGCTCGCCATGGAGTTCCCACCCGGGCAGGACCTGACCGGTGAGCACCTCCTGTACACGGCGCAGTACCCGGCCGGATTCGACCCGACAGGCGACGTGTGTGGCCTGCTGGTGGACGCGTGGACGGAAGTGCTTCCGAGTGACGAGACGACGGTGGGGCTCGCGTTCCACTACGACCAGCCCTCGAGCGAGGCTCCGCAGTCCCTCCTCCTGGTCACCCCTGCATCGGGCGGCAAGACATGGACCTGGGACGACCTGCGCCAGGCGGTCCCGGACACGATGCGGCTGGCCCGCCAGCGCGCCGTCGAGCCAGGGCAGCTCGACGCGGACGCCGTCGCGCGGTTCCTGCCCGCGACCATCACGGCTCTCACCACGCACGGCATCTCCATCGGGCTGTCGTATGCCGTGAGCAACCTCGTGCACGTCACCCTGGAGGACGGCGATGGCTGAGATCTCCCACTCCGCGGCATCGGCCGGCTACGAGCTCATCTCCGGGCCCGCCGAGATGAGCGAGGCGCTCACCGCCCAGGTGTTCCCCTCGGTCACCGTCTACAACCGGCTCGAAGGTCGGCCCCGGACCCGATCCTTCGAACGGTCCCTGCGCGCAGAGGTGCGCGACCCGCTCTGGCTGCTGACCCGGCAGTGGCAGCTCGGCGAGTTCCAGGCCGACGATGCGGGCTCGCCGGTGTCCGCGCAGCTGCTCGTCGAGCGCACGGAGCTCACCGAGCTGGGCGCTCGAGAGGCGCCGGTGACCGCGTTCGACGGGCCGCTGCCGTTGGAGGCCCGAGTCGAGCGGCGCCCGTTCGCGTTCCGTCTCGGCGGTGTGCCGCTCGCCCTGGACCTGCGTCTCGCGCTGGGTCGGCGCTGGGAGAAGTGGCTCGCGGCTGCAGTGGCGGCGGGTGACCTGTCCGCGGACTACACCGCGAACTTCCGCGAGGCGTTCGAGTTCCCGTCGCCGGATCCCACCGCTGCCTCCGATGCCGGTCTTGCTGCGCATCCCGGGGTGTGGCAGTCATTCGCGGCGGTCGCGGGGCGGCGCGCGCTGGACGGCGGCGCCCTGTTCGAGCAGCTCACGGCCACGCCGCCACTGGCGCCATACGATGGGGTCACGGGGATTGCCGCCGCCGACGAGCCGTTCCTCGACAGGCTGGGCGTGCGTCTGGTCGAGTGGTTCCACGACCTCGTGGTGCCGGCCGGGGAACCCGAGGTCGACGCGTGGGACCCGCAACGGCTGGAGTACCGGTTCCGGGCCGCCGCGCCGAACGCAGACGGATCGGCCCGACGCTACGCTGCCCGCGAGTACCACGGCGGCCGCCTCGACTGGTGGCACCTCGACCTCGACCCGCAGGACACCACGCCCCTCGACCAGGCGGCCCCCGGTGTGGTCGTCGAGAGCAGGTCTGCGACCGTGCCCTCACCGGTGTCCTTCGAGGGCATGCCGGCCACCCGGTGGTGGGCGTTCGAGGAGGGCCGGACCAACCTCGGGGCGGTCGACGCGGCGACGACGGACCTCGCCACGATGTTGTTCGTCGAGTTTGCCCTCGTGTATGCGAACGACTGGTTCCTCACCCAGTTGCGGATGCCGGTCGCGTCGATCGCCACCGTCCGCGGCCTGGCCGTGACGAACGTGTTCGGTGAGCGGTACTGGATCCCCCCGGCCGGTTCCGGCGATGACGACACCTGGCAGCGGTGGTCGATGTTCTCCTCATCGCGGATCGGCCCCGGGGAGGCGGACACCTCCCTGCTCGTGCTGCCCGTGGCCGCGAAGGTGCAGGAAGGTCCTGCGTTCGAGGAGGTGTCGCTCGTCCGGGACGAGCAGGCCAACATGGTGTGGGGCCTGGAGCGAACCATCCCGTCCGCGGCCGGCGGAGGGATGCCGGGCGGGTTGGCAGCCGGGCAGACAGCGGCATACTTCCAGCGTCTCGGGGACGCCGTGCCCCAGCCGGAGCCGGACGAGCCCCGGGTCGCGGACGTGCGCTACGAGGCGATGTCATCCGTACCAGAGCACTGGATCCCGTTCGTGCCGGTCCACGTGGACGGCTCGAACCGCCAGATCCAGCTACAGCGCGCCGCGCTGCCGCGGATCGTGCCCGGTCTGCCCACCGTGCCTGT